>JAYVML010000048.1:0-8026 GCA_043758955.1 Novosphingobium sp. | reverse complement strand
ATGCGGCCAGCCCCGGGCTGGCACGGTTACTGGCTCAATCCGGGCGATGCCGGGCTGCCACTGATGGTCGACTGGACCTTGCCGCGCGGCGCCAGCATTGCGCCGCTGCGCTTTCCGGTGCCGGGCACACTCTTCGTGGCCGGGCTGATGAACCATGTTTACGAGCACGATTACGCGGTGTTGACTGAGCTGAGCGTGCCAGTAGGCGCTGCACTGGGCTCCGTGCTGACGCTGACTGGCAAGGCGCGCTGGCTGGCTTGTACCGACAAGATTTGCGTGCCCGAACAAGCCGAATTGTCGCTCGCCATTACTGTGGGCAGCGCTGCTCCGCATGATCCGCGGTTTGATCGCTGGCGCGCTGCACTGCCCGCTCCGCTGGGCGCTGCGGCAAAGTTTACGTTGACCGGTACTGCATTGCGCGTGGCGGTGCCGCTGCCCGCCGCCGTCAAGCTCGATCAGCCGCATCTGTTCGTTCTGAGCGAAAGTGTGGCCGACTACGCTGCTCCTCAGCGCTTCTCGCGGGCAGGCGATACCCTGATCATCGAGCTGGAGCGGAGCAAGTTCGATCCGCTCAGCCCGGCCGCCTTGGCCGCAGTGCTGCGGCTCAATACGGCGGGCGACGGCGTTGAAATCGCCGCCACGCCGGGTCCCGTCCCGATTGGCGGCAAACCGCTCGACGCCACCCCGCCGACCACCGGTCTGGCGGTGTTGTTACTCTCGGCACTGCTCGGCGGGCTGCTGCTGAACGTGATGCCGTGCGTGTTCCCGATCCTCAGCCTGAAGGCGCTGAGCCTCGCCCGTGCGGGTGAGAGCGAGGCACAGGCGCGGCGCGAGGGGCTCGCCTATACCGCCGGGGTGGTACTCGCATGCCTCGCGCTCGGCGCGCTACTACTGGCCTTACGCACGGGCGGCGAGCAAGTCGGCTGGGCGTTTCAACTGCAGGAACCGCTGGTGGTCGCGGGCTTGCTGCTGCTCGCCGTGACGATCACCGCCAACCTCGCCGGGTTATTCGAATTTTCGGTGCCGGGCTTTGCAGGCGATGGCTCACCGCAGGGTGCGTTCGCCACCGGGCTGCTCGCCGCCTTCGCCGCGACCCCGTGCACCGGGCCGTTTATGGCCGCCGCAATGGGCGCGGCGCTGCTGCTGCCGGTGGGCTGGGCACTGCTGCTGTTCGCCATGCTGGGGCTTGGCCTGGCGCTCCCATTCCTCGCGCTTGCTTATGTGCCCCCGCTGCGGCGCTTGCTACCCCGTCCCGGCGCGTGGATGAACTGGTTCCGCAAAGCGATGGCGGTACCGATGGGATTGATGGCGCTTGCGCTGCTGTGGTTGGCGAGCCGGGTCGGTGGACTGAACTTTGCAGCGATCTGTGCAGCAATCGCGGTGATCGCGGTGATCGTGCTGGCCGTGATTGGTCGGCGCCAGCACCGTGGACTATCGAGCGCAGTGCTCGCAGGAATTGCTGCGGCGATGATCGTTGTGTTCGGGCTGGCCGTGCTGCCAGCGCAAGTCGCGCCGCCGGGGTCAGCCGAGGCAAGCTTGCTCCCCAGCAAGCCATTCAGCGAAATTGCCCTCGCCGCAGCCCGCGCCAACGGCAAGCCGGTTTTCCTCTATTTCACCGCCGACTGGTGCCTGATTTGCAAGGTCAATGAGGCCGCAGCGATCGAGCGTGAGGACACCCGCACCGCCTTTGCCAAGTCCGGAGTAGTCGTGCTGCGCGGCGATTGGACTCGGCGAGATCCTGCGATCAGCCGCTTCCTCAGCGCGCAAGGAGCGGCGGGCGTGCCGCTGTACCTGTGGTACCCGGCAGGCGGCGGCGCGCCCCAGCAATTGCCGCAAGTGCTGACCCCGGCGCTGCTCGCCGATCTGGCTAGATAAACCAGAAGCGGTGGCGGCCTTTTTCAGCCTCTTCAATCCGTGCCTTGCGCCCCGCCACCGGGCCAGCGCGCAGTTCGGCGCAGATGCCGGGGTCGTCGCTGTTGGCGACAAATCGCGCGTCATCCGCGCGGCCGATAATCGTCGCAACCTCGCCCGTCTTGCCCGGCTGGATCGTGAAGCTATCGACCGTGCATTCACCGTCGAACGCATCGAGCACGCGGAAGGCCGCCGCCCGTTTGGGCAGGCTGGTCCAACGGCTGGCGGACCAGTCGGCCGGCTGGGTTGAATAGACTGCGGCGGCATATTTGCTCATGATCCCGCCGTTCGCGCCAACCAGTGCACGGCAGCCTGGCGCGGCACGGCAGCGCGCCACCGCTTCGGCAATCGCGTGCCCCGCATAGTTGTTTCCGGCCCCGCCGAAAAACGGCAATCCGCCAGTCAGCGTCCACCCGCGCGGGTCGTCAGGAGCCAATTTAAATCCGTCCAGCAGGTTGAAAACCGGGATTGCAAAACACGAGTAAAGATCAATAAACTTTATGTTTTTCCAGCTTGTGTCGGCAACCTCAAGCGAAGTTGAGATTGCCGATATCGCCGCTGAACTCTGTTCCAGGTTCACCCGACTGAGCAAAGATGGCTCCGCGCAATCGGCCACCGCATGAATATGCACCCAGCGCTCTTCTGGCACCCCCAGACGGCGCGCTTCGCCCGCGCTGGCGAGTACGATGGCCGCGCCCTGATTGACTTGATCGCGCGATACCACCAGCCGACCATAGGGTTCTGCCACCAATCGGTTGCGCTCATCGAGGTGAGCGAGTTCGGCAGCGCTGCGGACCAGCGGTGCGGCGGCATGCGGGTTGGCGGCGGCAACCTGTGTGAACGGAGCAAACAAGGCCCCGATCTGCTCCCGGTACTCTTGCAGCGACAAGCCCAGCCGTTCGCGCCGCACGTTCTCAGCCAGTGCGTAGCTCGCAATCGGCGTGCCCGCGCCGTGCCGCGCCAGCGTGGCATCGTAGACTCCGTCGTGACCGTAGCCGCGATCTTCGATGGTTCCGCGCCGAGATTCGGACCAATCGCGCGTTGCCCCGCGCGCGGTCAACGTCCGCGTAGTCGAAATCGCTTCGGACCCAACTATCGCCGCCAGTTGCGAGCGCCCGGCAGCGATCTCCGTCGCCAATTCGCCGACCAGTCGCTGGGGACCCTGCCCACCAACGATTTCCAAAATAGCGCGCTGCGGATTTGCTCCAACTCGCCGCCCAATCGCGCGCGGCGGATTGTTGGCACAGCCGAACACCGGGGCATAGCGCGTGCCAGAAATCTCAAACTGGCGGATCGCTGCAATCGTATCGAGCGACGGGGCAAGCTTTAGCTTGGCTCTGGCATCAGCTAACGCGGCGGCCAGTGCAGCGCCGCCCAGATCCATCGGCGAACGCTCACAGTAATCGGCCTCACCGATCCGTTCCGACACTTGCCCGACCCCGATAATCACCGGGGTATTGTCGGCTACGCTCATAGCGCTTGTCCATCATCGACCGTCAGCGTCGCACCGGTAATGTGCCGCGCGGCATCGGAGGCAAACAGCAACAGCGGCTGGTCAAGCGCCTCGATCGGACACATCCGTCGGCGGTTGAATGCGGCCACTTGCTTCGCGCCGCCCTCGGTCTGGAACCAGTCCCCAGCGATCTCGGTCTGGATATAGCCGGGCTGGATCGTGTTTACGCAAATTCCCTGCCGCGCCCATTCGCGCGCAAACTGGCGGCCGAGGTGGGCCACCGCCGCTTTGCTCGCGGCATAGGCGCTTTCGCCGAGGCCAGTCAGTTCTGCAGTGATCGAGCCGATCAGCACGATCCGGCCGCGCTCGGTTTGCTTGAACCCGGCTTTGATCATTCGCCGGGCGCCTTCGCGCGCGGTCAAATAGACCCCGGTAAAATTTGTCGCGATCACCGTGCTGACATCGCTGAGCGGCACATCGACCGAGCGCCCGGCAACAGCAACGCCGGCATTGGCAATCACGGTGTCTACCGTTCCGAACCGGGCTTCTGCGGCATCGTAGGCGGCGATTACCGAAGCTTCGTCGGTCACATCCATCGACACCGCCAGCGCCGCATCGCCCAGTTCCCTCGCCAGCGCCGCCAAGCGGTCCGCGCGGCGCGCACCGATCAGCACGCGCGCGCCTTGGCTGACAAACAGCCGCGCGAAGTGTTCGCCAAAGCCCGATGACGCGCCGGAGATCAGTGCCACTCGCCCTGCCAATACGCTGTTCATTCGCTCTGCCATCCTGTAGTTAGCGGGCAACCAAACCGGCTCGCGCTGCCCAGGTCAAGCGGCGATCCGGCATGCCGGCGATTCCGCGAGACAACCCGTTAATCCACCCAATCGAGCGCGCGGGTGACGGCCTTGTTCCACTTGGCGTAGAGCGCCGCGCGGCGCTGCTCGGACATTTCGGGTTGCCAGCGCTGCTCGACCCCCCAGTTCGCGGTAATCTCGGCAGTGGATCGCCAATAGCCCACCGCCAGCCCGGCGGCATAGGCGGCGCCAAGCGCGGTGGTTTCGATCACTTTGGGGCGGACAACCGGCACCCCCAGAATGTCGGCCTGGAACTGCATCAGCAGCTCGTTGACAACCATCCCGCCGTCGCTGCGCAGCTCGACGATCTCGACCCCCGAATCGCGGGTCATTGCATCGACCACCTCGCGCACCTGAAAGGCTACGGCTTCGAGCGCGGCGCGGGCGATGTGCGCCTTGGTCACGAATCGCGTGAGCCCGGCGATGATCCCGCGCGCGCGGTCGTCCCAGTGCGGGGCGTAAAGCCCCGAGAAGGCCGGGACGCAGTACACGTCGCCGTTGTCAGCCACGCTGGCCGCCAGCGCCTCGATCTCCGAGGCGTGTGCGATCAGCCCCAGATTGTCGCGTAGCCACTGCACCAGCGCGCCGGCGATTGGGATCGAACCTTCCAGCGCATAGACCGCCGGAGCATCGCCCAGCTTGTACGCCAGTGTGGTGAGCAAGCCCGAGGTGGAGGGAAACGGCTGCTCGCCGGTGTTCATCAACATAAAGCAGCCGGTGCCATAGGTGTTCTTGGCCTCACCGGGGGCGAGGCAGGCCTGCCCAAACAGCGCGGCCTGCTGATCGCCGAGCAACCCGGCCAGCGGCACGCCTTCGAGCACTCCGCGGCAAGTTCCGTAAACCTCGCTCGACGAGCGAATCTCGGGCAGGCAGGCGCGCGGCACGCGCATCAGCGCGAGGATATCCGCGTCCCAATCGAGTGAAGCCAGATCCATCAGCTGGGTCCGCGAGGCGTTGGTGACATCGGTGACATGCCGCCCGGTCAATTGCCACGCGAGCCAGGTGTCGATCGTGCCGAACAGCAGTTCGCCTGCCTCGGCCCGCGCGCGCGCGCCAGGCACTGTATCGAGCAGCCAGGCCAGCTTCAGCCCGGAAAAATAGGTTGCCAGCGGCAGCCCGGTCTTGGCGCGCAGGCGGTCTTGCCCGCCGCCCTGCTCAAGCTGCGCTACCAGCTCTGCGGTGCGGGTATCCATCCACACCAGCGCATTGTGCACCGGCTGGCCGCTGGCCTTGTCCCACAGCACGGTGGTTTCGCGCTGGTTGGTGATGCCGACCGCGGCCAGGTCACCGATGCTCAATCCGGCCTTGGCCAAGGCCCCGGCTACCACCTGCTGGGTGTTGGCCCAAATTTCGTTCGCGTCATGCTCGACCCAGCCGGGCTGTGACATAATTTGCGCGTGCTCGACCTGGTCGACCGCGACCGTGCCGCCGCGCTGATCGAAGACGATGAACCGCGTGCTGGTTGTGCCCTGATCGATCGCGCCGACGTAACGGGTCATGGTCACTCCTCCTGCTGGGGATCGGGCTATGCCAAGCGCCGCCGCATCGCAAGGTTGATGCGCATAGCACTTGCTGCAAGTCTGCGCGGATGCAGTTAGCCTTCTGCTTTTCCCCGGAATTACCCGGCTCAATCTGACCGGTCCGGTCCAGTTCCTGTCGCTCTTGCCCGGAGCGCGGGTCGATCTGGTGTGGGACAGTCTTGCGCCAGTGCCGACCGGCGCCGGATTTTCGTTTATGCCCACCGGCTTTGGCCCGCCGTGGCCGTGACGGCATCGAACCGGCGCGAACCACTTTCCAGCCGGGCTGAGTTCTGGCATTTTGCGCGAGATGGTTTCAAGCCCGATTTCAAACGTGGGTGCTGCCCTGCTGTCCCTCGCTGGGCTGGGACTAGTCGCGGCGCCGCTCGGTGCAGCGCCGCCGGTTGAAACGTTCGGTCCGATGGCCCCCCCGCCTGCGGGTGCCGAGCCCGATACCACGAACGCGCGGATCTATCTCTCTCCCGATGGCGAGACGGTTTACGTTATCGGCGCAATCATGGACGACAGCTTCCTGCGATTTGACGCGCTGTTAATGGGTGCACCAAAAATCAAGACGGTGTTTCTTGATTCGCCCGGAGGACTGACGCTCGAGGGCCGGTTGATCGCGGCGCTGGTGCGCAAGCGCAAGCTCAATACCTACGTCGAGCATTACTGTGCGTCAGCTTGCACCCAGGTGTTTGCCGCTGGGCGCGAGCGGATTATCGGCCCCGAGGGCGAACTGGGGTTTCATCAAGCGGTAGGGCTCGACGCAGATGGCCAAATGTCGAAGTTGACGGCAGCGACCACTCGCCTGCTGTCACCCGCGACGGTATTCGGCATCAACGGTAATGACACGCTGCGGCTGGCATACGAACAGGCTGGGATCGATGAACCCTTTATTGCCAAAGCGCTGGCACGGGGGCACGATGACATGTGGGTGCCCACCCCCGCTGAACTGCGCCAATCACACGTAATAACGCGCCAGGCCGGCCGTTCCGAACTTCTCTTGCCGCTCAGCAGCCTCAGCCATGCCCAGGTGCGCGCGATACTTGAAACGCGCCCGATGTGGCGCGCCGCGGCGGCCGTTTTGCCGGCAGCCTTTACCGATGGACTTAATGACGCCTGGCGGCGGGCCAATAGTGGCAGCACGATCGAAGCCGCCATCAGCTCGGCGCGGGCTGTCATCGTACTCGCAGCTTGGCCACTGCTGGCCACCGCGAGCAATCCGATCTTAGACCGGATGCTGTCGCTCTACGCCAGTGCGGCGCGTAGCCAGCGCGTCCGCGGCTATCCGTTATGCAAAGAATCGATCGACGACGCCGCCGCTCCAGTCGACTCACTGGATTACGAATTCGAGAGCAACGAAGACCAGTTGCTGGTCGAACTGTTCAGCTCGCCGGCCCGGATGCCGGCGCTCAAGGCCAAGGATGCCCGCAAAACCTTCGAGCGCGATGTTGTGCCGCTGATGGCATCCAGTTTTATGGTCTCAGAAGCGAAATCCAAGACAGCCAGCTGCCGGCTGGGGTTCAATATTTTCCAGGCGATCGATCAGTTGCCCGGACATAAACGGATCAAGGCCTACCGCGCCTTGTTGACCTTGCCCGATATGGCAGACGGCTCGACTTAGTCATACTAGTGGCTGCCGGGTGCACGGCAGCAGCAGAAAAAATTCGGGTCTGGCGCTCGCGAGCAAGCAGCGCTTCCAGATAAAACTCGGCAATCAGAAACGTCGACGGCTCGCTCTTGGACCAGCCCTGTTCGATTAGAAAAGCTCTGAATTCGTCTGCCATCGCCCCTTCAATTTTTTCGATGCCGGCCAGTCCGGCGCGGTGCTTGGCGTAATAGGCGTCGATCAGAACTGAATTTTTTCCCTTTGCCTCAAGCGACTGGGATATCCCTGTGCTCATCAGTTCGTTCATAGCGTAACTGATCGCAGCGTCTGCGCGCACGCTCGACCAGCCGTACGGCACTGCGCACTTTGCGCGCGCTTCCTCGACCAGCCGCTCGATCACTTTGAGGTTGGGCGATCCGGTATGAAATTTGACGCCTGACGCCACCTCGCGCTCGAACAACAATAACGCGATTTCGCGGTCGTCGGACGACAGCATGGAGTAGACACAGTCCACACTGTTGCTGGGCACCGGGGCAGCAGAGGCTGCCGGTACGACTGGCGCGTTTACGGCAACGCGAACCGGTAGGTCAGCGATGGCCGCACCGGACAACCCGAGCAACAGCACCGTCTGGAGCAAAGTTCGCAAACGATGCGATTTTTGCAACATTGCCGCTACCTT
>JAYVML010000047.1:0-15669 GCA_043758955.1 Novosphingobium sp. | reverse complement strand
TGATCGCCGAACCGGTGCCGATGCCCGGCATGGATGAAACCGCCTCACCCGATCAGACGGCCGATGAAGAACAGCACCCCGATTCGGTCAGCGAGCCGGTTGCTGCACCTGCACCTGAAACCGCGCCAGTCACAGCCGCACCAGCAGCGCCACCAACAGGTGATGACCTGTCAAAGATCAAGGGCCTCGGCCCCAAACTCCAGACTCTGCTGCCAACACTCGGCCTGAGCACCTACGCCCAAATCGCCGCGCTGACCGAGGCCGATCTGATCAAGCTCGACGCGCAACTCGGCCCGTTCGCCGGAAGACCCGCGCGCGATGGCTGGGTCGAGCAGGCGCAGTATCTGGCAGCGGGGGATGTGGCGGGGTTCGAGGCGCGGTTCGGGAAGGTGTGAGGCGGCTAGGCAGCGCGTTTTTGCACTGTCAGCTCAAGGCCAAGCGCGCTAAGCACGGCGACTAGCGTTTCCAGCGTTGGGTTGCCATTCTCCGATAGCGCACTGTACAACGCTTGCCGCCCCAAGCCTGCCTTTTTGGCAAGCTCAGTCATCCCCTTCGAGCGCGCCACATCGCCGAGGGCACTGGCAATGTGCTTGGGATCGTTCCCTTCCATCGCAGCTTCAAGATAATAGAGGATATCGTCCTCGGTTTCGAGGTGTCGGGCCGGGTCAAACGGATACACCTTCAATGCCATCGTCAGCTTCCTTGGCGAGCAGCTTGGCCTGGAGAATATCACGGCCTTGCGAACTCTTGTCTCCGCCATTCAGCAAAATGATCAAAACATCATCCCGCCACGTGTAGTAAATACGATAGCCCGGGCCGAAATGCAGGCGAAGTTCCTGCACGCTGTCGCCGACCGACTTCGTATCACCGACATTGCCGTTGGCGAGGCGGCGCAGCCGATCATCGATTCTCAGGCGGGCTTTTCGATCACGCAGCCCATCAAGCCAATCGCGGAATTGCTCCGTTTGGACGATCTCGATTTGTCCTTTATGAAGGACATTTGCGGGTTTGTCAAAGTCTTTGGTCATTGCAAATCCATAGGCAAGGATTCAGTGGCCTTGAATCGAGGCTCGACCCAATTCAACCAGCATTCGGCGCACCAGTTTTAACCACCCGGGCAAACGCGAGTTACCGCCGTCACACCTACTCCAATTTTGCTGGTCGTGTTCACCCTCCAAGCATCACCGCCCCCAGCGCTTCTTGCTCTCCTTCCCGAACCGGCCCTTTCTGGTCCCAGGCTTCCCCTCATTGCTGCGCCCCACGATCGGCGCCGTCCGTTGATTGCCAGGTATCCCGAGCTCATCCTCCTCCAGCCGGCGGATTTCGTCGCGCAGCCTTCCGGCCTCCTCGAATTCCAGATCGGCGGCGGCATTGCGCATCTTCTTTTCGAGGTCCTCGATGTAACCGCGCAGGTTGTGGCCGACCAGGTTGTTGGCGCCCTCGGCCTCGATCTCGACCAGCACCCCGTCGCGCGATGCTGTGTCGGCGACGATGTTGTGGATGTCGCGCTTGATGCTTTCGGGCGTGATGCCGTGCTGGACGTTGTAGGCGTGCTGCTTCTCGCGGCGGCGATCGGTTTCGGCGATGGCGCGCTCCATGCTGCCGGTCATGCGGTCGGCATAGAGGATCACGCGGCCATCGATGTTGCGCGCGGCGCGGCCGATGGTCTGGATCAGGCTGGTTTCGCTGCGCAGAAAGCCTTCCTTGTCCGCATCGAGGATCGCGACCAAACCGCATTCGGGAATGTCGAGCCCTTCGCGCAGCAGGTTGATCCCGACCAGCACGTCATAGACCCCCAGCCGCAGATCGCGGATCAGCTCGATCCGTTCGAGCGTCTCGACGTCGCTGTGCATATAACGCACCCGCAAGCCCGCCTCGTGCATGAATTCGGTCAGGTCCTCGGCCATCCGCTTGGTCAGCGTGGTGACCAGCGTGCGGTACCCCGCCAGCGCCACTTTGCGGCACTGCTCGATGCAGTCCTGCACCTGATCCTCGACCGGGCGGATCTCCACCGGCGGATCGATCAAGCCGGTGGGCCGGATCACCTGTTCGGCAAACACCCCGCCTGATTGCTCCATTTCCCAGTGTCCCGGAGTGGCCGAAACCGCGACGGTCTGCGGGCGCATCGCGTCCCATTCGTTGAACCGCAGCGGGCGGTTGTCGATGCAGCTGGGCAACCGGAACCCGTATTCGGCGAGCGTGATCTTGCGGCGGTGATCGCCTTTGCTCATCGCGCCGATCTGCGGCACGGTCTGGTGGCTTTCATCAACGAACAGCAACGCGTTATCGGGCAGATATTCGAACAAAGTCGGCGGCGGCTCACCAGGCAGCCGCCCGGTCAGGAACCGGCTATAATTCTCGATCCCGGCGCAGCTGCCGGTCGCCGCGATCATCTCTAGGTCGAAATTGGTGCGCTGTTCAAGCCGCTGGTGCTCGAGCAGTTTGCCTTCGGCCTCCAGCTCTTTCAGCCGCTCGGTCAGCTCAAACCGGATGGCTTGGGTGGCCTGCTTCATCGTCGGGCCGGGGGTGACGTAGTGCGAATTGGCATAGACGCGGATGTTGCCCAGGCTCGCGCCCTTTTTGCCGGTCAGCGGATCGAACTCGGCAATCTCCTCGATCTCGTCGCCGAAAAAGCTGATCCGCCACGCCATGTCTTCGTAGTGCGAGGGGAAAATCTCCAGATTATCCCCGCGCACGCGAAAATTGCCGCGCGCAAAGGCGGCATCGTTGCGCTTGTATTGCAGCGCCACCAGCTTGCGGATGATCTCGCGCTGGTCCGCGCTTTCGCCCTTCTTGAGGTCGAAGATCATCGCCGAGTACGTCTCAACCGAGCCGATCCCATAGATGCAGCTGACCGAGGCGACGATAATCACGTCATCGCGTTCGAGCAGCGAGCGGGTGGCCGAATGGCGCATCCGGTCAATCGCTTCGTTTACGCTCGATTCCTTTTCGATGTAGGTATCGCTGCGCGGGACATAAGCCTCGGGCTGGTAGTAATCGTAGTACGAGACGAAAAACTCGACCGCATTGTCGGGGAAGAAACTGCGAAATTCGCCGTACAGCTGCGCCGCGAGAATCTTGTTGGGCGCCAGGATCAGCGCGGGGCGCTGCAACTGCTCGATCACCTTGGCCATGGTGAAGGTCTTGCCGCTGCCGGTCACCCCCAGCAGCACCTGCGTCGTATCATCCGCGCTGATCCCGGCCACCAGTTCGGCAATCGCGCGCGGCTGGTCCCCGGCGGGCTGGTATTCGCTGACCAGCGTGAATGGCTTGCCGCCGTCGATTTTGGTCGGCCGGGCCGGGCGGTGCGGGACGAAAGCGCCCGACGTATCGGGCTCCTCGAGGCCACGGCGAATAACGAGTTGTGACATGCGGGGGGATATGGCCGTTCCCGCTGCGTTCCGCAATGGTCGGTGTAACCAAACCGAGCCGGGCGGCGAACATGTGAGTGCCGCTTCCGGAGTTACCCGCATGACCCGATTTTTATCGTTTCACCGCCTCGCTTTGACCGCACTAATCCCCGCGCTGATCGCGGCCTGCTCGCCTGGGCAGGCGGCCGCGCCGCCTGCGCCATCTGGGCACGGCCTGCAAGTGATCGAACTGTTCCAGAGTCAGGGCTGCTCGTCGTGTCCGCCGGCCAATGCCAATGTCATGGCCCTAGCGGGCCGCGCCGATGTGCTGACCTTATCGTGGCAGGTGACCTATTGGGATTACCTCGGCTGGAAGGACAGCTTTGCGCAACCTGCGTTCACCGCGCGGCAGCATGCCTACGCCAGCGCGCTGGGCCATGACGGGGTGTTCACCCCGCAAGTGGTGATCAACGGACGCGGCGATGTGGTCGGTACGGCGCGCGGCGAAGTGGAACAGGCGCTGCGCCGGTTTGATCGCGGCGGCAACGCGATTAGTGTGGCGCTGGGCGCGGGTCAGGTGACAGTTGCGGGCACCAGCGCCGCCAGTTCGGTCTATCTGGTGCGCTACGATCCGCGGATTGTGCAGATCCCGATCAAGGCTGGCGAAAACGGCGGGCGGACCTTGCCGCACCGCAATGTGGTGCGCGAATTTGCGCTGCTGGGTAAATTCAGCGGTGGAACGCACCGGTTTACCGTACCCGCGAGCAAGCTGGCCGGGCTCAAGACCGCAGTGCTGGTGCAAACCGGTGTGGCCGGACCGATTGTCGCAGCAGTCCGCAACTGATCGGCAGGTTACCACGGCAGCCGCGTGCCATCCCAAGCGAACAGGCCGCCGCTGGCGCCAAACAGCGCCGCGCGCCGGCTCACGCTGGTAACGTCATGCCGGAAAAGTCAGCGCTTCATACCGCTCGAGGTGATGGTCGGCCCCGCCGAACTGGTGCTCGATCATCGTCGCGCGCTTGAAATAATGGCCGATCGCCAGCTCCATCGTGATCCCGATCCCGCCGTGGGTTTGCACTGCGCTTTGCCCGATGAAGCGGATCGAACGCGCGACCTTGGCCTTGACCATCGAGACTGCGGCCTTGCGCGCGTCAGGGTTCTCATCGAGCCGGAGCGTGCCCATCAGCGCCATTGAGGCGATCTGCTCGGCCTCGACCAGCATATCGGCCATGCGGTGCTGGAGCACCTGGAACTTGCCGATCGGCACCCCGAACTGCTTGCGCTGGCCGGTGTAATCAACCGTTTGAGCGAGCATGGCGCGGGCAATCCCGGTGGCTTCGGCGCAGACCGCTACGGTGCATTCGTCGACCACGCGTTCGATCAGCTCGATCCCGCCGGGCAGCAGTGCCTCGCCGGGGATCGCGACGTTTTCGAAATAGACTTCGGAGGCGCGGAAGCCATCGACAGTGGGATAATCGCGCCGCGAAATGCCTTTGGCAGTGGCTTCGATCAGGAACAGTTCGACACCGTCGCGGTCCCGTCGCCCGCCGCCAGTGCGCGCGGTGACCAGCAGATGCGTGGCCCATGGTGCGGCATAGACCACGCCCTTGTGACCATTGAGCACATAGCCAGCGCCATCCTGCTTTGCGGTGGTGCCGATGTCAGCCAGGTTATAGCGCCCTTGCGGTTCGGCATAAGCAAACGCGATCAGGCACTCGCCCGAGATGATCTGCGGGATCATTGCCTCGGCCAGCGAGCCGCCTGCGGCCACCAGCGCGCCGCCGCCCGCCACCACGGTTTGCAGCCACGGTTCGATAGCGATCACTTTGCCCAGTTCTTCCATCATGATCTGGTTCTCGAGCGCGCCGCCGCCCATTCCGCCTAGCTCCTCGGCAAACGGCGCGCAGGTCAGCCCGAGTTCGCTTGACAGCGCTCGCCAGATTCCGGGATCGCGGCCTTCGGGGCTGGCGATCATCTTCTGCCGGGCATCAAAGCTATAGGTATCGGCCAGGAACCGCGCGAGGGTATCGCGCAGCATCCCCTGCGTTTCGGTGGTGCTCAGATCCATTTACTCAAATCCTCTCGCGGTCTGGGTTTCAGAGCCCCAGCACCATTTTGGCGATTACGTTGCGCTGAATTTCGTTCGAGCCGCCGTAGATCGTGGTCTTGCGCGCGTTGAAATAGGTCGGCGCGGCGCGGTTGGCCCATTCAGGGCCGATCGGGTGCTCGTTGTCGCCCTCGCCAAACCCGCGATAATACGGTGCGCCGTAATGCCCAGCCATTTCGAGCGTTAGTTCGGTCAACCGTTGCTGGATTTCACTGCCTTTGATCTTGAGTACCGAGCTTTCCGGGCCGGGGTTCTTGCCCGCCGCCATCCCCGCGAGCGTGCGCAGCTCGGTATATTCGAGTGCGGCCAGGTCGATCTCGAGCTCGGCCACTTTGCGGCGGAAGAACGGGTTCGCCAAGAGCGAGCGTTCGCCTTCCATTTCGGTCGCGGCGACCGCCTTCAATTTCTCGACCCCGCGCTTGGACGAAGCAACCCCGGCGATCCCGACGCGTTCGTGCGCCAGCAAGAACTTGGCGCAGGTCCAGCCCTTGTTCTCTTCGTAAACGCGGTTGGCAATCGGTACGCGGACATTGTCGAGCCAAACTTCGTTGACCTCATGTTCGCCGCCGAGCGTAATAATCGGACGTACTTCGATACCCGGGCTCTTCATGTCGATCAGCAGGAAGCTGATGCCCTCTTGCATCTTGGCTTCGAAATCGGTGCGGACCAAGAAAAAGCCCCAGTCGGCGTGCTGCGCCATGGTGGTCCAGGTCTTCTGGCCGTTGACCACATAGTCATCGCCATCCACAACGGCTTTGGTCCGCAGCGAGGCCAGGTCTGAACCAGCGCCGGGTTCGGAATAGCCCTGGCACCACCAATCCTCACCCGACAGGATCCGGGGCAAGAACTTGGCCTTCTGTTCGGGCGTGCCGAAGGTGTAAATTACCGGGCCAACCATCGCCAAGCCAAACGGCATCAACCGGATGCAATCGGCGCGCGCGGTTTCCTCGGACCAGATGTAGCGCTGGGTCGAAGTCCACCCCGTACCGCCGTATTCAACCGGCCAGGCCGGCGCGACCCAGCCTTTTTTGGCCAGCACCCTGTGCCACGACAGGAAGTCTTCTTTGCTCAGCTCGTCCCCTTCATCCTGCTTGCCGCGCAGCGAAGTGGGATAGCTGTCGGCGATGAAGCTGCGCACTTCATCACGAAAGGCCAGATCTTCGGCGCTGAAATCAAGGTTCATGGATGTTCTCCAACGGTCGGTTTCGCCGAAGATAGGCCTATCCCGCCGCCGCCTGCAAGCCCGCGTTGCACCGCTTGATAAGCGCATTGGCAATGCCCCTACGGCATGGCGACATTCTGGATTCTACCGCGAGCATTTTATGGCGATTGGCAGGGCGCGGCACGCTTGATAAGCTTGCGCCGACCTACTCATCGGGAAGGACAATGCCATGCGTCTGCCAATTGCTTTGCCGCTGATTGCGGTGCTTTCGCTGGGGGCCTGCAACAAGGCGGCTGATCCGGTGGTTGCGGGATCAAGCGATCCTGCGGCCAATGCCAAGGCTGTTGCCGCTGCGGGCGGGGTGCATTTCCAGCCTGGGCTTTACCAGTCCAAGGTCGAAATCAAGCAACTGGACATGCCAGGCATGCCGCCCGCTGCGCTCGCTGCGATTAAGAGCCGGATGGTCGAAAAACCGTTGACGTACTGCCTGACGCCAGAGGATGCCGCCAAGGGAGCCGAGGCAATGAAGCAGCGCATGGGCAAGGGGCAATGCCAGTTCGACAGTTTCAACGCGGCGGGCGGCACGATCGATTCGAGCATGACTTGCCAGCTCGGCGGGCAAGGCACGATGCACGTTGTGGCGCATGGCACATTCACCGACACCGGAAGCGTTACCGCATCGACCATGGATATGGCCATGGGCGGCGCGAAGAACGGGGTCGGCAAGATGCACGTTGAGCAGGTTACCACCACCTCTCGATTGGGGGATTGCACCAAGTAGGTGGCTTGAGCCTTTGCATAGCCTTTCGCGCAACTTAGCTGCGTCATGCGGTCCTTGGCGTAAACTGGCGCCAAGGCTTCCGCCGCTCGCTCGCAAGTGCAGCATTCGACACTTGACTCTGTCCCGCCATCGGGCAGTCAGGGGTGGCAGAAAGGACGCGGCTTGATGAACGATACCCCACCGTCCTTTGACGAGATGCTCAGGGCCGACGGATCGGTGCGTGCGGCTTACGACGGGTTCTGCGCTTGGTATAACCGGCAAGATTCCGGGCTGATGCGGCGCAAGGGGCATGAGGCCGAAAGTTTCTTCCGCAAGACCGGGATCACCTTTAACGTCTATGGCGACGACGCCGGCGAGGAGCGGCTGATCCCGTTTGACATGATCCCGCGGATCATCACTGCGGGTGAGTGGCGCAAGGTAGGGAAGGGGATCGAACAGCGGGTACGCGCGCTCAACGCGTTTCTGCACGATATCTATCACCGTCAGGAAATTATCCGCGCGGGCCGTATTCCGCAAAGTCTGATTTCCAAAAACGCCGCGTTTCTCCCGCAGATGATGGGTCTGATTCCGCCGGGCGGGGTCTATACCCATATCGTCGGGATCGATCTGGTGCGCACCGGGCCCGAGGAATTCATGGTGCTCGAAGACAATGCCCGCACGCCCTCGGGGGTCTCATATATGCTGGAGAACCGCGAGACGATGATGGCGATGTTCCCCGAACTGTTCACCGCGATGGACGTGCGCCCGGTGCAGGATTATCCGCGCCGGCTGGCCGAGAGCCTCGCCGCCTGCGCGCCCCGTTGCGCCGGGGACAATGCGGATGGGCGGCCGGTGGTGGCGGTGCTGACCCCGGGGATCTACAATTCGGCCTATTTCGAACACGCCTTTCTGGCCGACCAGATGGGCGCCGAACTGGTCGAGGGCAGCGACTTGCGGGTGGTAGACGGGCGGGTCGCGATGCGCACCACGCGCGGATTTCAGCCGATCGATGTGCTCTACCGGCGGGTCGATGACGATTACCTCGATCCGCTCAGTTTTAGTCCGTCGAGCCGGCTGGGCGTACCCGGCATCATGGACGTTTACCGCGCGGGCAAGATCACCATTGCCAACGCGCCCGGCACCGGGATCGCCGACGACAAGGCGATCTATTCGTTCATGCCCGAGATTATCGAGTTCTATACCGGCGAGAAACCGCTGCTCGCCAATGTCCCGACCTGGCGCTGTAGCGAGAGCGACAGTTTGGCCTATGTGCTCGACCACCTGGCTGAGCTGGTGGTCAAGGAAGTCCACGGTTCGGGCGGTTATGGCATGCTGATCGGGCCGACCTCGTCAAAAAAAGAGATTGCGGCATTTGCCGCCAAACTGCGCGCGCGACCCGATAATTACATCGCCCAGCCTACGCTGGCGCTGTCGACCGTACCGATCCTGGCCAAGGCTGGGCTCGCCCCCCGCCACGTCGATCTGCGCCCGTTTGTGCTGGTTTCGCCCGATGGTATCCGGATTACGCCGGGCGGGCTGACCCGGGTGGCGATCAAGCAAGGCTCGCTGGTGGTCAATTCCTCGCAAGGCGGCGGGACCAAGGACACCTGGGTGTTGCAGGACTGATGCGCCGAGCCACATCATGCTAGGGCGCACTGCTAACGGCGTGTTCTGGATGGGCCGTTACCTTGAGCGGGCCGAGAATACCTCGCGGCTGATCGAGGCGGGGTTCCGCATGGCGTTGACCCGCGATCTCGTCACCAGCCAGGAAGAATGGCGCTCGGTGGTATCCACAGTGGGGCACACCAAACAGTACGAGCTGTTCAACGCCACTTACACCGGGATTCAGGTGTGGAATTTCCTGCTCCGCGATCGGCACAATCCGGGCTCGGTGATAGCGATGATCGAGGGTGCCCGGACCAGCGCCCGCGCGGTCCGCACCGCTTTGACCCGCGAGGTGTGGGAGGCGGTCAACGAAAGCTGGATGGTGATCGGCGAAGCGCTGTCCCGCCCGGTGCGCGAAGCCTCGCTGGGCCAGGTGCTGAACATCATCCGCCGGCAGGCGATGCTGGTGCGCGGGGCGATCGACGGGTCAATGCTACGCAGCGAAAACTTCAATTTTTTCCGCATCGGCACCTTCATCGAACGCGGGGACAACACCGCGCGGATCCTCGACGTCAAATATTACGTGCTGCTGCCTTCGCTCGCCTGGGTCGGCTCGCGGCTCGACAATGTGCAGTGGGAAAGCGTGCTGCGCTCGGTCTCTGGCGAGCGCGCGTACCGCTGGCTCAATGCCGGGTCGATCGATCCCAAAGGGATTGCCGAGTTCCTGCTGCTCGACCAACGCTTTCCGCGTAGCCTGAACTTTTGCATCGACAATTTGCGCAGCAACCTGGCCAGTCTGGCGCACCAGTACGGCCACGAAAGCAGCGCGCACGAGGTACTGCGCGGGGTAAGCACGCGGTTTCACGATAGCAGCATCGAGGCGATCTTTGAGGCCGGGCTGCACCAATTTATTCAGGAGTTCATCGGCCGCAACCGCCAGGTCGCCCAAGCGATTGAACAAGATTACCGGTTCTACGCCTGATGCGCCTGTCGATCGAACACGTCACCCGTTATGAATTTTCCCAGCCCGTGGCGCATGGCCTGCAGCGCCTGCGGCTGACTCCCAAGAACACGCAGGGCCAAAAAGTGCTTGCTTGGGAAATGAAGCTCGCCGGAGCCCGGCTCGAGGTTGAATACGACGATCACAACCATAATCGTACGGTGCTGGTTTCGGTCGAACCGGGCGCGAGGATTGTCGAAGTGCAGTGCGCCGGAACCGTTGCCACCGCCGATAATGCCGGGGTGATCGGGGTGCATTCGGGCCACATGCCGTTGTGGGCGTTTCTCGCGCAGTCAAACCTGACCCGCCCGGGCAGCAAAATGCGCGCGATCATGGCCGCGCTTGAGACCCCGCGCAGCCAGACGCTGGCGCTGCTGCACGAATTGTCCGAGCGGGTGCTCGATCAGGTTGCCTATGCCACGGGCGAAACCGCAGTCCACACCACCGGTGAGGAAGCCGCCGCGCTGGGCAAGGGGGTGTGTCAGGACCACGTGCATATCTTCGTCGGCGCAGCGCGCGCGCTGGGGGTGCCGGCGCGCTATGTCTCGGGCTACTTGATGATGAACGACCGGATCGAGCAGGAAGCCGGGCACGCCTGGGCCGAGGCGCATATCGACCACCTCGGCTGGGTCGGTTTTGACGTTTCCAACCGGATCAGCCCCGACGAACGCTATGTCCGGGTCGCCACCGGGCGCGATTACAGCGAGGCTGCGCCGGTGACCGGTCTGTCATACGGGGCGGGGGAAACTGTGCTTGAAGTTCGGCTGGCGGTTGAACAACAGCAAATCGAGCAGTAGGCCGGGCCTTCAAGGGGATTCGGCGGTTGACCTATTGTGTTGGAATGATGCTCGACAAGGGCTTGGTCCTGATGAGCGACACCCGAACCAATTCGGGCGTCGACAATATCTCGATTTTTCGCAAAATGAATTGTTGGTCGGTTCCGGGCGAGCGAATTATTTCGGTGATGACGGCGGGCAACCTCGCCACCACCCAAGGCGTGATCAGCCAATTGGAAGAGCGCAACAAGGCGGTGTCCGAACGGCACAATTCGCTGCTCGAAGCCGACTCGATGTTCCAGGTCGCGACGATCGTCGGCAAGCTGCTGCGCGAAACGATTGCCCAGTGCCGCAACGAAAACGGCGAAGAAGCATCCACCCCGTCATTCACCGCCTCGATGATCGTTGCGGGCCAGATCAAGGACATGGAGCCGCGGCTGTTCCTGATTTATCCCGAAGGCAATTTCATCGAGGCCGGGTTCGATACCCCGTTCTTCCAGATTGGTGAGACCAAGTACGGCCGCCCGATCATCCTGCGCGGATATCACCGCGACATGAGCTTTGAAGACGCGGTTAAGCTGCTGATGGTCAGCTTCGATTCGACGATCAAGGCCAACCTGTCAGTCGGGCTACCGCTCGATCTGATGGTACTCGAACGCGATACCTTTGAGCCCACGCACAAACGCCGGATCGAGGTCGACGATCCCTATTACCGCGCGATTTCGGTGGGCTGGAGCGAATCGCTTAAACTGGCGTTCGAATCACTGCCCGATTATAGCTTCTACCAGGCCAAGGACGCCTGAGCGCTTACTTGCAAAACGCGCGGCTGCTCAGTTCCAGATGCAAATGATCGCGGTGGGCCGAATTGTAAGCGGGGCTTAGCACCGTGCCGAACCGCTTGCAGGCGCTGGTGTGGATCGCCGTGAAGAAGCGTTGCACCCGTGGCGATTTGTCGGCCCAATCGCCCGCCACGGTAATCCGCCGTCCGTCGGCCAGGACAAATCCCGATACGTCGATGGCATTGCCGGTGGCATGCGCGCTGCGCCGAAGCGAACCGGCGATATTGCGGCAATTATAGCTGCCCATGGTCTCGATCTTGGTCAGCGGCGAGCCCAAGATCTGCTGGGCCGCGCGGTCGACCCCGTAACGCGCCCATCCGGCCAAACTGTCGGCGAGCGGGCAGGTCATAGGCCCCAGACCGGACAGGGCCAGGCTGGCGCGATCGCTTTTGAGTTCGGACAGCTGGACGGCCCCGATTGCCGAACATCCAGCACCGTAATACTGATCGGGCAAGGGCGTGAAGCCAGCGCTTTTGGAGCCGAGATCGGCGAGGCAGGCACGCACTTCGGGACGCGGTGAGACCACTGCGGTCGAGCGCGCAATGGCGGCCTTGCGCGGTGTCTGCGCAAACGGAATCGCTTGGCAGCCGCTGCACAGGCTGACGAGCAGCCCGAAGAAGATTGTCCCGCGCATGCCCCGAAACCTGCCATGCCGATGGTTAACAAGGCTTTACCGGTCCCCTGATTTGTTGCGCGCAAGCGGTGGACAGTGGCGCGCGCGGCTTGACTTGCTGCAGTGCGGCACTACTTGCAGCGCCGGGCCACGCGGTCCCAACGCCGCGCGAGCTCTCTGCAAGGAGAGATTGTAATGACTGTACCAATGCCGGCGCGAAAACCTGCGCGTCCATTCTTTTCTTCCGGGCCCTGCGCGAAACCGCCGGGCTGGACCCCCCAAAGCCTCGCCACCGCATCGCTCGGCCGCTCGCACCGGGCCAAGATCGGTAAGACGCGCCTGCAATACTGCATCGATCTGATGCGCGCAGTGTTGCAATTGCCAGAGACGCACCGCATCGGGATCGTCCCGGGGTCCGACACGGGCGCTTACGAGATGGCGATGTGGACGATGCTCGGCGCGCGCGGTGTGACCGCGCTGGCTTGGGAAAGTTTCGGCGAGGGCTGGGTGACCGACGCGGTCAAGCAGCTCAAGATCGATCCCACCGTGATCCGCGCCGATTACGGCCAGCTCCCCGATCTTTCGCAGGTCAACTGGGACCATGACGTGTTGTTTACCTGGAACGGCACCACTTCGGGGGTGCGCGTGCCAAGCGCGGATTGGATCTCCGACGACCGCGCTGGCCTCAGCTTTGCCGATGCGACCAGCGCGGTGTTTGCTTATGACATCGACTGGACCAAGATCGATGTCGGCACATTCTCGTGGCAAAAGGTGCTGGGCGGCGAGGGTGGCCACGGCGTGCTGATCCTGGGTCCGCGCGCGGTCGAGCGGCTGGAAAGCTACACCCCTGCCTGGCCGCTGCCCAAAATATTCCGGCTGACTTCGAAGGGTGCGCTGGCCGAAGGCGTGTTCAAGGGTGAAACGATCAACACCCCGTCGATGCTGGCGGTCGAAGACGCCATCTTTGCGCTCGAGTGGGCGAAGGGGTTGGGCGGGCTTGCCGGCCTGCAAGCGCGCTCGGACGCCAATGCTGCGGCGCTGCAAAAGATCGTCGAGCAGCGCGACTGGCTTGGTAACCTCGCCGCCGATCCGGCTAGCCGGTCAAAGACCTCGGTCTGCTTGACGGTGGAGGGCGCGGATGAGGCGATGATCAAGGCGATGGCCAGTATGCTCGAAAAGGAAGGTGCGGCCTTTGACATCGCCGGATACCGCGATGCCCCGCCGGGGCTGCGCATCTGGTGCGGCGCGACTGTCGATACCGCTGATATCGAAGCGCTCGGTCCGTGGCTCGACTGGGCTTACGCGAGCGCCAAACAATAGCCGTCTCCCCGCGAAGGCGGGGACCTCGCGCCTTCTAGGTCGTTCATAACCGACCCAGCTCCCGGCCTTCGCGGGGACGCACACAGATCAGGATATTTCAAATGACCAAACCCCGCGTTCTTATTTCCGACAAGATGGACCCCAACGCCGCCGCGATCTTTCGCGAGCGCGGCTGCGAGGTCGATGAAATCACCGGCGAAACCCCTGAGCAGCTGATTGCCCGGATCGGTGATTATGATGGCCTCGCGATCCGCAGCTCGACCAAAGTCACCAAGGCAATCCTGGATGCCGCTCCCAACCTAAAGGTCATCGGCCGCGCCGGGATCGGGGTCGACAACGTCGATATTCCGGCCGCTTCGGCGCAAGGCGTGGTGGTGATGAACACCCCGTTCGGCAACTCGATCACCACCGCCGAGCACGCGATTGCGCTGATGTTCGCGCTCGCCCGCCAATTGCCAGAAGCCAATGCCCAGACGCAGGCCGGGATGTGGCCCAAGAACGGGTTCATGGGGGTTGAGGTTACTGGCAAGACGCTTGGGCTGATCGGCGCGGGCAATATCGGCTCGATTGTTGCAAGCCGCGCGCTAGGGCTGCGGATGAAAGTGGTCGCGTTCGATCCGTTCCTAACTCCCGAACGCGCGGTCGAGATGGGAGTCGAGAAGGCCGATCTCGATACACTGCTAGCCCGCGCCGACTTTATCACGCTGCATACCCCGCTGACCGACCAGACCCGCGGTATCCTGGGGCGCGAAGCTTTGGCCAAGACCAAAAAGGGCGTGCGGATCATAAACTGCGCGCGCGGCGGCCTGATCGATGAAGCCGCGCTCAAAGACGCGATGGATTCGGGTCAGGTTGCGGGTGCAGCGCTCGATGTGTTCGAATCCGAACCGGCCAAGGCCTCGCCCTTGTTCGGTACGCCCAACTTCATCTGCACCCCGCATCTGGGTGCTTCGACCAACGAAGCGCAAGTCAACGTCGCGCTGCAAGTGGCCGAGCAGATGGCCGACTATCTGGTCAACGGCGGCGTCACCAACGCGCTCAACTTGCCCAGCCTGTCAGCCGAGGAGGCGCCCAAGCTGCGCCCCTACATGGCGCTCGCCGAACAGCTTGGCGGCCTAATGGGCCAACTGACCACCGGGGCGATTCCGCGCATTTCGATCCATGCCGAAGGTGCGGCGGCCGAGCTTAATATCAAGCCGATTGTCGCGGCGGTGCTCGCCGGGTTCCTGCGGGTGCAATCGGACACGGTTAACATGGTCAACGCCCCGTTCCTGGCCAAAGAGCGCGGGATGGAGGTGCGCGAGGTCAAGACCGAGAAGGCCGGGGACTATCACACGCTGATCCGGGTTTCGGTCAAAACCGACGCGGGCGAGCGCTCGGTTGCGGGCACGCTGTTCTCCAACGCTGAGCCGCGCTTGGTCGAACTGTTCGGGATCAAGGTCGAGGCCGAACTGTCGGGTCCGATGCTGTATATCGTCAACGAGGACGCACCCGGTTTTATCGGCCGGATCGGGACACTGTTGGGCGAAAACGCGATCAACATTGGCACGTTCAATCTTGGCCGCCGCGATGCGGGCGGCGAAGCGGTGCTGCTGCTTAGCGTCGATAGCCCGGTGCCGGCCGCAGTGCTTGAAGCGGCGCGCGGCATTGCGGGCGTGAAGCGGGTGATGGCGCTGGCGTTTTAAGACCAATTCGGGCAACGGAGCGCGCGTAATGCAAGATACCGACCGCGATTTGTTGCCCGAGGGGCTGGAAGATCGATTGCCGCCCAGCGCGGCGGCGGCGGCACGCGTGACACGCGCGGTGCTCGATTGCCTGGACGGGCATGGCTATGACCGGGTCCAGCCGCCGACGCTCGAGTTCGAAAAATCGCTCGCCAGCCGGATGGCCGGGATCAGCCCGCGCCGGATGTTCCGATTTGTCGATCCGGCCAGCCTGCGTACGCTGGCGCTGCGCAGCGACATTACCCCGCAAATGGGCCGCGTCGCATCAACCAGCCTGGCGAGTGCAGCCCGGCCATTGCGGCTGTGCTATGCAGGGCAGGTGGTGACGATCAAGGGCGACGGGCTTGACCCCACCCGCGAGCGCCTGCAGTTGGGTGCCGAACTGATCGGCGATGACGGTGTGGCAGCGGCGG
>JAYVML010000046.1:0-7030 GCA_043758955.1 Novosphingobium sp. | reverse complement strand
AAAACCGCCAGGGTGACAGGACGGCCCGGTACAGCTGCCGACTCGGCCAGCAAAACCGGCTGGATATGCTGCACCCCCGCACGTACTGGAGCCACTTCGAACAGCAATGCTGTCACAAAAATTGCCAACATTCTCAGCACGGTGCGTGGCATTTTGGACTAACTCCTGCGGACCGGATCGCAACGCTTGCAAGTGCTGCGCGGTGCCGCCATCAAGGCTGTGGCGATATTGCCGCCGGATATCAAGGAAGCCCCGATGCGCTGTCTATTCGTCCCGCTGGCTCTGGTCGTTACAGCTTCGCTGGGTGGGTGCGCTGCCACGGGCGCAGCCCAGCCTGCCCGTCTGACCTCGGCCCCGGTGCCCACCCGCCCACCACGGCTAATCGTAGCAATTGCAGTTGATCAGTATTCGGCCGATCTGTTTGCGCAGTACCGCCCGCATTACCGCTATGGTCTGGCGCGGCTTATGGAGGGCGCGGTGTTCCCGTCGGGCTATCAGTCGCATGCCGCGACCGAAACCTGTCCCGGCCACTCCACCCTGCTGACCGGCGATCACCCGGCACGCACCGGGATCATCGCCAACAATTGGTACGAGCCCGGGGGCCCGCGTGGGACCAAGCCAATCTACTGCGCCGAAGACGATCGCAATCCTGCCTCCACATCCAGAGACCCGGTGGTATCGGCCTATCACCTCAAAGTGCCGACGCTCGGCGAATATATGAAAGCTGCCGATCCGCGCAGCCGCAATGTCGCGGTCTCGGCCAAAGACCGCGCGGTGATGATGATGGGCGGGCATACGATCGATGCGGCCTATTGGTGGAAGGGCGCGGGCTTTGTCACGCTCGCCGGGCGCGATCTGGCGCCGGCTGCGCTGACGCAGAACGCTGCGATCACCGCCACGCTTAAGTCTGGCGCACCCGCGCTGGCCGCACCGGCATGGTGTGCTCCGACCGACCGCAGTGTGGCGTTGGGCACCAAAGCCAGCATCGGGCAGGGCCGCTTTGCGCTGCCTACTTTGGCCAGCGAGGGCAAAGCGCCCGACCTGTTCCGGATCTCGCCGCGGATGGATGCTGCAACGATCGATCTCGCCAATGGGCTGGTTGACGAGCTGGCACTGGGCCGTGGCGCGGCGCCCGATATCCTCTCGATCAGTTTGTCAGCGACCGATTACATCGGCCACGCCACCGGCACCGAGGGCATGGAAATGTGCATTCAAATGGCCGAGCTCGACAAGAATATCGGTCGTCTGCTCGATCACCTCGATAAATTGGGGATCGATTACATGGTTGTGCTGTCAGCCGATCATGGCGGGCTCGACACGCCCGAACGGCTGGACCAGCAGGCCTTACCGAAGGCCGTTCGAGTCGACCCGGCGCTGATGCCCGGCGCGCTGGGCAAAGCGGTTTCGGCCAAGACCGGGATCAAGGTCGATGGGCCATTGCTGCTTGCAGATAGCGCGAATGGTGATTTCTACGTCAACCGCGCGGTGCCAGTGGCGCAGCGTGGCACCGTGGTGGTGGCGCTGGTCGCGCTGGCCAAGGCCAATCCGCAGGTCGCCGCAGCGTTCACCGCGGACGAGCTGGCCAAGACCCCGTTGCCGGCCGGCAATCCCCAAGACTGGACGCTCAAAGAGCGCGCCCGCGCCTCATTCGATCCGGCCCGCTCGGGCGACGTGGTCATCCTGCTTGACCGTGCAATTGTGCCGATCCCTGAACCGATCCCCGGAGCTTACATCGCGACGCACGGCAGCGCGTGGGACTATGACCGGCGGGTCCCGATCCTGTTCTGGCGGCGCGGAGTGCCGGGCTTCGAACAGCCGCAGCCGGTCGAAACCGTCGATATTGCGCCCACGCTGGCGGCGATTTTGAGGCTGAGCCTGCCCGATGGGACGTTCGACGGGCGCTGCCTAGATATCGATGGGGGGGCAGGCAACACGTGTGTGCTGCCGTGAGTGGCATGGTGGCTGGCCGCCGCGATCTGGTCATACTCGGCGGCGGACTGGTCGGCATGACGCTGGCGCTGGCGGCAGCACGGCAGGGTATCACCAGCTTTGTGGTCGATAGGGCCTCACCCGAAGAGCTCACTGCCGAGGGCACCGACGGCCGTGCGTCCGCGATTTCGACTGCAAGCTGGAACCTGTTCGGCAATATCGGCCTGACCGAGCGGCTTGACCCGCTCGGCTGTCCGATTTCGGCGATTGCGGTAACCGACGGAATGAAGCCGGGCCGGATCGACTTCCAGCCGGGTCCCGATGCCGGCACACTCGGGCGGATGTTCGCCAACCGCGATATCCGGCTGGCACTGTTCGAGGCTGCGCGTGCCGAACCGGCGATTGCCTGGTTGAGCGGGGTCGAACCGCTATCGCGTGTGCGCGGCGAGCACGGCGTTGCGGTGACCTTGAATGATGGGCAGGTGCTCGAAGGCAGTCTGCTGATAGGCGCTGAAGGCCGCCAATCGCCCACTCGCACCGAGGCCGGGCTGAATTCGGCGCGCTGGGACTATCACCATCGCGCTTTTGTTACTGCGGTCACTCACGCCTGCCCGCATGACGGGGTTGCCTGGGAAATCTTCTATCCGACCGGACCGCTGGCCTTGCTGCCGCTGCTTGACTTGCCCGATGGGCGCCACCGCAGCGCTGTGGTCTGGACCGTGGATGAGCGCGACGCCAAGGGCATTGCCGCTTTGAGCGATGCGGCCTTCCTGCACGAGATCACGGCGCGGATGGAAAGTGTGTTCGGGCCGACCGAACTAGCCGCGCCGCGCATGTCGTACCCGCTTAATTTTCATCATGCTCCGCATATCATCGAGCAGCGGCTGGCCCTGGTTGGCGATGCCGCGCACGGGATGCACCCTATTGCTGGGCAGGGATTCAATCTGGGGCTGCGCGATGTCGGCTGCCTGGTCGAAGTGCTGGCCGAAGGGATGCGGCTCGGGCTCGATCCAGGCGATGCGCAGTTGCTTGCGCGTTATGAACGCTGGCGCAGTCTTGATAGCGTGAGCGTGATGGCGACCACCGATGCCTTGGTGCGGGTTTTCGGGATTCCGGGGCGTTTGCCCAGCCTGGTCCGGCGGCTTGGTATGGGGGTAATTCAACGCAGCGGCTGGATGAAACGCTTTTTCATGGACGGAGCGCGCGGCATGTCGGGGCAATTGCCGAGTTTGCTCAAAGCGCACTAGGGTCAGGGGGTAGCCGATAACCCCGGCTGCCTGACCGCCTCGCCATCGCCGCCCTTGAGCAATTCTGGTTCGGTCAATGCGGCCTGTTCGATCTGATCGAGCGCGGCCTGCGCGTCGGCATAGCGCCGCGCGGAGACCAGCCAATCGCGGGCGGCCGCGCTGTCGGGGAACTTGGAGACTTCGGAGATAGCGGCGTCGATCTGGCCGCTGCGCAGCAGCAGGCGCGCGCGGTCAAGTCGTTGATCGGGGCGGCTGACCTTGCCGTCATCGCGCCGGATGACGAACAGCCCCGACAATTCGCGGCGCAGGCGGCTCCAACCCCCTTCGTCCTTGGGCTGGCCGAGTAATGCTGGGCCCAGATCGTCAAACTGCGAGGCCAATTGGTCAAGCGTGATCGGGCTTTTGGCCGCTGCCACGAGCGTCGTCACCGCCGCCGGTCGGGCCGCGCCAAAGCGCGTCGTCAGCTGCGCCTCGAGGTAATCGAGCGGCTTGCCTTGCTCAATCGCACGCCGCGCCGCCAGCGCCACCAGCAGGCCTTCCGCCCGCGCCGTATTGCCACCAAACGCAGCGGTCTGCAGATTGAGCCGGGCCAGCCGCCGTTCGAGCCCGGCCACCTGTTGTTCAAGCGCTGTCGCCGGGAAGGTTGCAGCGGGATCGGCCGTTGCCGCGGTTGGCGCTGGCTGACCGGCCATAACCGGCGCGGGGTTCGGCGCGCGGCCCAGATCGACTTGTCCGTGCCACACCAACCAGCCGATCAGCCCCGCTCCGCCCAGGAACGAGATGAGTCCCGCCAGCAGCATCGCGCGCAGCGAAGGTCCGGTGTGCGGGCGCGCTGCAGGCTGAGAGGTGTAATAGTCTTCTGGCATCAATCCTCTGGTCAGGTCAGCCGACAGTGCGACCCACAGGCCACGGTTCTTGGCACATCTGCCGGGCGAGCGCCAGCAACGCCTTGTCGTCAGGCGTCGCGGCTGCCGCGACCTCGCCCCAGCCGTCTCCGGCGGCGGCACCAATCCGCGCTGACAGCGCCGCCAGCCGCAACGGCGCCCGGCGGATACCGCACCGGACGCATTCGGCGGTCAGGTGCTGCGCCGCCTCAGCCGAATGCAGCGTGATCACCGCCGGTGTCCGCAGCAAGGCTTCCAACTCGGTCGGCAGAGCGCGTGGCTGGCTGGCATAGATCACCCGCTCGTCCATGCTGATGCCTTTGGGCAGCGTTAGGCCAACCCGGTCTTGTCCGGTCAGCCGCAACAGCCGGTGATGGTCGTGGTCGAGCTCGGCAAGCAAAGCTTGCATCGCTCCTGCGCCGGTCTTCACCCGGGCAAATCCGGCTGCCAGCGCCGCCGCTGCAGTTGTCTCGCCCACCGCATAGACTGGCAGTCTGCGCAGCGCTGGCAATCCAGGCCCGCCGTGCCGAAACACGTTGGCGCTGCCGACCAGCAACGCATCATAGCGATCGGGCAAAACCGCTTCCCAGCTCTTTGTGACCACTTCGAATAAGGGAAACCCGCGCGGGTCCAGTCCTTGCACACGCGCGGCTGCGGTGGTGGTGGCATTACCCGGATCGGGGCGGATGATCACCAAGGGCACCATGGCTAAAAGCTTCCTGGGGGATCGAAGTGCTCGCGGATCGCTGGCCCAGCGCGATCAAGCAGTTCTGCGGCGAGTGCCTGCGGGATCGCCAGATTGCCCGGCATAAAGCGTGCCTCGCCGCGAACTTCCTCCGCGCCGTCGGGGCTGAGCAGCGCGGCGGTCATCACCAGCATTGCGCCCTCGGGCTGAGTCAGTACCGCAATCGGGCTGTGGCAATTGCCCCCTAGCGCCGTCAGCAGCGCACGCTCGGCGAGCACCGTTTGATGGCTGGGGGCATGGTCGATCGCAGCGAGCAGCGCGAGCATGGCAATATTATCGCTGTGGCATTCGATGACGATAGCGCCTTGCCCCGGGGCCGGCAGCCAGACGCGGGGGTCCAGCGGCGTACCGGTGTCGGACAGACCCAGCCGGTTTAGCCCGGCCATGGCGAGCAGTGTGGCATCGGCCTCGCCAGCGGCCAGCTTGGCTAGCCGGGTGGCGACATTGCCGCGAAAACCGACCACGCTGCAATCTGGCCGTGCGCGCAGCGCCAGAGCCGCACGGCGCGGCGCGCTGGTGCCGATCCTGGCGCCCGGTGGCAAGGCGTCGAGCGAGGTCGCTCCGATCAGGCAATCGCGCACGTCTTCGCGGGGCAGCACAGCCGCGATCACCAGCTCAGCGGGCCGGATTGTCTCCACGTCCTTGAGCGAATGGACCGCAAAATCGATCGTCCCGGCTAACAAACATGCGTCGAGTTCTTTGGTCCACAGCGCTTTGCCGCCGATCTCCGCGAGTGGGCGATCCTGCACCTTGTCGCCGCTGGCGGTGACTGGAATTAGCTCGACCAGCAGCCCAGGATGTGCCGCAATCAGCCGCTCACGCGCTTCTTCGGCTTGCGCCAGCGCCAGCGGCGAACGGCGAGTTCCAAGCTTTAGGGGACGGTCCGGCATGGCGGCTTGTGCTAGTGCCCAATGTGGTTCAGGGAAAGCCCGGATGGCGATTGTCCTCGGAATTGAATCGTCGTGTGACGAAACTGCGGCTGCGCTGGTCGACAGTGGCCGCACCGTCCTGGCGCAGCGCATTGCCTCGCAGGATGACGCCCATCGGCCCTATGGCGGAGTGGTCCCCGAAATCGCTGCGCGCGCCCATGCCGAACGGCTCGCGCCGCTGATCGAGGCGGTGCTCGACGAAGCCGGGCTTGCTTTGGCGGAGCTGGACGCGATTGCCGCCACTGCCGGACCAGGTTTGATCGGCGGGGTCATGGTCGGGCTGGTTACCGCCAAGGCGCTGGCGATGGCCAGCGAAAAGCCGCTGATTGCGGTCAACCATCTTGAAGGTCATGCGCTCTCGCCGCGGCTGGCCGATCCCTCGCTCGCGTTCCCGTACCTGCTGCTGCTGATGTCGGGCGGGCATTGCCAGATCCTGCTGGTCGAGGGGGTGGGGCAATACCGCCGGCTCGCGACCACCATCGATGACGCGCTGGGTGAAGCGTTTGACAAGACCGCCAAGATTCTCGGGCTGGGCTTTCCCGGCGGTCCGGCGGTCGAGCGGATGGCCCGGCAGGGCAACCCCCGCGCAGTCGCGCTGCCGCGTCCGCTGCTGGGAAGTGCGGAACCGCATTTCTCCTTCGCCGGTCTGAAAAGCGCGGTGCTGCGGGCGAAGCAGGCGGACGTTCACCAAGACGCCGATATTGCCGCTGCGTTCCAGCAAGCTGCGATCGATTGCGTGATCGACCGGACTCGCAAGGCGCTGGGTACGATAGTCAAACCTTGCGCACTGGTCGTCGCGGGCGGGGTCGCGGCCAATCGCGCGGTGCGAGCCGCGCTCGAAGCTTTGGCGGGCGAGCACGGCCTGAAATTCGTCGCACCGCCGCTGGCGCTGTGCACCGACAATGCCGCGATGATCGCCTGGGCCGGGCTCGAGCGAATGGCGCTAGCGGGCTTTGCGCCCGACCCGTTCGATTTTGTCGCCCGGCCGCGCTGGCCGCTCGATCCCGATGCCGCGCCGGTGCGCGGAGCCGGGGTCAAAGCATGACGATCGGAATTATCGGGGCCGGGGCCTGGGGCACCGCGCTGGCGCAGGCGCTGGCCGGGAATGGCACAACGGTGGTGATCTGGGCGCGCGAAGCTGAGCTGGTCCAAGAGATCAACACCGCGCATCGCAACAGTCTGTTCCTACCCGGAGTTGAGCTGTCACCGCACATTCGCGCCACTGCAATCCTCTCCGATCTGGCCGAATTGTCACTGCTGTTGGTGGTCACCCCGGCGCAGCATCTGGCTCGCGTG
>JAYVML010000045.1:0-3139 GCA_043758955.1 Novosphingobium sp. | reverse complement strand
TTGAGGCTGAGTACACCGGGGGTGAAATCCATCGGCCCTTCGAGCATCCGGGTGAAGACCAGGTTTGCTTCGTGCTCGGGTGGATTTTTGCCGCCCCAGGCGTTGTATTCCATCCCGCGCGAACCTTCGCGCGCGACCCAGTTGGGCCAGGTGCGCTGAAGTCCGGTGCCTTTGATCGGCTCGTGGCTGTCAATCGCGACGTGATACTTGGCCGCCGCCTCAACCACGCGGATTAGGTGGTTCGACATCCACTGACCCTCGTGCCATTCGCGCAGATGCGTGCCATCGGCATCGACCCGTTCGATCTGCCCGGCATCGGTGACATAACCAGTCTTGACCACCATCTCGCCATGATCGGCAGCGAATTTGAACGCACGGTCAAGTTGGCTGTCATAGTGGCTGGCCGAACCGCCGGTCTCATTGTGCCCCATCAGCCGCACGCCCTTTTTCTTGGCATAAGCTGCGAGCATGTTGGCATCGAAGTCTGCGGTCGGCTGGGCGAAGTCCATGTCGTTGCCGTTGCCGAACCAGTCACCATCCCAACCGACGTTCCAGCCTTCGACCAGCACGTTGGGAATACCATTGGCTGCGGCGAAATCGATGTATCGCTTGACGTGGGCGTTGGTCGCCCCGTGCTTGGGGCCACGCGCCCATGACCATTCGCCCTTGATCATGTTCCACCATACGCCCACGAACTTGCCGGGCTTGAACCAGCTCATGTCGCCCAGCTTGTTTGGCTCATTGAGATTGAGCATCAGATGGCTCATGTAGAGGCCAGCGGCATCGTCAGCGATGATCAGAGTCCGCCACGGTGTGGTCCAGGCGCCGATCTTGGTCACTTTGGGGCGTCCCGCGCCAGGGGTCAGTTGCGCGCGCAAGGTGTTGCGCTCAGTCCGCGCCACCGCCATCCCCGAATAGTCAACCAAGGCCGCCTCGTGCAGCGCCACGTGGGTGCCGTCAGCCAGTTTGATCGTCACCGGGGTATCGGCGGTGCCGACCGCTGACAGGGCCGTGCGGTTATAAAGGTATTCCTCGCGGTTCCACAGGAAAGCCGGCTTCCACCACGCGGTGCCATCGGCGGCAAAGGCGAATTCGGTAAGCTCTTCGGCGATATTGGTTTGGTGCACCCCAGTTTGATCAGGGAATTCATAGCGAAAGCCGACCCCGTCGTCGTAGATCCGGAAGATTAGGGTGAATACGCGGGCGAGCGCGGTGGTCTCCTTCAGGTGGATCTTTAATTCACGGTAATGGTTGCGTATCGTCTGCCATTCGCCCCACGGCTGCTGCCAGGTTTGGTCGAAGTCACTGATCTCTTGCCCGGTTACTGCCAGATGCCGGTCAAGCTTGGGCGCGTCGGTGAACAGGAACCCCAGCTTCGATGGAGCCAGGATCGGCATGCCCTTGCGCGCAATGCTGTAGGCGGCGCGGCCATCCCCATCGATCATCAACGCGACGGTGATCGATCCATCGGGCGAACTGGCGCTGACCGGCGACTGGGCTTGCGCCGCTGCTGGTAACGCAAGGGCCAGCGCCAGTGCGGCAGCCAGCGAGCGGATCGGCTTCATCAAATCTTCCCTTCGATCATGACTGCGCCGAACGCAGGCAATGGCGCTCCTGGCTCTGCCGCGTTAACCGCCGCCAACACCTGCCCAGCAGTCCTGGCTGTGGCGGGCCAAGGACAAGGTGTGTTCGACAGGTTGAACACGCATTCTATAAACCCGCGATCGTCCGTGCGGCGCAGCACCAACGCGTTTTCATCGGCATGTACCGCGGTGCAAGCACCATGGCGTAGAACCGGGTTGGCGTTACGCAAAGCAATCAACCCGCGGGTGAGGTTCAGCAACGACTGAGGATCGGCTTGCTGCCGATCAACCGCTTGCGCAATATTTTCGCTGCCCAACGGCAGCCATGGAGCAGCGAGGCTGAACCCGCCGTGCTCATCCTGCGCCTGCCACGGCATCGGCGTCCGCGCGCCGTCTCGCGATAGGGTAAGCGGCCAGTTTGTAATCGCTTCGGGGTCACACAATTGTTCGTATGGAATTTCGACCTGATCGAGCCCTAGTTCTTCTCCCTGATAGAAGATAATATTGCCGCGCAAAGCAACCAGCAGCATCAGCTTGACCCGCGCAAAGGCATCGCGATGCTCGGGCTCGCACCAGCGCGACAGCGCGCGCGGCGCATCGTGATTTTCAAAGGCCCAGCTGGGCCAGCCGATATCGGGAGCAGCAGGCCACAGAGCAAGCGCATGCGCCACCAATTGCGGGGTGAGGCTGTTCGCATAAAGGAAATCGAACCCGTAGGCGCTGTTCAGCCGCGTATCGCCGGCAGTGAACAGCTTCATTTCGCGCTCAGCTTCTTTGCCGCCGACTTCGGCCATCGTGAAGGTTGCGTCGTAGCGATCAGTCAATGCGCGGATCCGCTCGACGAATTGCGTGATATTGGGGTGCGACTGGTTAAACAGTTGCCGCTGAAAATCGAACGGACGGGTGCGCAGCAGACCATCGTCAACGGCCGGCGGGTTTTCGCGAAGCTGCGGGTCGTGCATCGCAAAGTTCAGTGCATCGATGCGGAACCCATCGGCCCCCCGCTGCAGCCAGAATTGCGCTACGCCCAGTAGCGCGTCCTGCACCGCGGGGTTATGGACGTTTAGCTGCGGCTGGCTGGCGAGAAAATTGTGCAGGTAATATTGCCGCCGCCGCGCGTCCCAGGTCCAGGCCGGACCCCCGAACACCGACTGCCAGTTATTGGGCGGAGTACCATCGGTCTTGGGGTTGGCCCAGACGTACCAGTCGGCCTTAGCGTTGGCGTGGCTGGCTCGGCTTTCGCTGAACCAAGCGTGCTGGTCCGAAGTGTGCGAATAGACCTGATCGACGATGACCTTAAGGCCGAGTTGGTGTGCGCGCGCAGCTAGTACATCGAAATCCGCTAACGTACCGAAGATTGGATCGACGTCGCAATAGTCGGCCACATCATAGCCAAAGTCGGCCATCGGCGAAGTAAAAAACGGCGAAATCCAAACCGCATTGACGCCGAGCGAGGCGACATAGTCGAGCCGAGACGTTATCCCGGGCAGATCGCCAATCCCATCGCCGTTCGAATCGAGGAAGCTGCGCGGATAGATCTGGTAGATGGCCGCACC
>JAYVML010000044.1:0-2939 GCA_043758955.1 Novosphingobium sp. | reverse complement strand
TGCACCTTCTGCCGCGGCAGTGTGGCCGATGTCGAAGCCCTGATCGCCGCCAACCCCGATTTGCGCGTCGTGGTGCGCGAACTGCCGATCATCGCCCCGACCAGCGCCGATGCCGCGCGCTGGGGCCTCGCCGCGGCCGGACAGGGAAAATACGCCGCCTTCCACAAGGCGATGTTCGCTGCCGGTCGCACCGATCCGGCTAGCGTAGCCGCTGCCGCTCGCATTGCCGGGCTCGACATTGATCGCGCACGCAAGGCGATAACCGATCCGAAGCTTAACGCCGAGATTGCCGCTAATCTGGAATTTGCGCGCAAACTGCAGATCAGCGGCACCCCCAGCTGGATCGCGGGCAAGCAGCTGATCATCGGTGCAGTCGGACGCGAAGCGCTGAACCGGGCGCTGATCGCCGCGCGCGGATCGTAATGCACTCGCCTTGCCCGGCGATATTCTGCTAAGCCCACGCCATGGCCGTGCTGCCCTTCCGCCCGCTCCCGTTTTTCGCCAACAAGAACCAGGCGTTTTGGCGGCTGCAGATGGCCGGGTGGGGCGGCGCGTTGCTGCTACGCACAATGTCAGGGCTGGCCAATGCCAAGGAGCTCTCTTTCCTGGTCCTGGTGCTGATCTCGACCATCACCGGTTTGTCGATCACGCTGATCTTGTCAGTGGTCTATCGCGCGCTGATCAATCGCCGGCCGCTGATCACCTGGGGCGTAACCTCGCTGGTGCTGACTATGGCGGTGGCGCTTTATGCCTTCATCGATGCCTGGGTAAACGCTTTGTACAACGGCGACGGCACGCTCGATCTTACGCGGGTAATCGGGCTGTTCTATCTTGATGCTACACTCCTGCTGGCGTGGTCGGCGCTCTATTACATGATCAATTTCTTCCTCCAGATTGAGGAACAGAACGATCAGATGATCCAGTTGGAAAACCAGGCCACGTCGGCCCAGCTGGCGATGCTGCGCTACCAGCTCAACCCGCACTTCCTGTTCAATACCCTCAATTCCATCTCAACGCTGGTGCTGCTCAAGCAAACCGAGCCGGCCAATGCGATGCTAAGCCGCCTCTCCAGCTTTCTGCGCTATACTCTGGTGAACGAGCCGTCCGGGCGGGTCACCGTGGCCCAAGAGGTCGAAACGTTGAAACTCTACCTCGAGATCGAGCTGATGCGATTTGAAGAGCGGCTGCGCACGCGCTTTCAGATCGACACCGACACCGAAAAGGCGCTGCTACCCTCGTTGCTGCTCCAGCCGCTGGTGGAGAACGCAATCAAATACGCGGTCGGTCCGCAGGAAGCTGGCGCCGAAATCACCATCGCCACACAACTCGTCGGCCAGAACCTTCGCATCACCGTCTCAGATACTGGTCCGGGATTGCAATCGGGCGCGGCCAGCAACAGGTTAAGCGGCGTGACGTTCGACGGCGGCGAACCTGTGTCCACTGGGGTGGGGCTGGCAAACATCCGTGATCGGCTTGGTCAAGCTTACGGTGAGGACCATCGTTTCGAGACGATGGAACCGGTCGAAGGCGGGTTTGCTGTGCTGATCGAATTACCTTTCGAACGCCGCGAGAGCCTAGGCGCCGCCCCGGAAGCTGACCAGCGCCCGGCGCTGGCAGGATGAGTTAGGAACCACTGCAATGACCATTCGCACGATCCTCGTCGATGATGAGAAGCTGGCGATCCAGGGCCTAATGCTGCGGCTCGAAAAATACCCCGATGTCGAGGTGATTGACACCTGTTCGAACGGGCGCGAGGCGATCCGCAAAATCAAGACCGAAAAGCCGGACCTGGTGTTCCTCGATATCCAGATGCCCGGGTTTGATGGATTCTCGGTGGTCAAGGGCGTGATGGAGCTCGAGCCTCCATTGATCGTGTTCGTCACCGCTTATCAGGAACACGCGGTGCGCGCGTTTGAGGCCAATGCGGTCAACTACCTGATGAAGCCGGTCGATGAGGACAAGTTGGCCGACACGATGGAACGGGTGCGCACCCGCCTGGCCGAAAAGAACGCCGCCGGAGAGGCCGAGAAGCTCAAGCATGTGCTCGCCGAAGTGGCCCCCGATGCAATGGAGGCAATGCCCGATGAACCCGAACATGCGGCGCGCTATGAAAAGCTTATCAACATCAAGGATCGCGGGCAGATCTTCCGCGTCGATGTCGATTCGATCGAGCGGATCGAGGCCGCGGGCGATTACATGTGCATCTACACCGCCGACAATTCGTTGATCCTGCGCGAGACAATGAAAGATCTTGAACGCCGACTCGATCCGCGCGTGTTCCAGCGCGTCCACCGCAGCTGGATCGTCAACCTCAACCAGGTCCGCCAGGTCAAGCCGCACACCAACGGCGAATGCTTCCTGGTGCTCGACAGCGGGGCCGACGTGAAGGTCAGCCGCTCGTACCGCGACGTGGTCGCGCGGTTCGTGCACTAAGCCGCGACGATGAGCGGCTGGAGCATCGCGGGGTTCGATCTGGCCGCTTTCGTCGCTGCGACGCTCGACGAAGACTTGGGTGTTGGCTTGCCCGGCGGCGGGCACGACGTGACCAGCGAGAGCGTGATCCCGGGCGAGTTGCGTTTTTCGGGCGTGATGGATACGCGCGACGCCATCACAGTGGCAGGACTGCCGATTGCAGCAGCTTTCTTCGCCGCGCTCGATCCCGCGATGGAAATTGAGATTCTGGCAACGGAAGGCGCCAGCGTTTCCGCGGGGGCCGATCTGATGCGGCTCAATGGCAATGCCCGCGCGATGCTCACCGCCGAGCGCTCGGCGCTTAATACAGTCCAGCATCTGTCGGGCATCGCCTCCCTAACCCGCTCCTATGTGGACGCTATGCGGGGCTCCGCCACTCTGCTCGATACTCGCAAGACCATTCCCGGGCTGCGCCATCTGGAGAAATACGCGGTCCGGATGGGCGGTGCGCAGAACCACCGGATGGG
>JAYVML010000043.1:0-15848 GCA_043758955.1 Novosphingobium sp. | reverse complement strand
CGTCAAGCGGTTCGCTACCGGCGCGATGAGTTTTGGCTCGATCAGCCGCGAGGCGCATACCACGCTGGCGATCGCGATGAACCGTATCGGCGGCAAATCGAACACCGGCGAAGGCGGGGAAGAGCCGGACCGCTTCGTTGCGATGCCCAATGGCGATTCGATGCGGTCGGCGATCAAGCAGGTTGCCAGCGGCCGCTTTGGCGTGACTGCCGAATACCTGGTCAATGCCGACGATATCCAGATCAAGATGGCGCAAGGCGCAAAGCCGGGCGAGGGCGGGCAATTGCCGGGCGACAAGGTCGACAAGGTGATCGGCAAGACCCGCCATGCAACGCCGGGTGTCGGGCTGATCAGCCCGCCGCCGCACCACGACATCTATTCGATCGAAGATCTGGCGCAATTGATCCACGATCTGAAGAATGTGAACAGCCGTGCGCGGATTTCGGTCAAGCTGGTGTCCGAGGTTGGGGTGGGGACGGTGGCGGCGGGCGTGTCGAAGTGCAAGGCCGATCACATCACCATTTCTGGTTACGAAGGCGGGACCGGCGCTTCGCCGCTAACCAGCCTGACGCACGCGGGTTCGCCGTGGGAAATCGGGCTGGCGGAAACCCAGCAGACCTTGCTGCTCAACAACCTGCGCAGCCGGGTGTGCGTGCAGGCCGATGGCGGCCTGCGCACCGGTCGCGATGTCGCGATCGCCGCGCTGCTCGGGGCGGACGAGTTTGGCTTTGCCACCGCACCCTTGATTGCGGCGGGCTGCATCATGATGCGCAAGTGCCACCTCAATACCTGCCCGGTCGGCGTCGCCACGCAGGATCCGGTGCTGCGCGCGCGGTTCACTGGAACGCCCGAACACGTGATCAACTACTTCTTTTTCGTCGCCGAGGAATTGCGCGCGATCATGGCCGAGATGGGCTTTCGTACGCTGGCCGAAATGACCGGGCGGGTTGACCGGCTGGATACCCGGCAAGCCGTCGATCACTGGAAAGCGCGCGGGATCGATCTGGGGCGGATTCTGCACCAGGTGCCGCTGGGTGACAGCCCCTCGCTCGGCTGGTCGCTCACGCAAGATCATGGGCTGGGCAAGGCGCTCGACAACAATCTGATTGCCGCCGCCGAAGACGCGCTGGAGCGCCAGCAACCGGTGGTGATCGAACGCAAGGTGATCAACGTCAACCGCACTGTTGGCGCGATGCTGTCAGGCGAAGTGGCGCGGCGTTACGGTCATGCCGGGCTGCCTGATAACACCATCAAGCTCAAGTTGACCGGGGTCGCCGGGCAGAGCTTCGGCGCTTGGCTCGCGCACGGGATCACGCTCGATCTAACCGGCGATGCCAACGATTATGTCGGCAAGGGGCTGTCGGGCGGGCGCGTGATCGTGCGCCAGCCGGGGCATGTTGAGCGCGAGGCCGGAGCCAATATCATCGTCGGCAACACTGTGCTGTACGGCGCGATTGCGGGCGAGGCGTTCTTCAACGGCGTTGCCGGCGAGCGGTTTGCGGTCCGCAATTCGGGCGCGATTGCCGTGGTCGAAGGCTGCGGCGATCATGGCTGCGAATATATGACCGGCGGGGTCGTCGCCGTGCTGGGCCAGACCGGGCGCAATTTCGCTGCGGGGATGTCGGGCGGGGTGGCCTATGTCCACGACCCTGACGGGCGGTTCGCGGTGTTGTGCAACCAGGCCCAGGTCGATCTGCTGCCGATCAGCGCCGAGCGTGACGAAGAGGAGGGAACCGGACGCCCGCAGCAACGCTCGTCCAGCAGCCGCGATGCCGGGATGGGCGATATGCTGCGCCACGATGCCGATCGGCTGCGCATCTTGCTCGAACGCCACCACCTTCACACCGGCAGCAAACGCGCCCGCGCACTGCTCGATGACTGGGCCAGCGCACTGGGCCAATTCGTCAAAGTGATGCCGCGTGATTATGCGCAGGCGCTTGAGCAGCTAGAGGCTGAGCGGCTTGAAGCGGCCACGGTCGCGGCGGAATAAGGGTCAAGACGATGGGCAAGGACACCGGCTTTCTCGAACTAGACCGGCAGGACCGCGGCTACGCTGACCCCAAAGAGCGGTTGGCGCATTACCGCGAATTCGTGATCTCGCCGGCAGAGCCTGCGCTGCGGTCGCAGGCCAGCCGCTGCATGGATTGCGGCATTCCATACTGCCACACCGGCTGCCCGGTGAACAACATCATCCCCGATTGGAACCATCTGGTCTATGAAGGGGATTGGCGCAGCGCGCTCGAAGTGCTGCATTCGACCAACAACTTCCCCGAATTCACCGGTCGGATTTGCCCGGCCCCGTGCGAGGCTAGCTGCACGCTCAACATTATCGACCAGCCTGTGACGATCAAATCGATCGAAAATGCGATCATCGACAAGGGCTGGGACGAGGGCTGGGTCACCCCGCAATTGCCCGCGCACCGCACCAGCAAGACCGTGGCGGTGGTCGGCTCGGGCCCCGCTGGCCTCGCCGCCGCGCAGCAACTCTCACGCGCCGGTCACTCGGTCACCGTGTTCGAGAAGAACGACCGGTTGGGCGGGTTGCTCCGCTACGGGATCCCTGATTTTAAACTTGAAAAGCACCTGATTAACCGCCGCGCGGTTCAGATGGAGGCCGAAGGTGTCCAATTCCGCACCTCAGTAGAGGTTGGTGTAACCATCTCGGTTAGTTCGCTCAAAGAAAACTTTGACGCGATCGTGCTCGCAGGCGGTGCCGAAGAGCCGCGCCGACTCGAAATTCCCGGCGCGGAACTGCCGGGCGTCCGGCTCGCGATGGAATTCCTCACCCAGCAGAACAAGCGCAACGCGGGCGACGAGGAAACCCGTGCCGCGCCGCGCGGTTCGATCACCGCCACCGGCAAACACGTGGTGGTGATCGGCGGCGGCGACACCGGCAGCGACTGTGTCGGCACTTCGAACCGGCAAGGCGCCGCCAGCGTCACGCAGATCGAGATCATGCCGCGCCCGCCCGAACAGGAGGACAAGGCGCTGACCTGGCCCAACTGGCCGATGAAACTGCGTACCTCGTCCAGTCACGAAGAAGGGGCGCTCCGCGATTGGGCAATCCTGACCAAGCGTGTCGCCGGGCAAGATGGCCTCGTCACCGGGCTCGACTGTGTGCGGGTCGAATGGGCGAACGGCCAGATGCACGAAGTGCCGGGCAGTGAATTTACGCTCAAGGCGGATCTGATTTTCCTCGCCATGGGCTTCCTCGGTCCGCTTCAGCAAGGCCTGCTGGTCCAAGCCGGGGTCGAACTAGATGAGCGCGGCAATGTCGCGGCTGCGGTCAGCGACTACCGCACCAGCGACCCGCAGATCTTCGCTTGCGGCGATATGCGGCGCGGGCAAAGCCTGGTGGTCTGGGCGATCCGTGAAGGCCGCCAGGCCGCCCGCGCGGTCGACGAGATGCTGATGGGGGTAAGCGAGTTGCCGCGCTGAAGCTTGGTCGGCTGACCAATCGACGCTAGGGGCCGGCGATGAAAATTGCTTTCCTCGCTTGCCCCGAAACATTGCCCGGATCGCCCACCCGGCGGCCTGATGCGTTTGAGCATGACTTGCAGCTTGCCGCCTTAAGCGAAGGGCTTGGATCCCGCGCTGAAGTGACCGCGATCGATTGGCGTGTACCATTCGAGCAACTCGCCCGCTTCGACCTCGCCATTCTGGGCACGCCATGGGATTACACGGAAGCCAAGAACCTCTTTCTCGCCCGGCTTGAGGCGCTGGAAGCCGCCGGGGTGGTGGTGGCCAATCCCGTTGGCGTGGTGCGCTGGAACGCCGACAAGCTCTACCTGTGCGAGCTGGAACAGCGCGGCGCGGTCGGTATCCCTACACTGTGGTCCGACGCCCCGGATGGGCGCGACGTGGCCGCCGCCTTCGACCACTTCGATTGCGAGCGGGTGGTTGTCAAACGTCGAGTCGGCGCGGGGGCGATCGGGCAGGAGAGTTTCTTGAAGAGCGATCCGCGCCTGACCGACTGGCGGATGGATCAGCCCGGGCTGATCCAGCCGTTCCTGTCTGCGATCCAGCGCGAGGGCGAGCTGAGTTTCGTGTTCGTATGCGGCCAGTTCAGCCACGCCCTGATCAAGCGCGCGCGCGGGGGCGATTACCGCATCCAGTCGCTCTATGGCGGCACCGAAGTCGCGCTCGACCCCGCCCCCGCCGATCGCGCGGCCGCCCAAGGCATTATGGCGATGCTGCCGTTCGCCGACGCGCCGCTTTACGCCCGGATCGACATGGTCCGGCTGGATGGCGGCGCCCTGGCGGTAATCGAGGCCGAACTGATCGAACCCTATCTCTACCCGCTGCAAGGGCCAGGATTTGGAGTGATGCTGGCGGAAGGGGTGCTGGGATTGGTGGCGTAAGATTTGTTCAGTATGTAAAGTTGGGCGCAGAGCAGCGAAGCTAACTTTGCCAAGCAGGCGATGATCCGGTTGCACTTCCCGGATTGTTCAGGCGCAGGGTTCAAGCTTTGCTATGCGGCCAACCGAACTGCGGGAATGGTTCCGCCCTGAAAGGATTGTCGCCGCCAATGTCCGTCTATTTCATTCTGTTTGCGATCGTGCTGGGCATTAACCTGCTGCCGGCGTTCGGTCCGCCAACTTGGACGATCATTGTCGCTTATGGGCTGAACTCGCATATGCCGCTCGCGGCGCTGGGCCTAATCGGAGCCGCGGCGGCGGCGCTGGGCCGGTTTTCGCTGGCGCATGCCTTTCGGGCTCTGCGCGCGCACATTCCCGCCAAGACGGTCCGGAACCTTTCAGCCGCTGGGAAAGCGCTTGAGCGCCGCAAAACCCATTCCCTGCTCGCGCTCGGCTTATTCGCGCTGTCGCCATTGCCTTCGGCGCAATTGTTCGAAGCTGCGGGTCTGATCAAGGTCGGGCTGGTCAAATTCACCGCAGCGTTCTTTGCCGGCCGGCTGGTCTCCTACTCGATCTATGGTGCCACCGCGAAGGTCCTCGAAAGCGCGACGATCGGTGGCGCTTTTCGCCACGCGCTGGTCAGCCCGTGGGGCATTGCGCTGCAAATTGGTATGATCGCGCTGCTGGTCGCCCTCAGCCAGATCGACTGGGAAAAGCATTTTGGCAGCGATCAGCCGTAACCGGCTGGGTTTTTGCTAAATGCGTCGCCGCTTCACGGCTCCCAATCAATAGCGCCCCGCCCTGTCGCTTCCAGAAACGCGTTGGCGTGACTGAAATGGCGGCAGCCGAGGAAACCCCGGTGCGCTGAGAGCGGGCTGGGGTGCGGGGCTGTCAGGATCAGGTGGTGGCTTGCCGCCAGGCCCGGCACGGATTGACCTTTGCGTTGAGCATGGCTGCCCCACAGCAGGAACACGCAAGGTTCCGCCTTGGCGGCAACGGCGGCGATCACGGCGTCGGTAATCTCTTCCCAGCCCTGCCCTTTGTGCGAACCGGGCTGCCCTTGTTCAACCGTCAGCACTGCGTTGAGCAGCAGCACGCCTTGCCGCGCCCAGGCGGTGAGATTGCCGGTAACAGGCCGGGGCAGGCCAAGATCAGTCGCTTGTTCTTTGAAAATGCTGGCCAAGCTCGGCGGCACCTTGACCCCTTCAGGCACCGAAAAGCTCAGGCCGTGCGCTTGCCCCGGCCCATGGTAGGGGTCCTGGCCCAGGATCACCACTTTCACCGCCTCAAGCGGGGTCAGCTCGAGCGCCGCCAGTCGCTGACCGCGCGGCGGATAGACCCGTTTACCCGCCGCTTCCTCTGCGCGCAGAAACTGGGCCAGGGCGTGTGATTTGGCGCTTGCCTGCACCGCTTCCAAGGCGGCGCGCCAGCTTTCGGGAACGGCTTCGCTGCTGGGCAAGTCACGCCTCCATCACGTCCGGGCTTTCCTCCCCGCACAGTTCCGCCTAAGCACTTAGGTTATATGGCAGTCTATCTCCACGAAGAAGATCTTCCCGCCGGTGTGCTCGGCGCCGGGCCGCTCGCGGTCGATACCGAAACGATGGGGCTGATTACCCCGCGTGACCGATTGTGCCTGGTGCAAATCTCGGATGGCGGGGGGGATGAGCACCTGGTCCGCTTCGGCCCCGGCTCAGCCTATGACGCGCCCAACCTGAAAGCCGCGCTGGCCGATCCGGCCAGGGTCAAGCTGTACCACTTTGCCCGCTTCGATCTGGCCGCGATCGAGCATTACCTGGGGGTTGAGGCAGGGCCAGTGTTTTGCACCAAGATCGCCAGCAAACTGGTGCGGACTTATACTGATCGCCACGGGCTTAAAGATCTGGTGCGCGAACTGCTGGGCAAGGAGCTGTCCAAACAGCAGCAATCGAGCGACTGGGGCGGACCTGAACTTTCAGAAGCGCAGCGCGAATATGCCGCCTCGGATGTGCGCTATCTCCATGCGATGCACGCCATCCTGACCGAGCGGCTGGCGCGCGAAGGACGCAGCGCAGCGGCCGCAGCGGCGTTTGCTTACCTGCCGCACCGCGCGCGGCTCGATCTGATGGGCTGGGCTGACAAAGACATCTTCAGCCACGAATCATGAGCGCCCTAGTATGAGCGCATCACTATGAGCCAGAACGCCGACCTGATCCGCGACAAGCGCCAGCAGTGGGCCGCGCCGGGCGGCTGGCATGACCGCAAGGTCCGGTTCCTCGCGGTATGGCTGCCCGGCGCGGTCGGCGTGGTATTGGCCGCGATGATCATCGGGCCACTGTTTGCCCGGCGTGAGATCAGCTTCCTGCTTGATCGCAACAAGGTCGCGCTGACGCAGGAACGCTTGCGGGTAGCAAACGCAATGTACCGCGGGATCGACGGCGAGGGTCGGCCGTTTACGGTCACGGCCGATAATGCGGTACAGGTTTCGATCAAGGAACCGGTGGTCAAGATGGACAAGCTGGCCGCGCGGCTGCGGATGTCCGATGGGCCGGCTGAGCTGATTGCGCAGAACGGCGCCTACAATTATCAGGCAGAGACAATCGCGGTCGCTGGCCCGGTTGTCTTCACCGCCGCCGATGGCTACCGCATAACCACGCAGAATGTGTCGATCGACCTTAAGCAGCGCCGTATAGGCGGCACTGGCGGGGTTAGTGGTACGGTTCCGGCTGGCACTTTCCGGGCCGACCGAGTAAGCGCCGATCTTGAACAGCGCATTGTAACGCTTGACGGCAATGTACGGCTAGTGATGCAACCACAACGACTTAGGATGCCGAAATGATCGTTTCGTCCGGACCAGCTGTTTCTCTGCGTGCCACCATGCTGCGCTCATTACTGAGCGGATTTGCGATCGGCAGCGCTGCAATATTGGCGCTCACCCCGTCGCAGGCGCAGGTGTTCGGCGGACAGAACAGCGACGCCCCGGTCAGCGTTGCGGCCGACCACGGCGAGCTGCTGGGCAAGCAAGACCGCGCGGTGCTCGCTGGCAATGTGGTGATCAATCAGGCCGGGCTATCGCTACGTGCGGCGCGTACCACCCTGGCATTTTCCAGCGCGGGTGGCGGCTTCAAGATCCACCGGCTTGATGCGACCGGCGGAGTGACCGTCACGCGCGGCAATCAAAGCGCCAGCGGCGAAGTGGCGGTCTACGATTTTGATCGGCGGATTATCACGCTAGCTGGCGGTGTCGTGCTGAACCGCGGTACGGATCGGCTGAGCGGTGGGCGGCTGGTCATCGATCTGACCACCGGGCTTTCGACGATCGACGGCAATGTCGGTGGCGGATCATCGGCGCTGGGATCACCGGGCGCGGCCCCGCGTGGCGGGCGGATCACCGGCACCTTTTCTGTGCCCAAGCGCACCAACTGATTAGGCCGGGGGGGGCGTGTACCTTCCGGCGCTACGGCGCAATCTGCTGGCACTGGTCGGAACGCGGCAGGCACCGGGTCTGAGCAGTCTGGATGAGCACGACTGGGCCGGGCTGAACGATCTGGCCGGCCAGCACCGCTTGAAACCGCTGCTCCATGCCCAGCATGGTACCAACGCTGCAATTCCGCTCACCATGCGCGCTGATTGGTGCAAAACCCACCGCACGGCGGCTCTGCAGGCGATGCTGTCGCGCCGCGAGCTGATCGAATGCGCTGGGCTGCTCGAAGCTGCAGGGCTCGCGCCGATCGCGCTCAAGGGCGCCTGGCTGAGCCATCATGCCTATCCGCAGGCCGCCCAGCGACCGATGCGCGACCTCGACTTGCTGGTCCCGAGCGCGCAAGTTCGCGATGGTTATGCGGTGCTGTTGGCCGCCGGTTATGCTGAGCTTGAACCGCCGGAAATGCCGCTCAGCGAAATGATCCGGCTGGATAAGCACCTGCCGGCACTGGTCGCTCCGCGCGGCTCAATAGTCGAACTGCACCACCGCCTGTGGGAGCCCGACGGACGGCTCGATCACGCCACCCCGGTGCACGACGAAGCGGCGCTGCGGGTCCGCGCGGTGATTGACGCTGACGGTATTCGCTACCTTGCGCCGCAAGACACGCTGGCGCATCTGATCATTCACGCGGTCTATAGCCACCGGCTCGATTGCGGGCCTTTGTTGCTGGCTGATATCGACTTCCTGTTGCAAACTGCGGCGATCGACTGGGGGCAATTCTGGGCCAGGGCGGCAACCGAAGGCTGGCGCAGCGGGGCGCGGCTGGTGCTTGAGCTGGTCGCCATGTACCGCGCCGGGGTCATTATCGATTTTTCCTTCGATTCAGGTGCACCTGTGCCAATCGAAGTCCTCGCTGCCGCACCCGATCTGCTACTGCAGGAACTGGCCACGCGGCGTAGCGCGGGACTGGCCGCAGCTGCGCTTAAAGCCGGCCCCAAGAAGCTGCTCGAGCGTCTGCGCGGACGGCGAAGCGCGCATGGAGAGGCCGCAGTGACCCGAACGATGGATCGCACAGGCGGCATGCTTGGCTGGGCCGGATCGCGTGCCTGGCGCAGCTTGACGCAGCTCGCCCGCGCCGACGTGCGCCGCCAGTCGCGCCAGCTAGCCGCTCTGAGCCAATGGCTTGATCAATGATCCTGACAGCGGCTTTGGGCCGAGTGCCGATATTCGGGCTCTACAAGGTGCCCGAGCCGGTTGCTGTCGGTCCCAACACCAAAGGGTTTAGCGCGTGCGGAAGCTGCGGCCGCGCCACCTGATCAATTCTTGGCCCACGGCGATTTGTGTTGCGCGCTGGCCTGGGCGGTTTGCGCATCCTCATGCTGGCGCGCGTGATCGGCGGCGGGCACGGTGCAATAAGCGGTCACCAGAATCCCCAGCGACCACGTCACCGCTTTCCAACGGCTGGTGAAAACCTGGTTGATCTTGGTGCCATAGCCTAACATGCGCGTCACTATACCGATGTGTGGTTAAGGAAGCTTTCCTGCCTCGCGCTGCAATTCATACAACAGGTCGAGCGCCTCGCGCGGGGTCAACGCGTCGAGTTCAAGCGAGGCGAGCCGTGCCCGCAAGGTATCGACGACCTCTTCCTTGTGTTCGGCGGCGGCGGCAAACAGCGGCAAATCGCCCAGCCCGGCGGCGATCCCGCCGGTTTCCGCCCGGCCTTTCTCCAGCCGCTCCAGCACTGCCCGCGCTCTGGCGACCACCGGCGCAGGCACCCCAGCCAGCTTGGCGACGGCAAGGCCATACGAGCGATCCGCTGGTCCTTCGGCCAGCTCGTGCAGCAAGACCAGATCGCCATGCCATTCGCGCGCGCGGACATGGTGCAGCGACAGCGCCTCGCAGCTTTCCACCAGCCGCGCCAATTCGTGATAATGCGTGGCGAACAGGCAGCGGCAGCGGTTGGCCGAATGGACCGCTTCGACCACTGCCCAGGCCAAGGCCAGCCCATCGTAAGTCGAGGTTCCGCGCCCGACTTCATCGAGGATCACAAAGCTGCGCGCGCTGGCCTGCGCGAGGATAGCGGCGGTCTCGACCATTTCAACCATGAAGGTCGAGCGTCCGCGCGCGAGGTTGTCAGACGCCCCGACCCGGCTGAACAAGCGGTCGACCAGTCCGATCGTTGCCGCCGTCGCCGGAACAAATCCGCCAGCCTGGGCGAGCAGCACGATCAGCGCGTTCTGGCGCAGGAAGGTGCTCTTGCCGCCCATGTTCGGCCCGCCGATCAGCCACAGCCGGTCGGCCGGGGACAGCGTGCAATCATTGGCGACGAACCGCTCACCCTTGCTGGCCAGTGCGGTTTCAACCACTGGGTGGCGGCCCCCGGTGATTGCCAGCACTGCTTCGCTAACCATTTGCGGACGGCACCAGCCATTTTCGGCGGCGCGCTCGGCTTGGCCAGCCGCAACATCGAGCCGAGCCAGCGCCTGCGCGGTCATGGCTATCGCTTGCCGCGCCGCCACCGCGCGTTCGCACAGCTCTTCGAAATGCGCTTCCTCGGCGGCCAGTGCGTGGCCGCCGGCTTGCGCGATCCGGCTCGCCTCTTCGTGCAGCGCCAGCGCATTGAACCGCACCGCCCCGGCCATCGTCTGGCGGTGGGTAAACTGGCTGCCCGGCTCCATCAGCGGATCGGCATGCCGCGCCGGAACCTCGATGAAATAGCCAAGCACCCCGTTGTGCTTGACCTTAAGCGCGGCGATCCCGGTGTCGGCGCGGTATTTGGTCTCCAGCGCCGCAATCGCACGGCGGGCATTGCCCGACATTGCCCGCAATTCGTCAAGCGCGTGATCGTACCCTTCGGCGATAAACCCGCCTTGGCCGCGCTCAGTGGGCGGTGCGGGAATCAGCGCGCGGCTGAAATGATCGGTTAGCGCAGCGTGACCGGTCAGGCTGGGCAACAGGGCATTAAGGAGTGCGGGCCGGTCCTGCCGAGTCTTTAGGATATCGTGGACCCGGCGTGCTTCGCTGAGCCCGTCGCGCAGCTGGCCGAGGTCGCGCGGGCTCCCGCGACCGGCCACCAACCGGCCCAGCGCCCGGCCAATATCAGCCAGCGCGCGCAACACAGTGCGCAAATCACCGCGCAGCAGCGGATCATCGTGCAGCCACTGGACCAGTGCCAGCCGCTCGTCGATTTGCGCCGCATCGGTCAGCGGTGCTGACAGATCATCGGCCAGTTGCCGCGCGCCCGCGCCGGTGACGCAGCGGTCAACCGCCTCGATCAGGCTGCCGCGCCGCCCGCCTTGGCTTGAGCTTAGAATCTCAAGGCTGGCCCGGGTCGCCTCGTCCATCGCCAAATGCGCGGCTTTGGCGCGCGCCACCGGGGGCAGCAACAGCGGCAGTGCGCCGCGCCCGACATGATCGAGGTAAGCGAGCAGCCCCGCCGCCGCCGCCAGCATCGCGCGGGTGAAACTGCCGAACCCATCGAGCGCGGTCACTGCGTGCAGCGCCTTCAGTCGGGCTTCGCCCGTCTCACTTGAAAAATCGCGCGGCGGGCGCGCAATTGCTTCGGGCGGAACCCCGACCAGCCCCGCATTCGCCGCCGGTTCGCTCACCACCAGTTCGCTCGCGCCAAGCCGCGCCAGCGCGGCGCTTAGCTGATCTGGCGCGCATTCCTCCAGCTCCATCCGTCCGGTCGAAATGTCGACCGCAGCGATCCCGTAAGTCCCGCGCAGCTCGCACACCGCCACCAGTACATTGGCGCGGCGCGGTTCGAGCAGGGCTTCCTCGGTCAGCGTCCCAGCGGTGACCAACCGCACAATCGCGCGCGCCACAAGCGCTTTTGATCCGGCGCGGCTGCGGGCTTGCTCGGGGGTTTCGGTCTGCTCGGCAATCGCCACCCGGCAGCCGGCCTTGATTAGCCGCGCCAAATAACCCTCCGCCGCGTGGACCGGCACCCCGCACATCGGGATCGGCGCGCCAAGATGTTCGCCGCGGCTGGTCAGAGCGATATCAAGCACTTGCGCAGCGCGGCGGGCATCATCGAAGAACAGCTCGAAGAAATCCCCCATCCGGTAGAACAGCAGGCAATCCGCTGCTTCGGCCTTCAAGGCGAAGTACTGCACCATCATCGGGGTGGCGCTGGGGGTTGCGGCAGGAGCGTGCATCAACCCAGCCTAGCGCGGATGCCCGCGATTCGCGACGGTTTGGCAGGCAGCTTTCCCCTATCGCGTCGCGCACGGCTGGGTTAGGGCACAGGCCATTGCGGGAGATTCAGAGCCTTCCCTGATTAGGTTGATGCGCCGTGACGGAGCCGATTTTGGCTCAGCGCAAGGAGAGAGGAGGGAGTTATGCCAGTACATAGGGACCGACGATCGACGCCGCGCTGGGCCAAAATAGGCCCGCCCCGTGGGGTTGCCGGAGGAAGCCCCTCGGACTACGTCGCGGTGCTTGGACGGGCTACCAGCCCGCCCGGCGCAGCGCTTCTTGCCGAGAAGCTTCCTCCGACAATCCCGGCGTATCAACCTAATCAGGGAAGGCTCTAAGTGTCAGACGAGACCCCCAGGGAAGAAGCCAACGTCCGCTTCACCGAGCGCGAGGCGCTGTTTTATCACAAGACCATCCGCCCCGGTAAGATCGAGATCATCGCTTCCAAGCCGATGGCGACTCAGCGCGACTTGAGCCTGGCCTATTCGCCCGGCGTCGCGGTACCGGTGCAAGCCATCGCCGATAATCCCTCCGATGCCTATGAATATACCGCCAAGGGCAACCTGGTAGCAGTGATCACTAACGGTACCGCGATCCTGGGGATGGGTAACCTGGGCGCGCTGGCGTCCAAGCCGGTGATGGAAGGCAAAGCCGTGCTGTTCAAGCGCTTTGCCGATGTTGATTCGATCGACATCGAACTCGACACCGAAGACCCAGAAAAGTTCATCGAGGCCGTGGCCTTGATGGAACCGACATTTGGCGGGATCAATCTGGAGGACATCAAGGCCCCCGAATGCTTTGTGATCGAACAGGCCCTGCGCGACCGGATGAAAATTCCGGTGATGCACGATGACCAGCACGGCACCGCGATCATTACCGCTGCGGGCCTGGTCAACGCGTGCCATCTGACCGGGCGCAAGTTCGAGGACGTCAAAGTCGTGGTGAATGGCGCTGGGGCAGCCGCGCTGGCCTGCACCGCATTGATCAAATCGATGGGTGTGCGGCATCAAAACGTCACCGTTTGCGACCGCCAAGGCGTGATCTATCGCGGCCGCGATGCCGGGATGGACCAGTGGAAGAGCGCGCACGCGATCGACACTGAGGCGCGCACCCTGGAACAAGCGCTGGTCGGCGCAGACATTTTCCTTGGCCTGTCAGCCGCTGGCGCGCTCAAACCTGAATATGTTAAACATATGGCCCCGCAGCCGATTATCTTTGCCATGGCCAATCCCGATCCAGAGATCACCCCGCCCGAAGCCAAGCGCGTGCGCCCCGATTGTATCGTCGCGACCGGGCGCAGCGATTATCCCAATCAGGTCAACAACGTCCTGGGGTTCCCGTTCATCTTCCGCGGCGCGCTGGACGTGCGCGCGACCACGATTAACGAGGAAATGAAGATCGCCGCCGCGCATGCCATTGCGCAACTGGCCCGCGAGCCGGTGCCCGAGGAAGTGGCCGCAGCCTATGGCAAGAGCCAGCAATTCGGGCTCGACTACATCATCCCCGCCCCGTTCGATCCGCGGCTGATGGATCTGGTTTCATCGGCGGTGGCCAAAGCGGCGATGGACACCGGGGTGGCACAGAAACCGATCGAGGATTTCGACGCGTACCGCACCAGCCTCAAAGCGCGGCTTAACCCCACCACTTCGGTGCTGACGCAGGTTTATGATGCGGTCAAAGCCAATCCCAAGCGGATGATCTTCGCCGAGGGGGAAAACGAGATCGTGCTGCGGGCGGCGATCCAGTACCGCGATTTCGGCTATGGCGAGCCGGTGCTGGTCGGCCGGACCGAAGCGGTGCTGGCCAAGCTGGCCGAGCTCGGAGTCGGTCAGCCGGAAAGTTTCCACATCGAAAATTCGGCGGTCAGCATCTACGTGCCGGCCATGGTCGAGCTTTTGTACGAACGGCTCAAGCGGCGCGGCTTTATGGAGCGCGACGTAAAGCGGATGGTCAATCAGGACCGCAATATCTTTGCTTCGCTGCTGCTCAAGCTCGGTATCGGCGATGCGATGGTTACGGGGATGACCCGCACCTTTGCCCAGACCATGCGCGAAGTGCGCCAGGTGCTCGATCCACAGGAAGGCCGCTTGCCGTTCGGTATTCACTTGATGATTGGTAAAAACTACACCGTGTTTCTGGCCGATACCACGGTCAACGAGCGGCCCAGTGCCAAAGATCTGGCGGTGATTGCCAAGGAAACGGCGGCTGTTGCCCGGCGGCTTGGGCACGAGCCGCGAGTCGCTTTCCTGTCATATTCAACCTTCGGCAATCCGCCGGGACGCTATTTGGAAAACATTCGCGATGCGGTGGCGATCCTCGATGCCGAGCAGCCCGGTTTCGAATATGAAGGCGAATTGGCTCCCGATGCCGCGCTTAACCCCGCGGTAATGAAAAACTATCCGTTCAGCCGCTTGTCGGGTCCGGCCAACGTGCTGGTTATGCCCGGGCTGCAATCGGCAAATATCTCGGCCAAGTTGCTGCGCGAACTGGCTGGTAATGCCACCATCGGTCCGATGCTGATCGGGATGGAAAAGCCCGTGCAGATCGCCCCGATGACCGCGATTGCGCCCGATGTTTTGACCCTGGCGGTGCTCGCCGCCGCCGGCATCGTGGGCTAGCCGGTGGACTTGCGCCCCCGCCGCAGCGTGCTGTTCCTGCCGGCATCGAACCCCAAGGCCGTGGCCAAGGCGCGCGAATTGCCGACCGACGTGGTGATCCTCGATCTGGAAGACGCGGTCGCGCCCGAGGCCAAGGAAGAAGCGCGCACAGCGGCGATTGCGGCGGTGCGCGACGGTGGCTGGGGACGGCGCGAGTTGATCATACGGATCAACAGCATCGACAGTCCGTGGGGTGCGGCCGATCTGGCGGCGGTGGCCGCAGCCGGGCCGGACGCGGTCTTGGTGCCCAAAGTCAGCACCCCCGATGACCTACTGGCTTACAATGAGGCCCTCGCCGGGGCACCGCCAGCCACCCGGCTGTGGACGATGATTGAAACCTGCGGCGTGCTGCCCGAACTGAACCGCTTGGCCGCGCTTAAGGCCAGCACGCGGCTGGCCGCGTTCGTGCTGGGCACCAACGATCTGGCCAAGGATATGCGCGCCCAGATCAAGCCCGGGCGCGCGCCGTTCCTGCCGATCCTGTCCGCCGCAGTCTGTGCCGCCCGCGCCCACGGGCTGGTGGTTATTGACGGGGTGTGCAACGAATTCCGCGATGTCAGCCTGCTCACCGCCGAGGCGCAGCAAGGGTTGGAGTTCGGGTTTGACGGCAAGTCGCTGATCCATCCCGACCAGGTTGAGCCCTGCAACGCGGTGTTTTCGCCCAGTCCCGCCGAACTCGCTCACGCTCGCGCGATCGTGGCCGCGTTTAGCAATCCCGCACAGGCTGGCCAGGGCGCGATCCGGTTGGAAGGAATGATGGTCGAACTGCTCCACCTCGATCAGGCCCGGCGGGTGCTCGCCATCGCCGCAGCTATAGCTCCCGAGTGAGTAGCCGTTCAGCGAACCGCCAGGCTCGGGATGCCGCGAGGTTTTGCCGCGGCCTGCTTTGACACTTTGATGCAGCGCACGTCGATCACCGGATAGTCGGCCCGCAACGCGGTATCGCTCGTCAAGGCCGTCTTAACCTGCGCTTCGCATTGCGCGGAGGCGCTGTAAGCAGGTGCGTCAAACGCGATCCGCTGGCAGGCCGAGCCATCGTCGGCACAACCGACCATCAGCAATGTATAAATGGCGATGCTCATTTGGGCGCTCCTCGCCGGAAGAACCGACCAGCCGCGACAAAGTTCCCGGGCTTAATCGGCCAGGGCCGCTGCCACTGCGGCTTGAGCATGTAGCTGAGTGGTATCGAACAGCGGTACCGGACTGTCCATGGGTCCGATCAGCAGCATAATC
>JAYVML010000042.1:0-20860 GCA_043758955.1 Novosphingobium sp. | reverse complement strand
CTCAAGGGAGGATCGGAGTATTCCTACCTGGCCCTGGAGGGCGACGTCGATCTCCGCGCCGGCGAGCAACGCTACGATCTGAGGATCGCCGGCCGGTCCATCTTCTGATGCCCTTCCCGGCGGCGCATTCGGCGCCCCCTGCATAGACCCGATGCCCCGAGCCGCTCTCCCCCTTCTCGCCGGTCTCATGCTGCTGACCGGTTGCGCCACCACCCAGCGCCTGTCGGCGGCCGGGGACGTGCGCGCGCTGCTCGTGGCCATCCGGGACGACGACCGGGCCGCCTTCGACGCCCATGTCGACCGCCGCGCCCTGGAGGCCGAGATCCAAGCGCGGGTGGTGGCGCGCAGTCGGGCCTCGGGCCTCGGGCCGGGCGCTGGAGGCCTCGGAATCCTGTTGTCCGGACCGCTGGCGCGGGCGGCCGGCGGGGCCCTGATCCGCCCAGAAGTGTTCCGCGCCGTGGCCGATTTCTATGGTTATCGTCCGGAGACGCCGATCCCCGGACCCCTTTCCCTGGCCGTCGCCCTGACGCCACTCGCCGATGGCCGGGTATGCGCCAGGGGCCGCAAGGGCGGTCCCTGCCTGCTCACCTTCGCCGACGAGGAGGGGACATGGCGTCTGGTCGCCTTCGACGCTGGTCGCGTCATGGCCGGTCGCGGTCCGGAGGGCCGGCCGTGAGCCCGGCGGGCGGCCGGCTCGCCGGCCTGCTGTTGGCGGCGGGCCTCTCGGCCGGCTCGGTCCGGGCGGACAGCATCCACCTTTATTCCTACGACCCGGCGGACGCGGCCACCCGCCACGCCGCCGGGCCCCTGACCTTCACCTTCCGCAAGGGCCTGCTGCACAACACCGTGCTCAACCTGCGGTCCACCGAGGCCCCCGCGACCGCCGTGCTGCGCCCGGCCGACGACCGGGCCCTGGGCTCGGGCGGCCCGCGGGGGGCGCTGGACTCGCCGGCGGCGGAGCGCGGCCTCTACGAGGTCGAGCCCGGCCAGGAGGGCGCCGCCCTGATCTCCGCCTTCTGCCCGGGCGCCGCGCGGGCGTGGATGGCGTTCGGTCCCCTCAAGCTCAACCGCGGCCTGACCGTTGTGGTCGTGGGCGCCCCGGCCGGGGGCGGCCCCGCCAAGCTGTGCCGCACCCTCCGCTTCAGCTTCCACGGCGAGTGGCGGCTGCCGCCCGGCCGCGCCATCGACCCCCGCGACCTGCGGTACGGGCGCTACCCCGGGGGCTGAGCCGGCCCTCACGGCATGGTGATTCGAACCCGAGCCTCGCTCGCGCCATGGTGGCGGGGCGAGGACAGGTTCATGGTCCAACTCATCGCCCGCCGCCGGAGAGCCCGGCGGCGGGCGCTTTTTCAGGAGGGGGCCGTTCGGGAGGCCTATTCGAGGAGCCGCGCCGCCAGAACCTCGCGGACGTCGGGGGTGACGCCGAGCGCGCGGTCAAGGTAGGCGTCGGCGCCACCGTAGCGGTCGGCGATCTCGGCGAAGGCGGTGTCGAGGTAGAGGGTGTCGACGCCCATCACCGTCATCACCGCCGCGTCGTCGGGAACCAGGCCGGAAATCTCATGGATCGCCTGGCTCACCTGGGGCAGACGCCGTGCCATGCGCTGGGGATCGTTGGTCAGCAGGTAGTCGGCGGCGATATCGTCGGGATGCACGCCCGCTACGTGGTGGGTCAGGGCGGCCAGAATGCCGGTGCGGTCCTTGCCGGCGGCGCAATGGATCAGCACCGGCCCCTCGGAGCCGGCCAGGGCCTGGAAGTAGCGGCTGAACAGATCGATGTGGCGCTCGTCGAACGGCGCCTTGCGGTAGTAGTCGGTGAGATAGGCCCGGAACGAGTCGACGCTGAGTTGGCCCGACGCCATGTGGGCCCGCCAGCTGTCCTCGTCCCGGTCGTCGTCATTGGCGATCACCACGCCCGTAAAGCCGGGCGGCCGGCGTGACGGTTCGCGCTCCCGCTCCCCCCGCCGCCGCAGATCGACGACCACGGCGAGTTCCAGGGTCGCCAGGGCTTCGAGATCCGCGTCGGTGGCCCGGGAATGCGACGCCGAGCGATAGAGCGTCCCGCGCTTCAGCCGCCGCCCGCCGGCGGCCGGGTAGTCGCCGAAGTCGCGGAAGTTGTCGACGCCTTCGAGGGGAATGTGTCTGGTCATGCCGGGGTGATAGCGGGCGCGCGCGACAATTGCGAGACGGTCGCGCCCTACCGCTCCGCCGGCTCCTGTTCCCGCCGCCTGGTCATCACCCGGTCGAACTCGGCCCAGACGCCGGTCTCCCCGTGCCAGGCGCCGCGGGTGGCGGCCTTGGAATATTCGGTGGAGCGGGCCTCGAAGAAGTTGGCGTGTTCGACGCCCGACAACAGGCTCTGCAGCCAGGGCAGGGGGTTCTCGCGGACGCCGCCGTAAACTTCCGGCAGGCCGAGTTGGCGCAGGCGCCAGTCGGCGATGAAGCGGATGTAGGCCTTGATGTCGCCGGGGGTCATGCCCTGGACCTCGCCGGCCTCGAAGGCCAGGTCGATGAAGCGGTCCTCCAGCGTCACCACCGTGCGGCAGCAGTCGACGATGTCGTCGGCGACGGCCCTGGTCACCGCCCCGGTCTCGGCGTTGAAGGCGTGGTAGAGCTTGACGATGCCCTCGCAGTGCAGGCTCTCGTCGCGCACGCTCCACGAGACGATCTGGCCCATGCCCTTCATCTTGTTGAACCGCGGGAAGTTCATCAGCATGGCGAAGCTGGCGAACAGTTGCAGGCCTTCGGTGAAGCCGCCGAACATGGCGAGCGTGCGGGCGATATCCTCGTCGCTATCGACCCCGAACTGCTGCAGGTAATCGTGCTTGTTGCGCATCTCCTCGTATTCGAGGAACATCCCGTATTCGCTTTCGGGCATGCCGATCGTATCGAGCAGGTGCGAATAGGCGGCGATGTGCACCGTCTCCATATTGGAGAACGAGGCCAGCATCATCTTGATCTCGGTCGGCTTGAACACCCGTCCGTACTGCTCGTGATAGCAGTTCTGCACGTCGATATCGGCCTGGGTGAAAAAGCGGAAAATCTGCGTCAGCAGGTTGCGCTCGTGCTCGCTGATCTTCTGCGCCCAATCGCGGCAATCTTCGCCCAGCGGCACTTCCTCGGGCATCCAGTGGATCTGCTGCTGGCGTTTCCACATATCGTAGGCCCACGGATATTCGAACGGCTTGTAGGTCTTGCGGGCTTCTAGCAGGGGCATGGGTTTGACTCCAAGGTCAGGCGATCAGGCAGGATAGCAAAGTTGCGGGGTGGGCGCGAATGTGGCGCGCGCGAAGGGCGTAAAAAGATTGGTTCGCGCAAAGGCGCAAAGGCGCAAAGAGCATGCTCCAGCTGGCCCGGCTGCTTTGCTGCATACGTCAGTCCCGCCTGGCCAGTGTTGGTTTCAACAGCCTGAGGCGCGGCGCAGCACCTTTGCGCCTTTGTGCCTTTGCGCGAGAAATTCTTGTTCACTGCCAGAACCACCCGGGTTTGAGACTGCGTGCGGCGCGGTTGCGGAACATCTGGATATACATCCACAGCCCCGAGAAAGCGAAGAACATCAGCGCCAGCCCGGACATGATAGACAGTGCAGTGCCCAAAGGTCCGAATTCCTCGCCCGAGTGCAGCTCCTTAATAAAGCCCGACCACGCCTTGGCGCCACCGGGCGCGGGCTTGACCCGGCAAGTCATGTCAGGCGGGCAGGTGAAGCCGGCGGGTATAGCGCTGTGTGCCGAGGGCGGTTCGCTTTGCGTCGTGAGATCAGCAAGCTGGATCATCACGCCGGTGGTCCCGATCCACAGAATGAAGACACCGAACAGGACCGATAACCAGCGGTGATATTTACGCATCAGAACAGCTCCATCAGGCCGGCATCGCTCAGCCGGTTAAGCGCCAGCCACAGCAGACCGGGCATGGCCAATGCGGCAAACAATGAGACCACGATCGCGCGCCGCACGCGCATCCGGCGCGCCGGATCAAAGCTCGTATTGGCCGCGGTCGGCAACGATTGCAGCGCCGACAAGGCCCGCACAACCACCAGCATGCTGGCCAGCGCTGCCATGACTGGAGCAAAAATGCCAAGCGTCATTGCGTCAGTTCCAAGTCGCCTGCCCGCCTACTGGCAGCTCAGGCATTCCTCGTAATCGGTTTGCTGCGCGGCCAGTTCGATCTTGGGCGCGTCCGAGGTGTTGTCAGCCTCGACTCCGCCGGCAAACCCGGCGCGCTGGACCGATTTGCTGCGCAGGTAATAGAGGCTCTTGATGCCCTTTTCCCAGGCCTGCAGATGCAGGTGCATCAGGTCCCACTTTTCGACGTCGGCGGGGATATACAGGTTCAGGCTCTGCGCTTGATCGATGAACGGCGTGCGATCAGCCGCGAATTCGAGCAGCCAGCGCTGGTCGATCTCAAAGCTGGTCTTGTACACGTCCTTTTCCTGGCTGCTGAGGAAATCAAGGTGCTGGACCGAGCCGCCGTGCTCAAGGATGGTGTTCCACACTGCGGTCGAATCCTTGCTTTTGGATTGCAGCAAGCGTTCCAGATACGGGTTCTTGACCACAAAGCTGCCCGACAGCGTCTTGTGGGTATAGATATTGGCCGGGATCGGCTCAATGCAGGCGCTGGTGCCGCCGCAGATAATGCTGATCGAGGCGGTTGGCGCGATTGCCATCTTGCACGAAAAGCGCTGCATCACCCCCATGTCCGCCGCGTCCGGACACGCGCCGCGTTCGTGCGCGAGCACCAGGCTGGCTTCGTCAGCTTTGGCCGAGATGTGTTTGAACATCTTGAGGTTGAACGCTTTGGCCATCGCGCTTTCGAAGCCGATGCCCTTCATCTGCAGGAACGAATGGAAGCCCATCACCCCCATGCCGACGCTGCGCTCACGCATCGCCGAATATTTGGCGCGGGCCATTTCGGGTGGGGCGCGGTCGATATAGTCCTGCAGCACATTATCGAGGCAGCGCAGCACATCTTCGATGAACCGCTCATCCTTGTTCCACTCATCCCAGGTTTCCAGGTTGAGCGAGCTGAGGCAGCACACCGCCGTGCGGTCGTTACCGAGGTGATCCTTGCCGGTCGGCAGGGTAATTTCGCTGCACAGGTTCGAGGTTGAGACCTTGAGCCCCAGGTCGCGGTGATGCTTGGGCATCATCCGGTTCACCGTATCGGAGAAGACGATGTACGGCTCCCCCGTGGCCAGCCGGGTTTCGACCAGCTTCTGGAACAGTGCGCGGGCATCGACCGTGGCGCGGACCGATCCGTCCTTGGGGCTGAGCAGGTTAAACTCGGCCCCGTCGCGCACCGCTTCCATAAATTTGTCGGTAAGCAGCACGCCGTGATGCAGGTTGAGCGCCTTGCGGTTGAAATCGCCCGACGGCTTGCGGATTTCGAGGAACTCCTCAATCTCAGGGTGCGAAACGTCGAGGTAGCAGGCGGCCGAACCGCGCCGTAGCGAGCCCTGGCTGATCGCGAGCGTGAGGCTGTCCATCACCCGCACAAACGGGATGATCCCGCTGGTCTTGCCGTTGAGGCCCACGGGCTCGCCGATCCCGCGGACATTGCCCCAGTAGGTTCCGATCCCGCCGCCGCGGCTGGCCAGCCAGACGTTTTCATTCCAGGTTCCGACAATGCCTTCGAGGCTGTCAGAAACGGAGTTCAGATAGCAACTGATCGGCAGCCCGCGATTGGTCCCGCCGTTCGACAGGATCGGGGTGGCGGGCATGAACCACAGGCGGCTGATGTAATCATACAGCCGCTGTGCGTGGGCCTCATCGTCGGCATAGGCATCGGCTACCCGGGCGAACAGGTCCTGATAGCGCTCGCCGGGGAGCAGGTAGCGATCGTCGAGCGTTTCCTTGCCAAAATCGGTCAACAGCGCGTCCCGCGCGTGATCGACCTCGATCGCGAACCGGCGATCGTGGATTGACTTGGAATCATCCTGCGGCACCGCGGCGGCCGAGACTGCACCGGCCAGCGCGGCCGCGCCCAGTTGCTGCACCAGGTCCTGCGACCCTGCGTCCGTCTTGTCCTGCATCGGTAGTGCCATTCTATTTGTGGGGGCGGTGCCGGCCGCCATGTTCACGCGCGGCTTCGGCGCAAAAGCGCTCTCAGTTCCCGCCAGCGCTGCTTCACTATCGGCCATGCCTTGCTCGTTCCCGTTCCTGAATTCCACTTTCGCCCCCATATTCCGAATCATTTGCGCCGTAGCGCATGTTCCTATTTCGTTCGAATCAGCGGGCACCAAGTTTTCTGGTGCCCACCCTAGCAAATTGCGAGAACGAAACGAGAAATACTTATCCCCGTTCGATCCCCAGACTGGTCCGCCATTCACCCCTGACCAGACCCGAATCGTTTACTCCGGCACGAACCGCGCAAAGCCAACGAAACTAGGTCTAGTAGGTCCACCCCGGAACTGGACCACAACCCATAGTGCCTCATCCTGATTCAGGCGCAAGAGGATAAATCAGCGGTTTACCATTGGAGGGGGCCGCACAGGCCATGCCTGACCATGCCGCGATGCAGCGACGCGCGGGAAATGCGCCACTGCACCGAAGCGCAAGAGTCTAAATGGATTTTGAAAAAAAATATGTCCGGCAAAAGCGCCGCTCGCGCGTTGACACGGAAAGAATCGGGCCGAGCAATCTTGTTGCGCAAATCATGCCGCGCAGTAACGTTTGCGCAGTCCGCTTGATCGCGGCCACAATTCGCTTACCTAAACCAAACCAACGACGGAGACCGTTCCATGTTCAATCTGATCGGCGCAATCATTTCGGGGCTGTTCGTGGGTGCGCTCGCGCGGTTTTTCTATCCTGGCGTGGTTGAGATGGGCTGGCTGATGACGATTGGGCTGGGCGTTGCCGGGTCGCTGTTGGCCGGGCTGGTCGCGGGGCGTGGCCGCTTCGGCGAAGGTTTTCAGCGCGCGGGCTGTTTTGCCTCGGTCATCGGCGCAATCGTGCTGATCTTTGTCGGGCGGATGCTCGGCTGGCATATGTAGGACAACGCGAGGTCGGGGCGCAATTCGATCCTGCGGACCAAAAGCGGACTGCCCGGTTACGACCCCATTGCGGACATTGCTTAATCGCGGCATCTCCGAATCCATGAAGACACGAAGTGTTCCGCGCTGGAGGCCTGAATACGGCTACCGCACATCCGACGGGTGGAGGCAAAAAATCCTTTACGGGGACGAGTGGCGTTACCCGGCGAGGACGGTTGCTGTTCCCCGCTCGGTGCGTATTGCTGTTCACGCCAGACGATTGGGTCGCGTGCTGTTTATCCTCCGCGCATTTGGACTTCGCCCAACAAAATGGTCAGGTCACGCGCCTGCATTCATTGAGGTCGAAGTTCCCTGCTTTCTCACACCGGACAAGCTTCGCCGCTTCGTGGACCATTGCTACCGCTCAGGGTTAGCGGAAATGCGGCTTGGCCTTCCCGGCGTTAGGCTTGGACGAATGTCGCGGCGCCGTCGCTAAGAAGCACGCCCGCCAACCTATTGCGGACATTCCCCCTTGGGCTATGAGAGATGCATGATTTTCTATCGTCGCTATTATCGAGTGTCATTGGCCGCGCTGCTCGCGTTGGTTGCTGGTTCGATCTCCGCTCAGCCCTCACGCGCGCAGGAGAATGGTGGCTCCGAGGACATCATTCTCGGCGCTTGGTCTGACCCCTTGAAGTGCAACCGCTCAACGGCGCGGCAATATAGCTTCAATCAAGTTGTTACGAGCGGGACTGCCTTGATTGGCAGGTGTGTAGCAGTGGAAGGTTACTGGGCTGCTCGGGCCTTATTTGGAAAGCAATCGGATGCGGACAAGGTGCGCTCTAACTCGGAGCGCAAGCTGCGGGATCGGAGGGTTGGCATTTACGCTTGTGACGAGATTTTTGCCCATGCTCCGAAGCGAGGCACTCGCTACACCCTCGTCGGCATCATAGGGCAATGCGATGTGGAGTGGCCAAACGCTGTGATGGTAATGGGCTACTGCCATTATACGGATGGGCCAATTATCAAGGTTGCGGAAGTAATCGCAACGCCCGCTCGAAATGTCCGCTAGCCACCCCTAAGCAGTCGTTCGGCTCACCTTTCGAACTTGCCTCAAGCTGCCGCCCAGCGAGTGACTCTTGCCAGGTATTGGACAAGCCGTACCAGCAGGCCAGTCCATCGTTCTCTACTTCGCGTGCGCCGCGATCGCGTCGGCGATCTGGTCGACCAGTTCGAGCGGCAGGTCGTGACCCATCCCGTCGATCTCAAGCAGTTTTGCGCCCGGGATTGATTGCGCGGTTTCACGTCCGCCCTCGACCGGGACCAGCGGATCGTGCACCCCGTGGATCACCAAGGTCGGCGTGGTCACTTTGGCCAGCCGCTTGCGCCGATCGCCATCGTCGACAATCGCTGAGATTTGCCGCGCGGCGCCTTGCGGATAGAAGCTGCGCTTGAAATCGCGCTCGATCCGCTCCTTCAGCCGCGTCTCATCCGCCGGGTAAGCGGGCGAGCCGATCGCGCGGCTGACGGTCAGCCCGATCGGCATGACTTGCTCGAGCGTGGCCTCAGCCGGAGCGCGGTTCAGCAGCGCCTTCATCGCCTCGGGCTGCGGCGGCGGCAGCTTGCGGTTGCCGGTGGTCGACATGATCGAGGTCATGGTCAGCACTTGGTCCGGGTGATGGATCGCCATCAGCTGGACGATCATGCCGCCCATTGAGGCACCGACCACGTGGGCCTTGGCAATGCCGAGCGCATCAAGCAGCCCGGCAGCATCATCGGCCATATCGCGCAAGCGATAGGGAATCCGCGCGCGCAGCCCCAGCATCCGCAGCAGTGCGACGCGTTTGAAATTGGGCACGCCATGCTCGCCAAATTTCTGGCTGAGCCCGATGTCGCGATTGTCATAGCGGATCACATAGTACCCCCGCGCCACCAGCGCCTCGACCAGTTCCATCGGCCACAGTGTCAACTGCGCGCCCAATCCCATTACCAGCAGCAGCGGTGGCTTGGACGGATCGCCGTAGGCTTCGTATTCAAGCTGAATCCCGTTGGCGGTAATCTGCGGCATTGTGGCTCCCCGAGGTTTTGGTCTCGGGGTGAAACTTACCTGCAAAGATGGCGAGCGCAAGCTTTCGGGCACAGCCCCTCCCCTATGTGGAGGGGGGAAGGGTGGAGCATTCGACCTACCCCTTCTCACCGCGCTCATGAATCAGGCTGGCCGGGCCGACAATCCGCGCGTCAACCGCTCCGATCCGCTCGGGATCCTTGTCTTTGTACGGCAACGCATCGAGCACAAACCGCATCGCGTTCAGCCGGGCGCGTTTCTTGTCGTCGCTCTTGATCACGGTCCACGGGCTGTCAGCGGTGTCGGTCGCAGCAAACATCGCTTCCTTGCCGCTGGTATAGTCATCCCACTTGTCGAGGCTGGCCAGATCGATGGTTGAGAGCTTCCACTGCTTGAGCGGGTGGACCTTGCGTTCGGTGAACCGCCGCCGCTGTTCCTCGCGGCTGACCGAGAACCAGAACTTGAACAAATGAATTCCGCTGCGCACCAGGTTGCGCTCGAACTCGGGGGCTTGGTGCAGAAACTCTTCGTATTCGCTATCCGAACAGAACCCCATCACCCGTTCGACCCCGGCGCGGTTATACCAGCTGCGATCGAACAGCACGATCTCGCCGGTGGTTGGCAGATGTTCGGCATAGCGCTGGAAATACCATTGCCCGCGCTCGACCTCGCTGGGCTTTTCGAGCGCGACCACCCGCGCGCCGCGCGGGTTGAGATGTTCCATAAAGCGTTTGATCGCGCCGCCCTTGCCCGCCGCATCGCGTCCTTCGAACAGGATGATGATTCGCTGCCGGTCTTCCTTGACCCACGATTGCAACTTGAGCAGCTCGGTTTGCAGCTGAAATTTCTGCTGCTCGTAATCCTTGCGCAGCATCCGGTACTTGTAGGGATAGCCGCCGCTGTGCCAGTCGTCGGCCAGCTCGTCGCTGGTGTGGCGCAGGCGGCCGGCCGGCTTGGGTAGCCCCAAATGCGCGCGCATCCGTGCCGCGTCATCGGGCGCGGCGACTGCGAGCAAAGCGTCGACGCCCGCACGCGCCTCGTCACCGCCCTGCCGCACCAAGGTATCGAGCGTGGCTTCCTGCATCGCCAGAGCAGCGGCACTGCGCTCATCAGCCAGCGCGCGCGCGATCGCGGCAGGTAGCCGTGAGCGGTTGTCGGCCAGGCCGCCAGGCTTATCGCCACTGACCGGTTGCGAGGTCATCGATTGTCCTTTCAGCTCCGTTTAGCGCCCAGCGGGCGCAGCGGGCGAATCGCTAGACTAAGCCACAATTGTTCCCGATCTGTTAGTCAAAGACCAGCTTGACGTGACAGCGCTGTGACATGATGCCTTCAAGGCACTAGCACCGTGTCCTTCGCCACCGCCAGCAGCTTTGGGTAGTCGAGCGTGAAGTGCAGCCCGCGGCTCTCGTGGCGGGCGAGTGCGGAGCGCACGATTAGATCGGCGCACTGCAGCAGGTTGCGCAATTCGATCAGATCGGTCGAGACGCGGAAGTGGCCGTAATAATCTTCAACCTCGCCAAACATCATCTGAATCCGGTGTGCGGCGCGTTCGAGCCGCTTGGTGGTCCGCACAATCCCGACATAGTTCCACATGAACCGGCGGATTTCAGTCCAGTTCTGCTTGATGATCACCTCTTCGTCCGAATCGGTGACGCGGCTGGCATCCCATTGGCGCACCGGGGGCGGAGCTTCGAAGCTGTCCCACCGGGCGAGGATATCCGCCGCTGCCGCCTCGCCGAAGACAAAGCATTCGAGCAGCGAATTTGAGGCGAGTCGATTGGCACCGTGCAAGCCGCTTTCGGTGCATTCGCCCGCTGCATAGAGCCCGGGCAGGTCGGTCCGCCCGGCAAGGTCGATCATGATCCCGCCGCAGGTGTAGTGCTGTGCTGGGACGACGGGGATCGGCACTTTGGTCATGTCGATGCCTAGCCCCAGCAACTTTTCGTAGATATTGGGGAAGTGCCCCTTCACAAATTCCGGATCCTGGTGGCTGATATCGAGGTGGACGTAATCTAGCCCGTCGCGCTTGATCTCGGCATCGTTGGCGCGCGCGACGATATCGCGCGGGGCCAGTTCAGCGCGCTCATCGTAATCGGGCATATAGCGGTGCCCGGTGCGGGGGTTGAGCAGATGGCCGCCTTCGCCGCGCACGGCCTCGGTGATCAGGAAGTTCTTGACGTCGAGGTTGTAGAGGCAGGTCGGGTGGAACTGCATCATTTCCATATTGCCGACGCGGCAGCCCGCGCGCCACGCCATCGCAATCCCGTCCCCGGTCGCGCCGCGCGGCGCGGTGCTGAACTGATACACCCGGCCCGCGCCGCCGCTCGCCAGAATGGTCGCGCGGGCGGTGTGCGCCGCAACCTGGCCGGTGGTCTCGTTGAGCGCATAGACCCCCCAGACCCGGCCCGAGCCCGAATAGCGCTCCTCGTGTTTGCCGGTGATCAGATCGATGCAGGCCTGATGCGGCAGCAACGTGATGTTGGGATTAGCCTCGGCCGCTTTGAGCAGCGCAGACTGCACCGCCCAGCCGGTGGCATCGGCGACGTGGACGATCCGCCGGTGCGAATGGCCGCCCTCGCGGGTCAGGTGCAGGTGTTGGTCTTCGGTGTTGAATGGCACGCCCAGTTCAACCAGCCGGTCGATCGCGTGCGGCGCTTGGCCGATCACAAATTCGACTGTCTCCAGCCGATTAAGCCCGGCGCCCGCAACCATCGTATCGCGGATGTGGTTTTCGAATGTGTCGCCCGCATCGAGCACTGCGGCGATCCCACCTTGCGCCCAGGCGGTCGATCCGCCGGTCAGCTCCCCCTTGGCCAAGACCAGCACTTTAAGCTGCTCGGCCAGCGCCAAGGCAGCGGTCAGCCCGGCCGCGCCAGAGCCGACGATGATGACGTCGTGGTCCATCTGCGCTGACCTAGGCCGCAACTGTGGTCGCGCTGGTCAAACTCACAAACACGTCCTCAAGGTCGGCCTCACGCGTGGTCACATCGACGATGGTCAGGCCCTGCGCCTGAACCTGCGCCATAACTTCGCCGGCGTTGGTGCGATCTTTGTCATAGGTAATCTCGATCGTGCGCTCGCCGGCCGGTTCGCATTTGAGGAAGGCGGGGCTTGATGGCAGTTTCACCACATCCTGATCGAGCGTCAGCACGACGATCTTTTCGCGCGCCATTTCAACCAGTTCGCGGGTCGGTTTGTTGGCGATCAGCTGGCCGTGGTTGATAATCGCGATCTGGTCGCACAGCTGTTCGGCTTCTTCGAGGTAATGCGTGGTCAGGACCACCGTGACCCCGCCCGCGTTAAGTTCGCCGACCAGTTCCCACAACTGCCGGCGCAGTTCGACATCGACCCCGGCAGTTGGCTCATCGAGCACAATTACCGGCGGGGTGTGGACCAGGGCCTTGGAAATCAGCAAACGGCGCTTCATGCCGCCCGACAGCGTGCGCGCATAGGCGTTGTGCTTATCGGCCAAATGGACCTGACCGAGCAATTCCATCGAGCGTCTTGCCGCCTTGGGCACGCCATAGAGTCCGGCCTGATTTTCCAACACTTCGAACGGCGTAAAGAACGGATCGAACACGATCTCTTGCGGGACGATGCCGATCGAGCGCTTGGCATTGCGCAGATCGCGATCGATATCGAAACCCCAGATTTCAGCGCTTCCGCTGGTCTTCATCACCAGCCCGGCGAGGATATTGATCAGGGTCGATTTGCCCGCTCCATTGGGGCCGAGCAGTCCGAAGATCTGGCCCTGCGGGACGTCGAAACTGACGTCGTCAAGCGCCAGTTTGGGCGGGACATTGCCCGCCGCGGCATAGCGCTTGACGAGATTGCGGATCGAGATTGCTGCGGGCGTTATCATCTGCCCCGCTTAGCGCCTCGCCCGGCCAAGGCAAAGCCCTTGAACGACGGCCGCAATCATGGCGGTCAACGAGGATTGCTAACGCCAAATTAACCATGTGCATGCAAGGGACCTTCAGGCCTTTTCGCTAGGTGCAGTGTGATGCTTTGGGGGGTAACCATCACCAACGGTCGCATGTGGGCCGTAACCCGCGCCGTTGGCGCGCTACTGGCACTTGGCTGCGGGGCGCTGGTGGCTAACCCGGTCGCCGCCGCAAACCCGCGGGTTTCCGCCGCCGCCACCGCTCGCGCCACCGTGGTCGCGCCGCTCACCCTGGTCTGGGTGCAGGACCTGAAGTTCGGTAAGATCGTGCCGCGGCCGCAATTGGGCACGGTCACCGTCGATCAGAACACCGGAGTCTGCACGGTGACTGGGCCGATCCTGGAGGTCGGGAAGTGCCAGTTCGCTCAGTTCGCCGGGATGGGTACCAAGAACATGAACGCGCGGATTAGCCTGACCAGTGCGGTCAATCTGACCGGTCCGGGGCAGACCATGGTGCTCGACCAGATCAAGCTGGGAACCAACTCCACGATTAGCTTCGCTGGCAATACCAACGCCAATGGCAGCGGGGTGGGACTGACCAAAGGCGGTAATGCCCAACGCTATACGATCACCACCGCCTCGGGCATCTTCGTGCTCAATGTTGGCGGGCGGCTGACCGTCAACGCCAATCAGGCGGGCGGGGTTTACAACGGCTCGATCACCGTATCGGTGCAGTACCAGTAGGCTGGAAATGGCTGCCGCCTGCTGCTAGGGTCGGTGTATGACCAGCCCTCCCGAAACCATCCTGACCGCCAGCCCCCGCGTCATGTGCGACGGGGCGAGCGGCATTCCCGGCGGCGCCGCGCTCGGCCACCCGCGTGTCTGGCTGGAAATCGACGAGCACGGCTATGTCGATTGCGGCTATTGTGATCGCCGGTTTGTGCTCGAAGGCGGCCCGGCGGACGGGGCCGATCAGTCCGGGCTGCACGATGTCTCCTCTGGTATGAGCGCCTGAACCCCCTATATCTCGCGGCATGTCCGCACTCGATCCCCGTTCGCTGCTGTTCGCCCCGCTTGATCCCGCTCGCGCTGCGGTGTTGACCCGCGATGCGCTGGCGCGCTGCGATGATGGCGAGCTGTATTTGCAGTTCATCGCCTCTGAAATGTTCGTGTTCGACGATGGACGGCTGAAGACCGCCGACTATTCCCGCGACGCCGGGTTTGGGCTGCGCGGGGTTTCGGGCGAGATGACCGGGTTTGCGCACGCCAACGAAATCAGCGAAGCCGCGATCCGGCGCGCGGCCGAAACCTTGCAATTGCTCGATCCAGCCAAAGCCCAGCCCGCCCCGCCGCCGCGCCAAAACAACCGCCACCTCTACACCGCTGCCTCGCCGCTTGACGCAGTCGGGTTCGCTGAGAAAGTTGCGCTGCTTGAGACCATCGACGCCGCCGCGCGGGCTCGCGATCCGCGCGTGGCGCAAGTCAGCGTCAGCCTCGCCGCGAACTGGTCGGCGGTCGAGATTATCCGCGCCGATGGCTTCACTGCTGCTGACGTGCGGCCGATGGTGCGGCTCAACGTCAGTATCGTTGCCGAGGTTAATGGGCGGCGTGAGACCGGCAGCTTCGGGATCGGCGGGCGGCGGCTGTATGATGACCTGTTTGAGCCGGCGACCTGGAACCGCGCGATTGATGCGGCGCTGGCGCAGGCACTGACCAACCTGGAAAGCGTCGATGCGCCAGCGGGTGAGATGACTGTGCTGCTCGGCCCGGGCTGGCCGGGCATTCTGCTGCACGAAGCGATTGGTCACGGGCTCGAAGGCGATTTCAACCGCAAGGGCACCAGCGCATTTTCGGGCCGGATCGGTCAGCGGGTTGCCGCACCCGGGGTGACCGTTGTCGATGACGGCACTTTGCTCGGGCTGGGCGGACAGGGCCGCCGCGGATCGCTGTCAATCGACGATGAAGGCACCCCCACGCAAGAGAATGTGCTGATCGAGGACGGCGTGCTCAACGGCTATATGCAGGACCGGCTTAACGCCCGGCTGATGGGGGTTCCGGCGACCGGCAACGGGCGGCGCGAAAGCTATGCCAGCACCCCGATGCCGCGCATGACCAACACCTTCATGAGGGCCGGCAACGATGATCCGGGCGAGCTGTTGTCGCGCGTCAAATCGGGTATTTTCGCCAAAAGCTTCGGCGGCGGGCAGGTCGATATCGTCTCGGGCAAATTCGTCTTCTCCTGCACCGAGGCTTACAAGATCGAGAATGGCAAGCTCGGCCCGCCGATTAAAGGGGCGACGCTGATCGGCGACGGGCCGACCGTGCTGACCAAAGTAATCGGGATCGGCAACGACCTGGCGCTTGATGAAGGCGTCGGGATTTGCGGCAAAGCCGGACAAAGCCTGCCCGCCGGGGTGGGCCAACCGACCTTGCTGGTATCCGGTTTGACCGTCGGCGGGACTGCGTGATTTTCAGCCGTAGTTCAGCTAATGGTGCTATGAGTGCGGCCTCACACGTGAAGGAGTCGAACCGCATGCGTAGTCTTGCCATAGCGCTGGTCGCTGCTGCAGCTGTGCTGACCGGCCCGGCGCTTGACGCCAAACCGCGGCCCAATCCGCAGCAACAGCTCGATAAATTGCTCGAAGGACGCGTTGCGGGTCAGCCGGTGCATTGTATTTCGCAATACGACACGCGCGAAATGCAGGTGCTCGACAAGACCGCGATTGTCTATGGCTGGGGCAACACCATCTGGGTCAACACCCCGCGCAATGCGCAAGACCTGGACGATGACGATATCATGGTCACACACCTTTATGGCAGCCAGTTCTGCAGCCTCGATATTGTGAACACAGTCGATCGCAGCGGCGGTTTCACCAATGGCTTTATCAGCCTAGGTGATTTCGTGCCCTATCGCCGGATTGCCAAGACGCGCTGATCTAAATTTAGCTAACGAACGCCTGCGCCGTGCGGAGCGATCCGGGCGGCGTTTGATGGCGTGCAGGCCGCATACTTGACTCGGTAGTGGCCCAGTTTTAGGGTAATCCCCCTAAACAGATTCCATAAGTGAATTGGGAGATAACCATGGCTACTGCCGCCACGCTAGCACGCACCGCTTCGAAGATTGCCCCGATCGACGTATCCGATCCTGCGCTCTATGCCGAAGACCGCTGGCAGGAACCTTTCCGGACCTTGCGCGCGCAGGCGCCCATCCAGTTCGTGCCTGAAAGCCCGTTTGGCCCCTATTGGTCGGTCAGCACGTATAAGCCGATCATCCATATCGAGGCTTTGCCCAAGATGTTTTCGTCGAGCTGGGAATATGGCGGGATTTCAATCGCTGGTGATGTCGAAAAGCCGATGGAAGGCGAACTCCGCCTGCCGATGTTTATCGCGATGGACCCGCCCAACCACACCGCACAACGCCGCACCGTGGCACCCTCGTTCGGACCCAGCGAAGTGGCGGCGATGAAGGCCAAAGTGCAGGCGCGCACCGCTGAAGTGCTCGATTCGTTGCCGATCGGCGAGCAATTCGACTGGGTTGAGAAAGTTTCGATCGAACTGACCACCGGCATGCTCGCGGATCTGTTCGATTTCCCGTGGGAGCAGCGTCACAAGCTGACCTACTGGTCGGACATTGGCGGCAATGTTGAACTGATGAAGCGCCCGGAGGATCTGGGTATCCGAAACGAGGCAATGGCAGAGATGGGCGCCGCTTTTGGCGTGCTGTGGCAGCAGAAGGTGACCAATCCAGGTAAGGACCTGATCTCGGTCATGCTCCAGTCGGACGCGATGAAGCAGATGAGCCAGGAAGAGTTCATGGGCAATCTGATCCTGTTGATCGTGGGCGGCAACGATACCACGCGAAATTCAATGTCCTCGTTCGTCTATGGCCTCGACCAGTTTTCTGACGAGCGCGCCAAGCTGGAGGCCAATCCGTCGCTGATCCCCAACGCAGTGCAGGAACTGATCCGCTGGCAGACCCCGCTTTCGCACATGCGCCGCACCGTCGAGGAAGATACCGAGATCGAAGGCGTCACCATGAAAAAGGGTGACAAGGTGGTGCTGTGGTACATCTCGGCTAACCGCGATGAGAGCGTGTTCAGCAACGCCGACCAGATAATCGTTGATCGTGACAATGCCCGGCGGCACTTGTCATTCGGCTACGGGATTCACCGCTGCGTCGGTGCGCGGGTGGCTGAATTGCAATTATGCACCCTGCTGGAGGAGATGGGCAAGCGCCGCCTGCGGGCGACGGTAACCGGACCGGTCGGACGGGTCCCGGCGTGCTTTGTCCACGGCTATACTGCACTGCCGGTGACGCTCTCACACTATTGATGAAGAGCGCACCGGTGAAGACCAGCGACCGGATCGTCGAAACCGCGCGCGACCTGTTCAACGAACAGGGTTACGGCGCAGTCAGCACCGCGGCGCTGGCCGCAGCTTGCGGGATCGCGGAGGGAAATCTGTGGTACCATTTCAAGACCCGCCGCGCGCTGCTCGATGCGATCGGCGAACGCTTTGCCGTGGCCATCGAAGCGCGGCTGGCCATGCGCCCGGCGAGCGATCCGGTCAGCGACTATGCCGCGATGCTGGCGGCGATGATGGGCGAGTTCCGCGACTTCCGCTTCCTCTACCGCGATCAGCACAGCTATGGCGAACACGCCGAGGTGGTGCGCCGCAATGTCCGCGATTGGCTCGAACGGACTTTCGCGCAGCTCGAGATCTATCTGGCCGCGCTGGTCGAGGCGGGCCAGCTCGATTGGCCGCGCGAACGGCTGCGCGATCTGGCGATCAATGCCACGATCATCTTGCGCTACGGGTTGGAGCATTACCGTGAGATGGGCGAAGCCATTGGCACCGGCACCGGTTTGGTCCAACGCACACTGCACCGCCACTTGACGCTGTTCGAGCACCGGCTGGCGCCGACCGCAGCGCGGAGGCTGCACGCCGCGATCGCGCACATCGAGACCGCGCCGCTCGCTGCCTGAGCTTGCGGTGGCCTACAGCCACCCCATCTTGTCCAGACAACACCCAGAAGGATGCTCTTATGCCGACCGCTCAGGCCCCGATTGCCTCGCCGTTCGGCTACCGCACGACTGCGCGTGAGGCGATTTCCGGGATTGACCTGACGGGCCAGACCGCGCTGATTACCGGCGGCTATTCAGGGCTGGGGACCGAGACAGTGCGCACGCTGGCCGGTGCCGGGGCGCACGTGATCGTCGGCGCGCGGCGCCCCGATGCGGCGCTGAACGATCTCACCGGGATCGATGGGCAGATCAGCGTGCTACCGCTCGACTTGTCCGATCCCGCATCGATCGACGCTTTTGCGGCAAGTGTTGCTGGGGTGACCGACCGAATCGACATCCAGATCAACAATGCGGCGGTGATGGCCAATCCGCTGACCCGCGATGCGCGCGGTTATGAAAGCCAGTTCGCGACCAATCACCTCGGCCATTTCCAGCTGACCGCGCGGTTGTGGCCGCTGCTAGTCGCCAGCGGCCACGCGCGGGTGGTCTCGGTCTCGTCGATCGGGCATCGGCTGGGCGGGCTCGATCTGGACGACGTGAATTTCGAGCAGCGTGCTTATGACAAGTGGACCGCTTATGGTCAGGCCAAGTCGGCCAATGCGCTGTTCGCGCTTGAGTTGGACCGGCTGGGGCAAGGCGCGGGGGTGCGCGCCTTTGCGGTTCATCCCGGCGGCATCATCACTCCGTTGCAGCGCCATCTGACGATGGACGAGCAAGTTAAAATGGGTTGGTTCGATGCCGACGGCAACCTCAACCCGATCTTCAAGACCACCGAACAAGGCGCCGCGACCAGCGTGTGGTGCGCAGTCTCACCGCTGCTTGAGAGCGAAGGCGGGGTGTACTGCGAGGACTGCAACATCGGCGCGATGGTCGACGCGAACACCCCGCGCGGATCGGGCGTTTTCCCGCATATCCGCGATGCCGCGCTGGCCACGGCGCTGTGGGCCAAGTCCGAGGCAATGGCCGGGGTGACGTTCCGGCCTTGAGCTTAAATGGTTATCGGGCGCACCGGCGGCATGACCTTCCACCACCAAAATGCCCCCAGCGCTGAAAATCCGGCGGCAATCGCAAACGGCCAAGCGTAGCTGTCCAGCCGGTCAACCAACACCCCGGTGATCAGCGGGCCGATGATCCCGGCGCAGTTGCCCAGCGCGTTCTGCACCCCGATCCAGCTGCCCGCGCCGCGTGGTCCGGCAAAAATCTGGCCGACGGCAAAGATGTTCGCCGCGATCAGGCCGATTCCCGTACCGGCCAGAATAAGGCTGAGCGCAACTTGCCACGGGGCCTCAGCAAACCACACACCGGCGATCGACAGGCCGGCCAGCGCCTGCGCCGCGATCAACAAATTGCGCCGCACCAGGCCTTCATCGGCACCGCCTTGCACCCAGCGATCGGACAGCCGCCCGAACACGAGCGCGCTCACGCCTTGGGCGAGAAACCCAAGCGAGGTGACCATTGTCATCTGCGCGAGCGAGTAACCCAGCGTCTTGACCAGATAGAGGGGCAGCCAGGCCAACAGGAAATAGAAGCCGTAATTCGACATGAAATGTGCCGCTCCCATTAGCCACAGCGCGGGCACTTTTAGTAGCTTGCCCAGGTCAGTCGGTGCGATCACAGGCGTGCGCAGCGACGGCGAACGCAGCGGCGCCGAAACATAGTGCCAAGGCAGCAGCCACAGCAAGGTAACCAGCCCGAAAATCCAGAAAATCGGCCGCCAACCGCCCAGCTGCAGGATCGTCCCGCCGGCCAGCGTGCCCACCGCCGGGCCGAAGGCGAGCGCAGCGGCAATCGCCGCATTGGCCATCCCGCGCTGCCCGGCGGGCACTTCGGCGGCAAAAATTTTCGAACTGCCGGGGAACGCGATACTCTCGCCCAGCCCCAGCATCAGCCGCAGCCCGATCAGCGGGCCGAGCGAATGGACAAAGCCGGTAAAGACCGTGCTCAGCGCCCAGATCGCGATCCCGGCGGCGAACATCCGGTAAACGCAGAACCGGTCGCAGAGCCAGCCCACCACCAGGCACAGCGGCGCATAGACCCAGAAGAATGCCGACACGGCGATGCCGAACCCGGTCGCCGATAGGCCCAGTTCCTGCTTCATCAGCGGCGCCGCCACCCCGATCGCGCCGCGATCAACATAGTTGAGCAGCACCGACAGCGCGAGCAGCACCACGATCCAGAACAGCCGTCTATGTGATGCACGCGGTGTGCTTGCCAAGCTTGCCATGGTGTTCCCCTCCGATCGACCCGGCACGCAGGCTAGCACGCGCTCCGCGTGCTTGGACAGCCCCCGCACAACTGGCTAGAACGGCACAATGCAAAGCCTGCCCATTCTCGTGCTCACCACCGGCGGCACGATCGACAAGAACTATTTCGACGCGCTGAGCGAATACCAGGTCGTCGACAGCGGGATCCCCGCGCTGCTCAAGGAAGCGCGCGTCGCGCTGCCGCTGCGGATCGAGGCGGTGTGCCGCAAGGACAGCCTCGAGCTGACCGACGCCGACCGGGCCGAGCTTGCACGCCGGATCGCAAGGGCGCCCGAAACCCGGGTGGTGATTACTCACGGCACCGATACGATGACTGACACCGCCAAAGCGCTGGCCGGGATCGCGGGTAAAACGATCGTGCTGACCGGCGCGCTCAGTCCGGCGCGGTTTGCCGAAACCGACGCCCCGTTCAACCTCGGCATGGCCTTCGCCGCCGCCCAGATCGCGCCGCCAGGCGTGTACATCGCGATGAGCGGGCAGGTGTTCGATGGGCTTAGCGTGAGGAAAGATCGGGAGGCTGGCAGATTTGTCGGAAATTAAACGCCTTTGACTATCATAACTGTAGTTGTTGATGCAGCCAGACGCAGTGCCAGCGCCGCTTGATACTCAACCGAATCGTACCAGGCCTTGGCCTGCGCAACGTCCGGAAATTCGATCACC
>JAYVML010000041.1:0-20313 GCA_043758955.1 Novosphingobium sp. | reverse complement strand
AACCGAGCGGCCAACACCGGCAGCGGTCCGGCAGCGATGGCAAACAAGGGCTTGGCTACGGCAGCCAGACCATATCCAAACAGGATCAGTGGTTTACGGCGGCCAAGACGATCTGAAATGTATCCCGATGGCACTTTGGCGATCGCCGCAGTGGCTTCGGCGATGCCGTCTATCAGTCCGACCATCGCAACGCTTGCGCCCAGCGTCGTGGTCAGGAAAATCGGCAGGATCGAATGGATCATCTCCGAAGACATGTCCATCAACAGACTGACCAGCCCGAGCGCCCAGACGGTGCGCGGCAATCGGGATAATACGCTCGTCGGCGAGATTTGGCTCAAAGAGCGGAGACGCCCAGAAAGCCTGGCACCGGACCATTCCAGGGATCGTCTTCACGATCGGTTGACCTGGCAGCGGGCTTAGGTGATTTGTGTGCTGATTTGGGTGCAGGCTTAGGGGTAGCTTCCGCAGCAGGGATCGCGTGAGGTGCAGCTTCGATTAGTGAGGGAGCGATTGGTGCGGCTGGCGCAGCGGCCTGCGGCGCGCGTTCGCGGCGCGGCTTACCGGTGCGCGCTGATCGTTCAGGTCGCGGCGCTTGCTCGCTGCGCGGCGTTGCTTCACGCGAAGCTGCATCACTTCGCACGGGCCGGGACGAGCTCGTGCTGTTGGCCCCGCCCAGTTCGTAGATCGGGATCTGCATCCCGGTCAACTTTTCGACATTGGCGATTGCTTCGGCGTCTTCGGGCGCGACCAAGGTGAAAGCTTTGCCGGTCGCGCCTGCGCGCCCGGTACGACCGATGCGGTGGACGTAATCATCGGGATGCCAAGGCGTATCAAAGTTGAACACATGGCTCACACCCTTCACGTCGAGCCCGCGCGCCGCAACGTCCGAACAGCACAGCATGTTGACCGTCCCGGCCTTGAACCGATCAAGCTCGGCAATGCGCGCCGGCTGGTCCATGTCGCCGTGGATTTCGCCGGCTGAAAAGCCCTTTTGTTTGAGCGTCTTGGCCAGATCACGCACTGTGGTCTTACGGTTGCAAAAGATCATCGCGGTAGTGACGTCATCGTTGCGTAGCAGTTCGATCAGCACATCGCGCTTGCCCCGCGAAGAGCTGACCAGCACTTTATGCTGGGCAATGTTGATATTGGCCGAGGCAGGGCGAGCCACTTCAATATATTTGGGATTGCTGAGGAATTTGTCCGCCAACTTTTTGATCGGCGGCGGCATCGTCGCGCTAAACAGCAAGGTCTGGCGCTGCGCCGGAAGCTTCGAACAGATCGTTTCGATATCGGGAATGAAGCCCATGTCGAGCATCCGGTCGGCCTCATCAATCACCAGCAGATCACAGCCCGTGAGCAGGATCTTGCCGCGTTCGAACAGGTCCATCAGGCGGCCCGGGGTGGCAATCAGCACGTCGACCCCGTCCTTCAGCGCCTTGACCTGATCGCCCATTTGCACGCCGCCAATCAGCAACGCCATCTTGAGGTCATGATTGACCCCATAGCGCGTGAACTCGTCGGCAACCTGCGCGGCTAATTCGCGGGTCGGCTCGAGGATCAGGCTGCGCGGCATCAATGCACGGCGGCGGCCATGCGACAGGATATCGATCATCGGCAGCACGAAGCTGGCCGTCTTACCGGTCCCGGTCTGCGCCACACCAATGATGTCGCGCATCATCAACACGCTGGGGATCGCCTGGGCCTGGATCGGCGTGGGGGTATCGTACCCTTTAGCGGTAACCGCGGCGAGCAACTCGTCTGACAGGCCGAGATCGGCGAATTTCATAGGCTTCTTCGATGATTAGAGAACGCGTTTGGCGGCGCTTGCGCAAGGCAGATACCGAGCAGCCGCGCCCTAGTCGCATTTGCGCGCCAGAGTCAAGGAATCGCGCGGACGCTTGTCCACTCCCGGCGCACCGGCCGAAGGCGCGCTCAATCGCCAGTTGGAAGCAGTTGGCGAAAACCGGTAACCTGGCAGCTGGTCCCGCTGCGCGAGAGCAATTCGTCGCGGCTGATGCAAACCTGGCCATCGACGTTGCGCTTGACGATAAAGCCCGAATAGAACTCGCGGGCTTGGCAGCCTTTGGCCAGCCGCGCGGTGAACAGGCGGTTATCACGCAGGATCAGCAGCAGACGGTCAGCGCTCAGTGGTTGAACCCCGGCGATCGCTCCCAGTGGCAGGCATTTGCCGGCCTTGCGCTCGACCAAGCGCGACGCGGCCCCCGCATCCGCACCCTCCGCCACAAGAGTGGCAATGTTGGGCATCGGCGCCGGACGAGGATTGATCCTGATTGTGATGCTTTGTTCGATGCTGACCTGCCGGGCCGGTAGCGCAGCGATCGGCAGCTGCGTGCGCTCCGTTGAGCGGTGCTGCTCGACCGCCACTGCAGCAGGAAACAGCAAAGCCAGTGGGGTCAGGAGTTGCAGGGCTGGATTCATAGGTTTGTTGAATAGCCCCAATCTTTGAACCACCGCTTAACCCGAAGCACCCCGCCATGCAAAGCGATCAGCAGCGTCTGGTAAAGCAGGCTGGTAGCCAGGGGGCGCGCTGTGCCATAACCGCTGCAAATGTCTGGCCCCGGTAAAACTTTCCTGACAGCTGCAGCAGAATTGCTGGGTTCACGCGGATTCACCCGCGATCGCGACCTTATGGCACCGTGGCTGACCGATTGGCGTGGACGCTATACCGGGCAGGCCTGCGCTCTGGCGAGCCCCGCGAACACTGCAGAAGTGGCCGCGCTGGTTGCGCTGTGCGCACGGCACGGTGTGGCAATCGTTGCGCAGGGGGGCAACAGCGGTATGTCGGGTGGCGCAACCCCGGATGCCAGCGGCACCGCCTTGCTGCTGTCGCTGCGGCGGCTTGATCAGATTGGCCCAGTCGACATGGCGGCGCGGCAGGTCACTTGCGGCGCGGGTGTGGTACTCCAACATTTGCACGAAGCAGCTGCAGCGGCCGGGTTGCGCTTTCCGCTGACGCTGGGGGGCAAGGGTTCGGCCACAGTGGGCGGCCTGATCGCGACCAACGCTGGAGGAACCCAGGTGCTGCGCCACGGGTCGATGCGCTCGCAAGTGTTGGGTTTGGAGGCCGTTCTGGCCGATGGCACGGTCTGGTCCGCGCTGACCCCGCTGAAAAAGGACAACCGCGGGTTCGATTTGAAGCAATTGTTTATCGGGTCGGAGGGCACACTCGGGGTCATCACCGCCGCGACCTTGCAGCTCGAACCGGCGGTGGCCCAGCGCTCTGTCCTGTGGGCCGGGCTGGCGAGCATCGACGACGCGCGCAGGCTGCTGCTGCAATCTCAGGCAGCGCTGGGCGACGCGCTCGAAGGGTTCGAGGTTCTTCCGCAGAATTGCCTCGAGGCCGTGCTCACAAACGTTCCGTCCGCGCGCGCGCCGCTGCGTGAGCCGCACGCCTGGCATGCGCTTATCGAGCTGGTCAGTAGCGATCCATCGGCAGATCTGGCCGGGCAAGCTGAGTCGTTGCTGGCGGCCGCGCTGGCTGATGGCACAATCGAGGACGCGACGATCGCCATGACAGAGCGCCAGGCCGAAGCGTTTTGGAATTTGCGCGAAGCGATCTCGGGCGCGCTGCGCGCCAAGGGGGCGGCGGTGCAACACGACATTTCCGTGCCGGTGCCGCAAATGGCCGAGTTCATCGCCATGGCCATACCCGCAGTTGAGCAGGCCTGGTCCGGCTGCCGGGCGTTCGGGTTCGGGCATCTGGGAGACGGCAATGTACACTTCCACGTCACCGCCCCGACCGGCGCGGCGCGAGGGGAATGGGAACTTGTCCAAGGCAAGGAAATCAGCCGCATGGTCCACGATCTGGTGACCCGGTGGCACGGCTCAATCTCTGCTGAGCACGGGATTGGGCAGATGAAGCGCGATGAACTCGCGCGGCTGGGCGATCCGGCGGCGCTGGACTTGCTTGCCCGGGTAAAAACCGCGCTCGATCCCGCTGGTCTGCTCAATCCGGGCAAGCTGCTGGCGCTTGCGTCCCGTCGCTCCAGCGCTTAAGGGCGCGGTTTCGCGTCGGAACATACCGGCTAACACAATTTCTTAATCCGGAGAGTTACCCATGGCCAGCGCGCCGCAAGCCGCCAATTTGCCGATGTTTTACAATGACCTGATGCCGCTCAATAGCCGTGATCATGCGGGGTGGAGCGCCAAGTCAACCGAAAACGCCACCTGGATTGTCGGCCAGCACGCGATCCCGCTGACGGCCGAAGAATTTGTCCACGCATCGCGCAATTTCCCGATCGTGTTCTCGGTCGCTGACCAGCCCGTTCCGTTGGCGCTGATGGGGTTGAATGAAGGCGTCAACACCTTCTTCGACGAAACTGGCAAGCTGAGCGAACAGGTGTATGTCCCGGCTTACGCGCGCCGTTATCCGTTTATGCTGGCCCGGCTCACGCCTGACAGCGAGGAGCTTTCGCTGTGCTTCGATCCGACCAGCGACCTGGTTGGTGAATTCGAGGACGGTAACAAGCTGTTCGAAGGTGAAGAACCCAGCGAATCGTGCAAGGCGACGCTCGATTTCTGCCGCAACTTTGAAGAAGCCGGGTTTCGCACCACCTCATTTGTCGAAGAACTGGTCAAATACGACCTCTTGATGGACGGTGAAGTTTCGATCCAGCAAACCGGTAACGATCAGCCTTTCATCTATCGCGGGTTCAAGATGATCGATCAGGAAAAGCTGCGCGATCTGCGCGGCGATATCCTGCGCACAATGAACCAGAACGGCATGTTGGCGCTGATTTTCGCGCACCTGTTCAGCCTTGAACATATGAGCGAAGTGTTCGCGCGGCAGGTCCAGCAGGGCAAGGGTCCCGTCCCCGCGCTGCCCAACTGATTCGTTTTCCGCGCTAACGCGTGGCGCAATTCCGCAAAAGAGCCGGAATTGCGCCATTCGTTTGTCCAGTTGATCAGAGTGCTTGCATCGCTGGTTGAGCATGCTTATCGTCGCGGTGTCTTGCCGTGCTACCCTCATGGTGCGGTCGGACTTGGTGCACTTTGTGCACCTCCTCCCTGAACCTCGGCCACCTCGTGCGTGTAGCACGGGGTGGTTTTTTATGGGGTTATTCGGCCGCGTTGGCCCAACGCTCGCCGCTGCGTAGCTGGCCCAGTTCGGCCACCTCACCCGCAAGCCGCCGGACCAGCCCGGTCAACAGATTGGCCATCGCAGCAAAGCCGCCGCCTGGTTCGACCAGTCGCGAATCGAGATAGCTCGACCGGTCGATTTCCAGCTGCAAAGCATGCAGGCCGCTCGCGGGAGCGCCATGGCGCTCCAGCACATAGCCGCCCGCGTAAGGCCGGTTGTGCGCCGCACCGCGCCGCATTTCGGCAAAGTAACTAAAGCAGCTACCGACCAGCGCGCCGCTGCACGATGCCCCGAAACGGTCACCGAGGACGAAATCAGGTGCCGGCTGTCCGCCGCGAAAACCCAGCGGTGGCATTGAATGCAGATCAAGCAACAGGGCCGAACCCCACCGATCGCGCAAGCCTTGCAGCGTCTCAGCCAAGCAGGAATGATACGGTTCGTGAATCGAATCGATCCGCGCGGCGAGATCTTCTTCATCGTGGCGGCGTTTCCATAGCTCGCCAAGCCCCGGCAGGCGGCGCGGGATCAGACCAAGCCCGCTGCGTACACGCATGCCCGGAGTGTAACTGCCGACGCTATCGGGCTGGCCGCGCGCGAACATGTCCCAATCAACATCGTCCGTCGCCCGGTTGAGATCGATCATCGCGCGCGGAGCGTTCGCCACCAGCAAGGCCGCCCCGGTTTCGCGCGCGACATGCACGGCCAGCCGGTCGACATAGCGGTCTTCCAGCTTGAGCGTCGCGAACCGGGGATTACGCATCCGCTCGAGCAGGCTGACGGGATAGGCGCGACCGGCATGCGGCACCGCGATCAACAGCGGCAGCGCCGAGGGCTTCGGCACAACCAGCGAAAATGCGGGAACCCCGTTGCTGCCCGGGATCTGGCCGCCTTCGTGTCGAGGCGAATCGCCTGCCTGCCAGGAATTTTCGTTCATCCCGGCTTGCTGGCCTGCGGCGAGGCTTGTGTCAAAGTAAGTCAGTATCGAACATGGACGAGATTGTTAACCGAAATGCGGCTATAAGCTGGTTCGCATCGTGCAGTCGGATGGCACGAACCCAAAGCCTAAAGTGGAACCAGACCGCGATGATCCGCATCCTGCTTGCCGAAGATGAAGACGCCATGCGCACCTATCTGGCACGCGCGCTGGAAAACGCCGGCTATGACATAACGGCGGTCGATCGCGGGACCTTGGCCGTGCCATTGCTCGAAGACGGCGATTATGACTTGCTGCTGTCGGACATAGTTATGCCCGAAATGGACGGGATCGAACTCGCGCAGCGCTGCGCCGAGATCAGCCCGAGGACGAAAGTCATGTTCATTACCGGATTTGCTGCGGTCACGCTCAAAGCCAGCCGCGAAGCGCCGCAAGCCAAGGTCCTGTCAAAGCCGTTCCACCTCAAAGACCTCGTCATGGAAGTCGAGCGCATGTTTGGCCAGTCAGCCCAAGCCTCGGTCTAACCGCTTGCGCGCCATCTAACCGCTTGCAACCCCGGGGGAGCCTCGCTAATGGCGCTCCCCTGCCCCGCCAGACAAGTCGTGGGCGGCAGGCCGAATGGTGCGGGCGTATAGCTCAGTGGTAGAGCACTATGTTGACATCGTAGGGGTCGCAAGTTCAATCCTTGCTACGCCCACCATTCATAAGAAAAGGCCCCGGTTTCCCGGGGCTTTTTCGTTTCCGCAAACGGCCGGGGCTATTTCCCCTGCCAGTTGGGCTTGCGCTTTTCGGCGAAAGCCAGAGAACCCTCGCGGGCATCGGCGCTGACAAACACCGGGGCGATGTAGGCCGACTGCTTCTGCCACATCTCCGCATCGCTCCAGCTGTGGGATTCGCGCACGATCGCCTTTGAAGCGATCAGCGCGAGCGGCCCGTTCTCAGCGATTTTGCGCGCCAGTTCCTTGGCCGCGACCAGCGCCGGGCCTTCGACCACGCGGTTAACAAAGCCCAATTCATAAGCCCTCTGGGCATCTATAAAATCGCCGGTCAGCGCCAGCTCCATCGCGATCCGCGGCGGAATCTGGCGGGGCAGCTTGATTAGCCCCCCAGCAGCGGCAGCCAGCCCGCGTTTAGCCTCGGGAATGCCGAATTTCGAAGCAGAATTGGCAACAATCAGATCACACGATAGTGCCAATTCCATTCCGCCGGCCAAGGCATACCCATCGACCGCCGCGATGATTGGCTTTTTCGGAGTCCATTCGGTCAATCCGCCGAACCCTCGCCCTTCGATGCTGGGGCGTTCGCCGCGCAGAAAGCCCTTGAGGTCCATCCCCGAGCAAAACGTACCCCCCGCGCCGGTCAGGATCGCACAGCGCAGATCGTCGTCGGTTTCGAGCCGATCCATCGCCGCGCTGATGCCCTCGGCTTGTGCCTTGTTCATTGCGTTTTTGGCTTCGGGCCGGTTCATCGTGACGATCAGTACGCCGTCTTCGACTTCGGTCAGGACTTCGCTGTTCTCGCTCATGTCTGAGTTCCTCTCGCTGGCTGTTTAACCGAACGATTAAAGCGCTGCTCGCCCCGCGTCCAGCCCTTAACTTGCGCGCGCCTATCGCTCTGCTAAGGGATGGCCCAACTCCCCGGAAAAGACGAGAGCACGCATGGCCAAGATCAAGGTGAAAAACCCCGTCGTTGAAATCGACGGCGACGAAATGACCCGCATCATCTGGCAGTGGATCCGCGAACAACTGATCCTGCCTTACCTTGATATCGACCTCAAATATTATGATCTCTCGATCGAAATGCGCGACCAGACCAGCGATAAAATCACGGTCGATTGCGCCAATGCGATCAAGCAATACGGCGTCGGCGTGAAATGTGCGACGATCACCCCGGACGAAGATCGGGTGAAGGAATTCAGCCTCAAGAAAATGTGGAAAAGCCCAAATGGCACGATCCGCAATATCCTGGGCGGGGTGGTGTTCCGCGAACCGATCGTGATGCAGAACGTCCCCCGGCTGATCCCGGGCTGGACCGACCCGATCGTGGTTGGCCGCCATGCCTTTGGCGATCAATACAAGGCAACCGACTTTCTCGTCCCCGGCCCGGGCAAGCTGCGGCTGGTGTGGGAAGGCGACGATGGCAGCAGGATCGACGAAGAGGTATTCCATTACCCTTCGCCGGGCGTCGCTCTGGCGATGTACAACCTCGACGATTCGATCCGCGATTTCGCCCGCGCCAGCCTCAACTATGGCCTCGGGCTTGGCTGGCCGGTGTACCTATCGACCAAGAACACCATCCTCAAGGCCTATGATGGCCGGTTCAAGGACCTGTTCCAGGAAGTGTTTGAAACCGAGGGCTTTGCCGAAAAATTCAAGGCCGCCGGGATCACCTACGAACACCGACTGATCGATGACATGGTTGCCTCGGCGCTCAAATGGTCTGGTAAGTTCGTGTGGGCCTGCAAGAATTATGACGGCGACGTGCAGTCCGATCAGGTTGCGCAGGGCTTTGGCTCATTGGGCCTGATGACCTCGGTGCTGATGACCCCCGATGGCAAGACGGTTGAGGCTGAAGCAGCTCACGGCACCGTCACGCGCCATTACCGCCAGCACCAACAAGGCAAGGCGACCAGCACCAACCCAATCGCCAGCATCTTCGCCTGGACCCGCGGGCTTATCTATCGCGGCAAGTTCGACAATACGCCGGATGTGGTGCGCTTTGCCGAAACTCTGGAACGGGTTTGCATCGACACTGTCGAAAGCGGCAAGATGACCAAAGACTTGGCGATCCTGATCGGCCCCGATCAGGCCTGGCTAACCACCGAAGGGTTTTTCGCTGCGGTAGTGGCAAACCTTGAAGTCGAAATGCAGAACTGGAAATAACGCAGGCCATTTAGGGTGGGCGCACAATCGGCGAATGCACGTGTTCCTGCCGCACTCCGTGGCCGATAAAATAGCCGGGAATGCGGCGCAGCAGCGGGAATCGGTTAAGCAATCGGAGCAGCGAAGGCGGCTCAACTGGCACGGCGGCCCGGCCTTCGATCAGCGGACGCAGCAGGCGCTCGTGCACCGCCCGCTGCGCGCCCTGCACCAGCCGCGTGGGCAGCCAGCGGCGCGCTTGCACTTGGCTTAGCAGACAATCGACCGGCTCCCTGCGCAACAACGGCAGCGCCAGCAGGTTCGCCGCCGCGACGGCATCCTGAATTGCCAGGTTGATCCCGATACCGCCGACCGGGCTCATCGCGTGCGCGGCATCGCCGATCGCCAGCAATCCGGGGCGCGACCACTGAGTCAGTCGGTCGAGCGAAACCGTCAACAGACTGACTTTCTCCCAATCGGGCAATGCCGTTTCCAATCCCGTAAGCTCAGGCGCGGCCGCCAGCACGTCGGCGCGAAACGCGGTGATCCCGCGCGCCTTGATTGCCTCTGAACCGCCTTTGGCGATCACGAACGCGCATTGCCAATAATCGCCACGGTCGATCATCACGATCAGCCGCTCACCAACTACGACTGCGCGCAGCGCCTGACCTGCGCCTTGCTTGGGGACGCCAAACCAGAACACGTCGATCGGTGCGCCAAGCGATTCGAGTGGCAGCAGGCCGCGCGCCAGCGAAGCGCGGCCATCGCAGGCGATCGTCAGCCGCGCACCCAGGATGCTGCCGTCACTCAGCCTGACCCCAGCAATTCGGCCCTGGTCATCGACAAAGCTGCTTGCGGGAGCTGACATCCGCACACTAAATTCTGGCAGCTTGGCGCCTTCCACTCGCAGAAAATCGAGAAACTCCCATTGCGGCATCATCGCTATAAATGGTGCCGGCATATTCAAATGACTGAGGTCTCCAATTTCCAACATCCGGCCGTTCCAACTGACTTCGGCCCGGTCGAGCCGGTTGTGCGGCCGCGCTAGAAACCCTTGGAGCAGGCCCAGCTCATCAAGGATCTGCATGGTCGAAGGGTGAACCGTGTCACCGCGGAAATCGCGGAAGAAGTCGGCGTGCTTTTCCAGCACCGTGACCGCCACCCCGGCGCGCGCCAGCAAGTAGCCGACCATCATCCCGGCCGGGCCGCCGCCTACAATCACCACATCGTGATTTTCCGCTGCCATGGCGTGACAAGTGCGCGCTGCATGGCCACAACGCAAGCATGGCCGGACCGACGCCCTTCATGCCCACGTCGCAGCTCGGCGATACTCTGGTCATTCTCGCCGCCGCCGGGATTGTCATCCCGCTGTTCGCGCGGTTCCGGATCACCCCGGTGATCGGGTTCATTCTGGTCGGCATCCTGGTCGGGCCGTTCGGGCTGGGCAGCGCGGTCGATCAGCACCCGTGGCTGGCCTACGTCACCATTAGAGATCCGCACCGGCTTGAACCCTTCGCCGAATTCGGGATTGTGCTGCTGCTGTTCTCTGTCGGGCTGGAGCTGTCATTCAAGCGGCTGTGGGCGATGCGCCGCGCGGTATTTGGGCTGGGTGCGATGGAGCTGCTGGGCTGCGCGGTCCTGATCGCGTTGGCGCTGGTGCTGTTGGGCAATTCGCCCGCGACGGCGGCCGCTTTGGGGCTGGCGCTGGCGTTGTCTTCAACCGCGCTAGTGCTGCGCATCGCCGATCAGAATACGCCGGTAGGCCGATCCGCATTGGCGATGCTGCTGTTTGAAGACATTGCGCTGGTGCCCATTATCTTCATCCTCGGCGCGCTGGGCCGAGATGGTCAAGGCGGCGATCTTGGAACTTTGCTGCACACGCTTGGGCGGGGCTCAGTGGTCATGGCCGTGTTACTGATTGGCGGGCGCTTCATCCTGCCTCGGTTGTTCGATCAGGCCGCGCGCACCAAAAGCCCCGAGCTGTTCTTTGCCGTCAGCCTGCTGGTGGTGATCCTCGCCTCGCTGGCGACCGGCGCGGTCGGTCTTTCGCCCATTGTTGGCGCGCTGACCGCCGGCCTGTTGATCGCCGAAACCGAATACAGCGGCGAGGTTGAGCACATGATCGCCCCGTTCAAGGGGCTGGCGCTGGGGGTGTTCCTGCTCACCGTCGGGATGGGGCTTGATCTGGAAGTGGTCTGGGCGCGGCTCGGCGAAGTGTTGCTGGCAACTGGACTGGTGCTGGGCGCCAAGGCGCTGGTTACCGCTGCGTTGTTGCGGCTTTCAGGGGCACGGGTTGGAACCTCGACCGAAGTTGGGATCCTGCTCGCCAGCCCATCCGAAACGACATTGATCGTGCTCGGCGCGGCGCAAGCGGGCAAGCTGATAGTGCCCTCGGCGGCCCAGTTCTGGGAAATCGTCACCGCATTAGGGCTGACGGTAACGCCGGTAATGGCGATTGCCGGCCGCTGGCTGGCGCGACGGGTCGACATCGACGGACATCTCCACGCTGCTGACTCGCTGGCCGACGAACATGCGATCGTGGTTGGCTGCGGTCGCGTTGGGCGGCTCGTGGCAGAGATGCTGCAGCAACACGGCCAGGCTTATGTGGCGATCGATATCGATCTTGAGCTGGTGAAAGCGGCGCGTGCGCAAGGGATCACGGCCCGCTATGCCGATGCCGCGCGCTACGACGTGCTTGAGCGGCTGGGGCTTGACGAGGCCACTGCGGTCATTTTCACGATGGATGAACCGGTGTCTGTACAGCGGCTGGTCCGCCGATTGCGCGCGGCGCAACCCGATCTGCCGATCATCGTCCGCGCGCGCGATGCCAGCCATGCCGCTGCACTCTATCGCGCGGGCGCCAGCCACGCCGTCCCCGAAACGCTCGAAAGCTCGCTGCAATTGTCCGAAGCTATATTGGTCGATCTGGGAGTCGCGATGGGGCCGGTAATTGCCAGCATCCACGAAAAGCGCGACGAAATGCGTGCGCAGATTATGCGCGAAGGGCAGTTAATGGAAAAGCCGCTGCTGAAAAGCGCGGGGCTGCGGGAGCGGACAATAATCCCGTCGTCCCGGCCTTGATCCGGGACGACGTTAGCCCAGCAAGGCCCTTACCGCCGCAATCGCATCGGCCGCCTTGGCCCCGTCCGGCCCGCCGCCTTGCGCCATGTCTGGCCGCCCGCCGCCGCCTTGGCCGCCCAGTACTGCCACCCCGGCCTTGACCAGATCGACCGCGCTGATTTTGCTGGTCAGATCGCCCGTTACCGCGATTGCCAATGCCGCTCGCCCTTCATTGACAGCCACAATAGCCGCTACGCCGGAGCCCATGCGTTGCTTCGCTTCGTCGAGAAGACCTGGCAAAGCCTTTGGGTTAATCCCCTGGATACTTTGCCCAGAAAAATTGACCCCATTGACCTGTTCATCAACCGCATTTTGGCCGCCCGAACCGACAGCTCCGAGCGCAAGCCTTTTCTTCGCCTCACTCAGTTCGCGTTCGAGCTTCTTGCGCTCGTCGAGCAGCGCGGCAACGCGGCTCTCCACCTCGTCGGGCGACGTTTTGAGCAAGCTGGCAGTGCTTTTCAGCGCCTCATCGCGACCGACCAGCCATTGCCGTGCGACTTCGCCGGTGAGCGCCTCAATCCGCCGCACGCCCGAGCTGACCGCGCTCTCGCTGATGATCCGCAGTAGTCCGATATCCCCCAACGCACGCACATGCGTGCCGCCGCACAATTCGACCGAGAAGTTCCGACCCGCGCTGGCATTGCCCATTGAGAGCACCCGCACTTCATCGCCGTATTTCTCACCGAACAGCGCCATGGCGCCGGCCTCGATGGCCTCATCGGGGCTCATCAGCCGGGTGACGACCTCCTCGTTGCCGCGCACTTCTGCGTTCACTTCGGCCTCGATTGCAGGAATGTCTTCGCTCGAAAGTGGCTTGGGGTGCGAAAAATCGAACCGCAACCGGTCAGGCGCGACCAGCGAGCCTTTCTGCGTCACATGCTCACCCAGCCGCTTGCGCAGCGCAGCGTGGAGCAAGTGCGTCGCCGAATGGTTAGCGCGGATCGTATCGCGCCGCGCGACATCGATATCGAGCTTGACCATGTCCCCGGTCTTGATCGTACCACCGGCGACGACTGCCTGATGCGCGTGCAGCCGCCCCAGCGGCTTGGCGGTGTCGATCACTTCCAGCCGCAGTCCGTCTGCGCCGCTGATCGTTCCGGCATCGCCCATCTGGCCGCCGCTTTCTCCATAGAACGGGGTCTGGTTGGTCAGCACCATGACGCTGTCACCCTTGCCCGCAGACGCGACTTCATGGCCGTCTTTGACCAGAGCGACCACTTGCGCCTCGGCGGTATCGGACGAGTAGCCGGTAAATTCGGTCGCGCCGATGCGCTCGGCAAGGTCGAACCACACTTCGCTGTCAGCAGCCTGCCCGCTGCCCTTCCACGCGGCCCGTGCCGCTGCCTTTTGCTTGGCCATCGCCGCATCGAACCCGGCGCGGTCAACTGCAATCCCGCGCGGCCGCAGCGCGTCCTCGGTCAGATCGTACGGGAAGCCGAACGTGTCATAGAGTTTAAACGCGGTTTCGCCCGGCAATTCAGCGCCTGCGCCCAGCTCGCCGGTGGTTTCCTCGAGCAACTTAAGCCCGTTCGCCAGCGTGCGGCGAAATTGTACTTCCTCGCGCGCCAGTGTTTCCTCGATCAGCGGCTGCGCGCGGCCCAGTTCGGGATAGGCCTGCCCCATTTCGGTCACCAACGCGGGTACCAGCCGGTGCATCAACGGATCCTTCGCCCCCAACAGGTGCGCATGCCGCATCGCACGGCGCATGATCCGCCGCAGCACATAGCCGCGCCCTTCGCTGGCCGGCAGAACGCCGTCAGCCAGCAGGAAGCTGACCGAGCGCAAATGATCGGCGATCACCCGGTGGCTGGCCCGATGCTCACCTTCGGCGCTAACCCCGGTGAGGCTTTCCGACGCAGCGATCAGCGCGCGGAACGTATCGGTTTCATAGTTGTCATGTTGGCCCTGCAACACCGCCGCGAGCCGCTCCAGCCCCATGCCGGTATCGATGCTGGGCTTGGGCAGTTCGGTGCGGCTGCCATCGGCGGCCTGCTCGAACTGCATAAACACCAGGTTCCAGATCTCGATGAAGCGGTCGCCATCCTCGTCGGGCGATCCCGGCGGACCGCCCGGAATGTGGCTGCCATGATCGTAAAAAATTTCGCTGCACGGCCCGCACGGCCCGGTATCGCCCATCGACCAGAAATTGTCCGAGGTCGGGATGCGGATGATCCGCTGTTCGGGCAGCCCGGCTATCTTGCGCCACAGTTCGAACGCTTCGTCGTCGGTGTGATAGACCGTGACGGTCAGCTTTTCCTTCGGCAACCCCCATTCTTTGGTCAGCAAGGTCCAGGCGTGGGTGATCGCCTGTTCTTTAAAGTAATCCCCGAACGAGAAATTGCCGAGCATCTCAAAAAACGTGTGGTGCCGCGCGGTGTAGCCAACATTGTCGAGATCGTTGTGCTTGCCGCCTGCCCGAACGCACTTCTGGCTGGAAGTCGCGCGCGGCGTATCGCGGGTTTCGAGCCCAGTGAAGACGTTTTTGAACGGCACCATCCCAGCGTTGACGAACATCAGCGTGGGATCGTTATAGGGTACCAGCGACGCGCTTTGCACCACGTCGTGCCCCTGGCCGGCGAAGTAATCGAGGAAGGAGCGGCGGATTTCGTTCGTCGAGGTCATGGTCTTGGCCGATTAGAGCCAGTTGCACCCGCGAACAAGCGCGATTCTGCGGGTCTCTTCAAGCGGGAACCTTGACCTTGAGCGCGCCGGGCAGCGAACGAAACTCGAGCGGCAGTTTCATCCGGGTCACTTCACCATCATGCGCTACGTCGATTGCCCCGCTGCCCAGCAGCTTGAATTCGGCACAATCGCTGACATCGACGAAGTCGCGCGCGGGATCGGCCCGGCCAAACAGCGCGCGCAGGGCGAACCCCACCAGCGCCAGCGCGCTTTTGTGGCGCACCGCGTAGACCCCCAGGCGACCGCTATCGAGCACGTCGCGCTTGCCCAGCCGCGGCCCGGTAATGTTGTATGGGTTGTTGCCGATAAACAGCAGCGGGGTTTCCAGGCACTGCCGGGTGCCGCCGATCTGCAGTTCTAGCCGCCGCACTTTCAGCCCGCGCAGCACCGTCCAGGCCGCCGGAATCGTAGCAAGCGCCTTGGGCAAGGGCTGCGCATCGCGCGCCCGCACCAGCTTGGTATATAGTCCGACCGAGGCGTTGTTGACGAAAACCTGATCGCCGACCTGCGCCAGATCGATCGCCTGGGTCTGGCCGCTCACTGCGATCATGGCGGCCTCACCAAGATCGGCGGGGATGCCCAGATCGACCGACAAATGATTGAGCGTGCCAAGCGGCAGCACCGCCAGTGTTTGGCCGCTTTTACTCAGCAGCCCGGCTACACTGCCTTGTGTGCCGTCGCCGCCGCCCACCGCAATCACTTCGGCCGAGCGCAGATCAGCGATGGTCTGCGCGATCGCCTTGCCTTCAACCATCTGTAGTTCCACCGACGCGCCATGCGCGGCAAACGCTGCGGCCAGCTTATCGCGCAGTCCGGCCCCTTCGCGCGATGCCCTCCCGCCCGAGGCATTGACCACGACTGCCAAATTACCAGATCGCGCCAAGTTCAATTCCGCGCCGAGAAGATCCACGCTGCCGCGGGGAAGGCCACCAGGTTGCCGCTACGATGTTCCGCCACCCAATCGCGCACCCAGCCTTCGGCGCGCGCACGATCTTCACCCTCCAGCGCGCGCAGCGCTGGTGCTGCGGGACCGATACGGCGAAACAGCTGCATGGCATCCTCAACCGGATCTTCGCCGGCACCGGCAATATAGGCAAAATCCACTGGTTGTAGCGCCACGTCCTGCCAACCCGCATTCTCAAGAATGCCACGCACGTAGGCTTCATCGGCAAAGGCAAACGGCCCCGGCGCAGTACCCTCGCCAAGCGCCGGCAATTCGAGCAAACTGGCCAGATCCGAGGCCCATGGGTTGAGTTTGGCGCTGCGAAAGCACGAAAATATCAGCCGCGCGCGCGGCGCTGCTAAGGCCCGCAGGTTGGTAAAGGCCACCTCAGGAGCATTGAAGAACATTACCCCATGGCGAGAAACCAGCATGTCAGGGGCAAAGTTCAACGGCTTCCACTGCGCTGCGTCAGCTTCAACGAAATTGACATTGCTCAGCATATCACCGCGTTCACGCGCCGCCGCCACTAGTTCGGCTGACACATCGACGCCGATCACTTGGGTTTGCGGGTTGCCGCGCGCGATCGCCAGCGACAGCTCGCCTGCCCCACAGCCAATATCGAGCGTAGCGTGCCCCTCGCAGCCGCTGATCTGCGCGAGCAGCCGCTCGGTCAAACCGGAGAATGCCCGGTCGGTCAGCCGGTAATTTTCGGCCCAACTGCGCCCAACCGCTTCGCGCCATTCGGTTCCTGTCGTCATGGTGTAAGGCTATGCGCTGCCTTGCTGCGACACAAGCCTCAAATCGGGCGCAGTATTCGCTTGCGACTCATCCGCAACAGGCAGACCATCCCGCTAATTCTTGCGCGACCGAGTGCAAGCGATAGCGCCCGGCGCGCCTTCACACCAGCGGAGGCGGAAGATGGCGAATACTCATAATGGTTTAGCAGGCGACAGTGCCGCCACCCGTGCGGTCGCCCTGGTGGGGCCGGCCGGCACGGGTAAGACCAGCCTCGCCGAAGCGTTGCTGTTTGCCAGCGGCAGCATCAGCCGACAGGGCAGTATAGAGGCTGGTAACACGGTGGGTGACGCCAGTGCGGAGGCCCGCGCACGCGGCGGTTCGACCGAACCTAATCTGCTCCACTTCGACTATTTGGGGGACCACTTCGCGCTAATCGATGCGCCGGGCGGCACCGGCTTCGCCGCCGATGGCCTCGCCGCGCTGCAATCCGCCGATATGGCCGTGGTCGTGATCGATCCCGCCACTGAACGCGCCGCACTGGCTGAGCCGATCCTTCGGCAGTTGGACGAGTTGTGTATCCCGCACGCAATTTTCGTCAACAAAATCGAGCAGGCCCGCGCCGGCACGATCCGTGACCTGATCGCCGCATTACAACCGCTGAGCCGCGAACCGCTCGCGCTGCGCCAAATTCCGCTTCGGGCGGTAGCTGAGCACGGCGGTCAGCAAGTAACCGGCTACGTCGATCTCGCGCTTGAACGGGCTTACCGGTACCGGCCCGGTCAGGGGAGCGAGCGGGTCGATATGCCAGGAGAAGTGCTTGAGCGCGAGCGCGAAGAGCGCAGCCATCTGCTCGAGACGCTCGCCGATTTCGACAACGAACTGCTCGAAGCCTTGCTTATGGACGAAACCCCCGATCAGACTATGGTCATGGCCGATCTAGCCGCCGATACCGCGCACAATCAGGTGGTGCCGGTGCTGCTCGGATCGGCATTGTCCGCCGGCGGCGTGCACCGCTTGCTTAAGCTGCTGCGCCATGAAACGCCTGCGCCCGCCGCCGCTGCAGCGCGGATGGGTGTGACTGGCGGCGGCGCACTGCACGTGTTCAAGATTGCCAACGGCGGGGCTATGGGCAGATTGGCGCTGGGCCGCGTACTCGGCGCGGGCCTGGGCGAAGGCGACGAACTGATTGGCACCGCGGGGAGCGAGCGAACTGGCTCGCTGTTCTTTGTCCAGGGAGACAAAACCGCCAAGCAGGATGCTGCACGCTCCGGCGATGTCGTCGCCGTTGCCAAGGTCGATAGCGCACGCTCCGGCATGCTGTTGGGGCGGAGCGGAACTACCCTGAGAGAAACCGGACTGATCGTTTATCCACCGCGCAATGCGGCCATCGCGATAACCACCCGTGACCGTAAGGATGACGTCAAGCTTTCCACCGCGCTCCACCGATTGTGCGAGGAAGACCTGGCGCTGGAATGGACCCAAGACGATTCCAACCACGAGACAATCCTGCGGGGAATCAACGACGAACATCTGACGGTCGTGCTGGCACGGCTACAGCGACGCTACGGCGTAGCGGTGCAGACCCGTGCGCCGCGCATCGCCTACCGCGAAGCGATCCGCAAGCCGGTCACCCAGCGCGGGCGTCACAAAAAGCAATCGGGCGGGCACGGGCAATATGGTGACTGCGTCATCGAGCTGCGGCCGCTGGCGCGCGGCGCAGGCTTTCAGTTCGAAGACAAGATTACCGGCGGCGCAGTGCCCAAGCAATATATCCCGGCGGTCGAGGCCGGAGCACGCGATGCAATGGCGCGCGGGCCCCTGGGCTTCCCGGTAGAAGATGTCGCAGTGACGCTGCTCGATGGATCGTTTCACGCGGTAGACAGCTCTGAACTCGCATTTCGCATTGCCGGACGCACTGCAATGAGCGAGGCATTGGCAAAAGCTGCGCCCTATCTGCTCGAACCGATCGCCAGAGTCAGCGTAGACACTCCGGCGGGCACTGGGTCAAAGGCTGGATCGGTGCTGTCGGCACGGCGCGGACAGATCCTCGGGCTGTCGCCGCATCCAGTCTGGGCGCGATGGGAACGGGTTGAAGCGCTGGTGCCTGAAAGCGGGTTGCACAGCCTCGACGCCGAACTGCGCTCGCTCAGCCAGGGATTGGGAAGCTTCACCGCTGCGTTCGATCACCTAGCCGAACTCGGCGGCAAGCACGCCGATGAAGCGGTGAAGGCGCGCGCGGCGGAGGCTCAAAACTCGAAGTAAGCACCGCCTTTTTCGCGCGCGACCTGCCAGGTCGGGAGTGCGTGGATCGCGGCGACAAACTTGGCCAGATTGGGGTATGCACTGGCCTGCCCCCGCATCACGGCGATTTCGGCCGGGAAACTGAGCATCATGTCCGCCCCGGTCCAGTCATCGCCAACAAAGTGACCCGACGGGCGCAACTCACTCTCCAGGTAGGCAAATTGGCTCGCCAACTGTTCACTAATCCGCGGTTGTAGCGGCGCGGCGGCATCGCCGAGCCGCGCGGTGTACATTTGGAGCAAGATCGGGGTCATTGCCGAACCTTCGGCGAAGTGCATCCATTGCAAGTGCCGCAATGCTTCGGGCGTGTCCGGCGCAGGCTGAAACCGTCCCTGACCATATTGGTCGAGCAGGTACTGGATGATCGCGCCCGATTCTTCGATCACGGTGCCGTCGTCCTCGAGCAGCGGAGATTTGCCGAGCGGATGGACCGCCTTGAGTTCGGGTGGGGCCAGGTTGGTCACCGCGTCGCGCTGGTAGAGCTTGATTTCATACGGCAGGCCAAGTTCCTCGAGCGCCCACAGCACGCGCTGCGACCGGCTGTTGTTGAGGTGGTGGACGATTAGTGACATGGCTGGCTCCTGCTGCAAGGGATTCGCAGACCGGCTTAGCAGCCGGACCACGTTGCGCCAGCCTTTGCGCCTTACTCGATGGTATGCAGATCGCGATTCCATTCGGCTGCACTGGTCAGATTGCAGCGCGCGGCGGCGATGCTGACTTGGACCGTACCGCCATCACGGTTGAACCGGAACGGCAGATAGTAGCGCATCAATTCGCCACTGTTGTCGGCAAAGGCGGTGAGTGCAATCGGCTTCATGTCGCCGTTGGAGAGCACAAAGCGCAGGGCCTCACCCGGGATCAACCCGCGCGCGCGCAGCTGCATGGCGTGGCCGGCGCTGGCAATGGTGAGTTCGCACGCACCGGCCCGGTCCCTCGCCAGCAGCGGCCAGCTGTCGCCAATCGAACCGCGCTCCGCACTGGCGGAAGCGGCGAGCGGCAGCAAGGTGAGTGCTGCGGCCAGGCGGGTGATGCTGCGGGTCATTAGCTGCGGTCCTTCGTCCGGTGCAGACCAGACCTAAACCAGCCAGCCGATACTGCAATCCTCGCCATCGACCCAGCTGACCCAAGCCGGGACAGCCTTGAACCGGACATTCACAGCCCCGGCAACGGCGAACCGGTGCGGGGGCTGTGGCAGCGGGGGTTCGGGCTCAGTTACCGGTCGGCGCCGGGCTGGGTAGCGGGGCCGGCAGGCCGGCGGCTTCGGGGCCGATCGACTTGGCGACATCGAGCCGTACCTTGTTGTTGTGTTCCTCGACCGTCCCGGTTTCCTTGCCTTTTTTGTCGATCAGGACTTCCTGTCCTGCTTGGTCAATCGCCACCAAGCTGACGTTGAGCGGGTTGGGGATGAGCTTTTTCGAGGCTCCGTTCGAGCTATCGACCACCGCGCCGATAATCCCGCCGGCCAAGATATTTCCGAAGGTTGCGCCGCCCACCTTGCTCTGGACCAGCACATAAACCGGGCGAAAGCCAGCGAGCGTAAAATCAACCCGCAAATCGTGGCGGCGTGGCAGTTCCATTTTGCATGGCGTGACGCACGACGCTCCGTTCGATAGCTTGACGGTTGCGCCCTGCGGAT
>JAYVML010000040.1:0-3943 GCA_043758955.1 Novosphingobium sp. | reverse complement strand
ATCTTAGGCTTGTGCGCGTTGCGCCACTGGGAAATCGCGAACACCGTCATCTTGTAAGCGTCTTTCAGCGGGTTATAGCCGCCCGCCATATCGCCGTAGATCGTGGCATAACCGACGCTCATCTCGCTCTTGTTGCCGGTGGTCAGCAGCATCGGGCCAAACTTGTTGCTGAGCGCCATCAGCGTCACCCCGCGGATCCGGCTCTGCACGTTTTCCTCAGTGGTATCGACCGCGACATCGGCGAAGCTGCCTGACAGCATCGTATCGAACGCCGCGACCGCCGGGTTGATTGGGATGGTATCGAGCTTGCACCCGATCATCGCGGCGCAGTCCGCCGCGAGATCGAGGCTTTCCTGGCTGGTAAAGCGGCTGGGCAGCATCATGCACCACACCCGGTGTGGCCCCAGCGCATCGGCGGCAATCGCGGCGCAGATCGCGCTGTCGATCCCGCCCGACAGGCCCAGGACCACGCCGGGAAAGCGGTTGCGATCGACATAATCGCGCAGCGCCAGCACCATCGCGCAATAGATATCCTCGGGATGATCGGCCAGCTTGGCCAGTTCGCCCCGGTCGCAGCGCCAGCCGCCATGGCCAGCGTTCGCGGTGCGGGTCCAGTGAGTGGTAACCTCCTGCTCCTCCCAGTCGGTCAGCTGTACCGCCAGCCCGCCATCGCCGTTGACCACAAAACTGGCCCCATCGAACACCAGCTCGTCCTGCCCGCCTACCCGGTTGAGATAGGCCAGTGGCAACCCGGTATCGACCGCGCGGCGCTTCGCCACACCGTCGATCCGGAGCGTATCCTTGTCGATCTCATACGGGCTGCCATTGATGCAGATCAGCAGTTCCGCGCCGAAATCGGCTAGGTAGCGACAGACGTCGGGATGCCAGATATCCTCGCAGATCGGCAGCCCGATCATTACTCCCTTGAACACGATCGGTTCGGGCAAGGGGCCGGGCTGGAACAGGCGAACCTCATCAAAGGTGCCATAATTGGGCAGCTCGTGCTTGAGCCGGATCGCGGCAACCTTGCCGCCGTCGAGCAAGGCTACCCCATTATGCAGCGCGCCGTCGATCACGAAGATCGAGCCGACCAGCATCGCCGGGCCGCCATCGCTGGTGACCTTTGCCATAGTTTCGAGTTCCGCCGCAGCACGCTCGATCAGCGCGGGCTTTAGCACCAGATCCTCGGGAGGATAGCCGATCAGCTGCATCTCGGGAAAAACGATCAAGTCCGCGCCCTTGGCCCGTCCGCGCGCGGCCAGCATCGCGGCGGCATTGCCCGCCATATCGCCGACCGATTGATTGAGCTGCGCGAGGGTGATTGAGAGTGTATCGACCATATCCCTTCCCTAAGGGCTGGGAAGCGGTTAGCCAATGCGGATGATAAACTCAAACCAGCTCGACCCCGCCCCATTTGATCAGGCCTTCGCCTCCGCGCACCTGCCGGGCGCGGTGGGCATGATCGTTAACCGCGACGGCCTGCGTTTTGCCCGCGCACTGGGCGAGGCAGATGCGGTAGCCCACACCCCGATGCATGAGGATACGCTGTTCCAGATCGCCTCGATGACCAAGGCGATCACCTCGGTCGCGGCGATGCAGTTGGTTGAACAAGGCCGGCTCAACCTAGACAGCGATATTGGCAACGTGCTGCCCGATCTCGCCAGTCCGCAAGTCCTGACCGGCTTTGGAGCAGACGGCCTGCCGCAGCTACGCCCCGCCGCGCGAGCGATCACGCTGCGCCACTTGCTGACGCATACCGCCGGGCTAGGCTATTTCTTCATTCACCCAGAGGTGCTGCAATATTTTGGCGCGGTGGGCATGCCCGACCAAGGCTCGCTCGCTTCGATCAAAATGCCCTTGATGTTCGATCCCGGGGAAAGCTGGGAATATAGCGTCGCGACCGATTGGGTCGGCCAGGCTGTGGAGGCCGTAACCGGACAGAAGCTGGGCGATTATCTGGCGCAGCACGTCACCGGACCGCTCGGTATGACGCAGACCGCGTTCCGCGCCGAAATGCCCGCGGACGCGGCCAAGGTCCATGTTCGCAAGCCCGACGGCGGGTGGGAGCTCAACCCGGCGGTGCTGGGCGGCGGCGAGTTCCACATGGGCGGCGGCGGACTGTCCTCGACCGCCGGTGACTACGCCCGGTTCGTGCGGATGTTGCTGCGCGGCGGTGAACTCGACGGGGTGCGTGTGCTCATGGCCGAAACCGTGGCCGAGATGAGCCGCAACCAGGTTGCCCCCTTGCGCGCCGGCGCCATGGGCAGCGCCATGCCCGAATTCGCCGCGCCCTATGATACCTTCCCCGATCAGCACACCGGCTGGGGGCTGGGCTTCCTGATCAACCCCGATCAAGGCCCGCATGGCCGCAGCCCCGGCAGCCTCGCTTGGGCGGGGATTTTCAACAGCTATTACTGGTTCGATCCGGCCAAGGGCGTGGGCGGCGTATTTATGAGCCAGGTCATGCCGTTCGGCGATCCGGGTGCGCTGGCGTGCTTCGGCGCGCTGGAACAGCTGGCTTACAGCTGACTGCGGCTGCGCCCAGCGGTGCCTGTCATGGCCGGTAAAACCGCACGCCCGAGCGCAGCGGTACTTTGCAGAGGCGCGCCAACCTACTATGGGCGCGGCAACCCATGACGATTCATTTGCGCCGCGATAATCCCGTTACTCTGGGGCAACGACTGGCACCCTCGCCAGCGCCGCGTCGACGCGCACGCAGCTTGGCTGTGCTGGCGCTGGGACTGGCGGGGTTTGGCGCGCTGGCGCTGACCGGGCCGGGGATTGGACACGGAGCGCTGCTAGGGAGCAAACTCGGCTGGGGGGCAGGTCCGATTCCGGGGATCGGACAGGCCTTTGCGCGCTCCCCCGTCCAGGAAGTGCATTGCGCGGCGCGGCCCGACCAATTGCAACGCGATCTGACAGCGATATCGCAAAACTTCGCTGGCAAGGTTGGCATCGCAGTCACCCAAGCGGGCTGTCCGTGGCTGGTCGGGGAGCGAACCGAGCAATTCTTCCCCCAGCAAAGCGTGTCCAAATTGTGGGTGGCGATCAGCGTGCTGGATGCGGCCGACCGCGGCCAGTTGCGGCTGAGCGAGCCGCTGACGCTGCGCCCCGAAGATCAAGTGGTGTTCAACCAGCCGCTGCGCTGGACGGTGCTGCAGCAAGGCTCGCTCACTTTGCCCGCGGTGACGATGATGCAGGATGCGCTGTCGCTATCCGACAACATGGCCAACGACAAGCTGCTGTGGCGGATCGGCGGACCCGATCGAGTCCGCGCCGTATTGGCCCAGCGCGGTATCGCCGGGATCAGGTTTGGCCCTGGCGAACGGTTGCTGCAAAGCAAGATCGCCGGGCTGACCTGGACCCCCGATCTGGCCCAGGGCTATAAATTTGAGGAGGCCCGGGCGCAGCTGCCGATGGCGCAGCGTCAGGCGCTGCTTTCGGCTTATATCGCCGATCCGCTCGACGGCGCGACGCCGGCTGGGATCGCCGGGGCGCTAAGCAAACTGGCGACCGGGCAACTGCTGTCGGCGGATTCGACCGCTGTGCTGCTGGGCATCATGGGCCATTCGCGCAGCGGACCACGGCGGCTTAAAGGCGCGCTTCCCGCTGGTTGGGCGGCCTATCACAAGACCGGCACCGGGCAGGAGCTGCAGGGCCTGGCCACCGGCTACAACGATGTTGCGATTTTCCAGGCTCCCGACGGGACCCGCTACACCGTCGCGGTGATGATCGGCGAAACGCGGCTGCCGATCCCGGCGCGAATGGAGATGATGCATTCGGTAACCCGCGCGGTGGTGGCGGCGCACGAGCAGCTGCTGGGCCAAGGCGGCTAGGTTTTATCTAACCGGTGCGAAGCTGCACTCCGCTTCATTTGAGACAAACAAAAACCCCGCCAGATTGCTCCAGCGGGGTCGTTGTTAGCGTAGCGATCAGCGCCTAC
>JAYVML010000039.1:0-4535 GCA_043758955.1 Novosphingobium sp. | reverse complement strand
CTTGCTAATTATCCAAACTAGCAAATTAGCTTGCAACATCGAAGCGACAAAGATTGTGCAAACGCCAGCGATAGCCACAACTCCGCTCCACGTTAAAAGCGTCCTATCTGAGTCGGCAGGTGGCCACATATCGACGGACATATATCGTTGTTGGATGTCCGCAACGTTGTCGTGTCCGGACAGGCAGGTATCGGCCGGGAAACCGTGATAGCGGACATTCAGTCTCTAACTTTGCTTACGTCTGCACCCGCTGACATAGCCGCCTTTCAATGGCTCGAGCCGTTGGCTGAAAGCGGTCAATCGTTCATTTCAGCCAGCGCCGCAAACCCGCTTCGTATTGTCAAAACGCGATTTGCTTACCCTCGAAGTCAAACAACTTTCCACTATCGGCTGCTTTCAGCGCCCCGATCACATCGAGCAATTGCAGCGCTGCGCGTGCAGGGTCAAATAGCCGTCCGGGCTTAATATTGCCTTGAAATGGGCGAGACAAAGCGGTGTCAACGGTGCCTGGGTGCAGGGCGACGACGATCGCGCGGTTGTTACGACGGCGTTCCTCGATTGCGAGATTTCGAACCAGCATGTTAAGTGCCGCCTTCGACGCACGGTACCCGTGCCACCCGCCTAGTTGGTTATCGGTGATGGATCCAACGCGCGCCGAAAGCGCGGCGAAGACCGCCGGCGTTGCTCTGGGCATGATCGGCAGAAAATGTTTCGCCACGAGCGCGGGGCCGATCGCATTTACGGCATAGATTTTCGCCAGCCAGTCGGGGTCGAGATCTCGCACTGCTTTTTCGGGACCATAATCCCCTGCGTGGAGCAAGCCCGTCGCGACGATTACCAGCGTTGGAGGCGGCCCCTTGGCCACGTGCGCGGCCGCAGCCGCAATGCTCGCTTCGTCGAGCAAGTCGAGATGCTGCGATCGGGCCCGCGACCGAGCAAAGCCGTAAACAACATGAAACGCGCCTGTCGCGCTCAGCGCTGCCTCAAATGCACCACCGATCCCACCGGAGGCCCCGATGACGACAGCGGAATAACCTTCCGAGCCGCTCATGCTTGAATGAACCGCCAGCGATCCGCAGCGATCTGGTCTGATTCGAAGTGATACACAATGCTGTCGAGGTCACACATGGGATCAACGTCGGTAATATGATGCTCGTTGAGCCAGCTAGCTCTCAAGCCGCGCGCGTTTGGTGTTAATTTAGGAGTCTTTGCAGGCAAGGTAAGGCCAATCATGCTACAGAGCGTAACGAGGCTAGGTGCTGCGGTCAAAACGATCGGCTCATGCTGTCGCAATCAGTAAGGTCAAGATGCTTAGCCCGCCCGACATAGCCAAGCGCAGCCGCAGCCAGCCAGCGGGGAAAGACACATGCTGCGCCAGCGCACGGTCTACGAGCGGACTAGCTATCAGGGCGATGCCCAGTGCAACGAGCGACGGACCGGGCCAAGTCCAACCTAGGCACCACGGCAGCGCCGCGGCTAGGGCGAATAAGCTGGGGAGCACGGCCACGGCGTAATATCGCGCAAGTCGTAACCCGCCGAGCAGCGCGGCCATCCACCACATTCCACCAAGGAATGACAAGATTAGCGCCGCATAGAAGCAGGCCGCCGCCAGGGCAATCCAGCGCAGTGAACTATCCGTCATCACCAGCGCCAAACAAACGGCTTGGGGGAGCAGGCCGGCCATGCCGAACCAGACGAGCGGGCGGGGAAGCTGCGGCGTTGCCATAGGTGCCGTTGAAGCTAATGTCACCGCGCAGCCAAGATGTTCTTTGGGTCAGGCGGTCTCGCCGCCCCAAGATACAGGTCGCCAATCTGGATCGGGGGATGCAAGTTCTGACCATGCCCAAACAGGCCAACCGATCCTCAAGAAAGATGATCAGCAAGGGAGATTTGCCAAGCAAGGTTTGCATTGCCTGCGCGCGTCCGTTCGCCTGGCGCAAGAAATGGGCGCGCGACTGGGATGAAGTCAAATACTGTTCGGATCGATGCCGTTCAGTGCGCCCCGGCAATCATGATCAGTAACCGGCCTCGATTGCCAGGCGGATGGCATCTGCGCTGGTCTTTACCTCCAGCGCGGCGAACACCGCGGCACGGTGCATTTTGACCGTCCGTTCGCTTAGCCCCAGTGCGTAGGCGATCTGCTTGTTGAGCTTGCCGCTGGCGATCAGCAGCAGGACTTCGCGCTGCCGGCGACTCAAGTCAGCGACGCGGGTTCGCGCGGCTTCGCGGCGGACGTCGTTGGCCAGCGCCACGTCTTCGGCGATTTCGACCTGCGAGCCGAGGAAATATTCAAGCTCGCCCGAGGGGCCGAAGATCGGCGCGACCATCACCGCGTTGCGGAACGGGGTGCCGTCTTTCTTGTAATTGAGTATTTCAACCATCACTGGCTGGCGTCGCCGGATTCCATTGCGCAGCATCTCGGTCAGCGCCGGTTCGGTGCCTTCGCCGGTCAAGAAGCGGCAGTTGATGCCAATGATTTCGTCGCGCCCGTAGCCGGTCAGCGCCTCGAACGCCGAGTTACACTCGATGATCGGATTATCTGGAAGTCGCGGATTGCTCATCACCGCAGCAATGGGACTGAACCCAATCATGGCGCGAGGTGACATGTTAACAAGCTAATTAGCCGATCCGACTCCTTGCGCAAAGTGCCCTTTTGGTCAGGTTGGTCGCCGCCCCGAATCTGCGAAAAGAGAGAGGTCCTCCGAGTGCAGATCTTCTGTACCGTTCGGGAGCCTTCTGGAGAGCCGGGTCATGACATTCTTTCTGGTGCTGCTGGTCGGCGGGTTCGCTGTGGCCGCGGCGACCGCAATGGTTCGCGGGATTATGGCATTCGTCCAGGATGCTGAGCACATTCGCCAGACTGGGGACTTTCGCCAGGATGCCTACGGTGTGAAGCAGAACCGGATGATGTCACAGCGCGTGCTATTCCAGGGGATTGCGATCGTGTTGATCGTGCTGGTCGGCGCTCTAGCGAGCCAAAAGTAATTTGCTTGTTTGAGAGGATCATAAGATGAATTACCTCGCCGACCATGGGCACTTCGACCAAAGTGACACCAAGCTACCAGTCCCCAACCACATCCACGACGCGATCCGCGAGCTGATCCGTTGGGCCGGCGATGACCCAGACCGCGAAGGGCTGCAGGACACGCCTCTGCGCGTAGCGCGCGCATGGCGCGAATATTGTCAGGGCTACGACGAAGACCCCGGCATGCACCTCGCGCGAACATTCGAGGAAGTCGGCGGGTACGACGAGATCGTGCTCCTGAAAGATATCCCATTCCAGTCGCACTGCGAACACCACATGGCCCCGATCACCGGCACCGCCTCGATCGCCTACCTGCCATCGAAGCGCGTGGTCGGGATTTCCAAGCTGGCGCGCGTGCTCCACGGTTATGCCCAGCGGCTGCAGATCCAAGAACGATTGACCGCCCAGGTCGCACAGTCGATTTGGGACAACCTTCACCCGCAAGGCGTGGCCGTGGTCATCGAGGCGCAGCACGGCTGCATGACCGGGCGAGGGGTAAAAACCCACGGCGTCGGCATGGTTACCAGTCGGATGCTCGGCTGTTTTCTGACAAATCCAGACAGCCGTAAGGAAGTGCTGTCACTGATGACTAAACGCTGACCCGACGATGAAGGTCGCGATCATCGGGGCAGGCATGGCGGGATTGTCTTGCGCCGACCTTCTGCAGCACAAAGGTCACTGCGTCGCGCTGTTCGACAAGGGACGTGGTGCCGGCGGGCGCATGTCGAGCCGGTGCCTGGCAACGCCGCTTGGCGAGGTAACTATCGATCACGGCGCGCAATACTTCACCGCGCGCCATCCCGACTTCAGCCGATTGGTCGGAGTTTGGCAAGACCAAGGGTTTGCCGCGTTGTGGCCAGAAGCGGGTAGCGATACCTGGGTCGGCGTGCCAGCGATGAACACCGTGATCAAGGCGATGGCCGCCCCGCATGATGTAACCTGGAGCTGCCAGGTGACGGCGATCGCGCGCAGCCACCAGCAATGGGCACTGCTTAGCGCGGGCGGAGAAATCGGCCCGTTCGACGTCGTGATCCTGGCGATACCGGCGGAACAGGCGGCTGCGGTACTTTCGTTGCACGATTTTAACATGGCCAGAACCGCGCTCGCGGCGCGGTCACAGCCCTGCTGGACCGGGATGTTCGTTTTCGATCGTGCGGTAAACTACGGGCGCTCGGTTATCCGCAACGCTGGCGTGATTGCCTGGGCTGCATGCAACAGCAGCAAGAGAGGGCGCGCCGCGCCCGAAGCTTGGGTGGTGCAGGCGAACGCAGACTGGTCGCAGACTCATTACGACGCCGCTCCTGGCGAGATCGCGGACCTGCTGCTGGCCGCCCTGTCTGATGCGTATGGCGCTAGTATTCCGGTCCCGATTGCAAGCGCAGCGCACCGCTGGGCCTACGCACTCTCGGCCGGCACTGGATACGGTGCTTTGTTGAACCGCGACATCAATCTTGGTGTTTGCGGGGACTGGCTGATCGGTCCGCGCGTCGAGTGCGCTTGGTTGTCTGGT
>JAYVML010000038.1:0-35441 GCA_043758955.1 Novosphingobium sp. | reverse complement strand
TTGCGATTACCTTGCCAGCTTCTGGTGCCCAGAACGGACGGTGCAGCCCCGGCAGCACTTTACCTTCGCGCTTGGCGGCGGCGAGTTGATCGGACGGGCGGCCCCCAACACAGAATATCAGGCTTGGGACTTTGTCCTCCACTGCGCGCGCAAATTCTCGAAAGTCCTCGCCCGCCATGACCGGCTAGCTCTGTTCGACCCCGGCTACGCCAAAGCGGCCCCTGAAAAATTCGCTCATCGTTTGCGCGAAAGCGGCTGTGTTCCAGGCTGCGCGGGTGGACGGCTCCTACACCTTTGCTTCGGGCAGCAAGTTTACCGAATTGCCAGATGCATCGGCACACTATGGAGCGGTCTGCAATGAGACGGCAGCCAGGGTGAAGAGCGCCAGCGCACCAAGTATACGTTTGGTCATAGCCACTAGGAGCAGCCCGCTCCGCGCGCTGTCAAACTGTGGTGCCCCTGGCCCGACTCGAACGGGCACGTCTCTCAACAAACGATTTTGAGTCGTTCGCGTCTACCATTCCGCCACAGGGGCATCCCGTGGATCGCCATCAGGCGAAAAACCGAACCGCCGCTTAGCCGCCCTTCAATACGCCCGCAATCGCCTTATGCAGGCGGGAGTGCAGAACATCATTTCCGGCCAGTACCTGGCTGTCACAGATCGGCAGCGAGGTGCCGCGCCAGTCAGTGACGAAACCGCCGGCCTCGCGCACCAGCAGGCACCCGGCGGCGGTGTCCCACGAGGCGAGGTCGCTTTCCCAGAAGGCGTCAAAGCGTCCCGCGGCAACCCAGGCCAGATCGAGCGAGGCCGCGCCAAAGCGGCGGATCCCGGCGACTTGCGGCGCCAGCACGCCGTAAATCCGCGTCCACTCGGGCGCGTCACCGCGCCCTGCAAAGGGAATTCCGGTGGCGATCAGGCTTTCATCGAGATGGCGGCGCGAGGACACCCGCAGGCGGCGGTCTTGCAGCCAAGCACCGCGGCTGCGCTCCGCCCAATAGCTTTCATCGGTGATCGGCTGATAAACCAGCGCAGCGGTTACGTCGCCCCAACCGCTTCCATCCAGCTTGCGCTCTTGCACCGCGATCGAGATCGCAAAGTGCGGGATGCCGTGGAGAAAATTGCTGGTCCCGTCGAGCGGATCGATGATCCAGCGCGGGCTATCGGGTTTGCCTTCGATCACCCCGCCTTCTTCGAGCACAAAGCCCCAGTCGGGCCGCGCCAGCAGCAGTTCATCGTAGAGTGTGCGTTCGGCGCGTTGATCGGCCTTCGAGACAAAGTCGGCCGGACCTTTGCGACTTACCTGCAAATGCTCGACCTCGCCAAAATCACGGCGCAAACGTTGCCCGGCTTTGCGCGCGGCTTTTTCCATCACGCGGATAATTGCGGAAATTACGGCCATGTTTGGGTCAATCGGCCTTGCGCACGTAAGCGCGTTCGTAGACGTCGACCACGATGCGGGTGCCGCTGCCGATGTGCGGCGGAACCATCACGCGCACGCCGTTGTCGAGCAGCGCAGGCTTGTAGCTCGACGAAGCGGTCTGCCCCTTCACCACCGCATCGGCATCGACGATCATCGCTTCGACTTGCTCGGGCAGCTGCACCGAAATCGGGCGCTCGTCATACATTTCCAGGCTAACGGTCATGCCGTCCTGCAAAAAGGCAACCGCTTCACCGAGTAGGTCGGTCGGCAAGTTGATTTGCTCGTAATTTTCGGTGTCCATGAACACCAGCGCATCGCCATCGACATAGAGGAACTGGAAATCCTTGGTATCGAGCCGGACTTTCTCGATCGTGTCCTGGCTGCGAAAGCGAACGTTGGTTTTGCGCCCGTCAATCAGGTTCTTCATCTCCACCTGCATGAAGGCGCCGCCTTTGCCCGGTTGGGTGTGCTGGGTCTTGGCAACTTTCCAGATGCCCTTTTCGTATTCGATAATATTGCCCGGACGAATGTCCACGCCGCTGATCTTGGCCATGACGGTGCCTTCAAGCTGAGAAAGAACTCCGGCAAGCGCCGGAAGGACGCGCCCTTAGCCTGCACCGGCCAAGTCGGCAAGGTCTGGTCGCCCATGTCTCGGGCGCTCCGCTAGCGCCGCGGTTCACTTCCTGCTAATCAAAGCCATGCGAAAGGCGCTGCGATGAAACTTGCACTCACCCTGATCCTGCTGGCTGCGTCCGGCCCTGCGCTCGCGGTTCCTGGCGGCCCGATTGGCCAGCTGGCGCCGGGGACTTACCTATGCGAACAGCCCGGTGATGCCGCTGGTGCGGTCGGTCTGCGAGTACCCGGCGAAGATTTTGAAGTCGTCAACGCCAACACTTATCGCACAGCTTCCGGGCGCGGCACCTACTTGCTCACCGGCGACGTGCTGACGATGACCGGCGGGCCGAAATACGGCCAGACCTTTCACCGGATCAACAACAGCTTCTTGCGCAAAAGCGACAGCAGCGGCGCTGACACCACGCTGCGCTGCGTGCGCCGTGTGCTCAACAACAGCTAACTTTTGGTAGTCAATGCCCGCTGCCGCGTCCGCGCATAACTGAACCACAACAAGGCGATCACCGCTGCCACGCCGATCCATTCAGCAAACGGCGCGAATCCATTGCCGACGATCGCCAACTTGGCTGGATCACCTACCGCGCCCACTGCGCCTGCGAACGCCAGCCCGAACAAGCTATCGCCCACCACTAGTCCCGTCGCGAGCAGCACACCCATCCGCACGGTAAATTCTGGCCGCGCGGTCTTGGCCGCCATCCGGTTCCAGAAATAGCCGATTACCGTGCCGATCACCGTGGGCAAGACCAGCGTGGCGGGCAAATAGATTCCCATCGCCACCGCCAGCGGAGGAACGCGCGGCTTGCCGGCGGCCCGCATCCCTTCGTCGAGCGCGACCACGATCACGCCAATAACCGCGCCCAGCCCGATCATATCCCAGCGTAAATCACCCCCGAGCACACCTTGCGCAATTGCCGCGAACAACGAGGCTTGCGGCGCGGCGAGCGCGTTGGGGCCTGCTCCCGGTGCCCCCGCAAAGCCAAAGCTGGTCGCCAGCAGTTGCAACACCGGCGGCAGAATCAGCGATCCAGCCAGCACCCCGATAATTAGCGCGACCTGCTGCTTCCACGGGGTCGAGCCGACCAATTGCCCGGTCTTGAGATCCTGCAAGTTATCATTCGCGACAATCGCGATGCCGAATACGAACGAGACGAGGAACAGCGCAAAGGCGATCAGCGGCGCGCGTTGATCAGCGGCAACCGAGCCGCCAAACAGCCACGCGATCAACAGCGACGCGATTAGCACCGCCAGAATTCCGACTCCTGAAACCGGGCTGTTCGACGTACCGACCAAGCCCGCCATGTAGCCGACCACCACCGCGACGGCGAACCCGACGACAATCGTGAACACCACGGTCAGCACCAGCACCATACCGATTGATCCCGCTAGCGGCCCACCTTGGACAAAGCCCCAGACAAGCACGAGGATCGGCACAAACATCGCCGCGCTGACGCCAAGCACCCAGCCAGCCGGCAGATCGCGCTCGGTCAGTTTTATCGCTTCACCCGCGCGCCGTGCCCGCGCAGTCGCCGCGATCCCCGAAAGACCGCGCATGATCGCACCCGCAATCCGGATCAAAGCCCAGACCGCCGCCACGCCCATCGCGCCCGCGCCGACAAACCGGACCTGCCCCTTGAGCACGGCCCCGGCCACATCCTCAAGCGGTCCGGGCAGTCCGGCGCTGAGATAAGGCAGCAGCACCAATTTGCCGAGCACCATACCCAGCAGCATCGCCATGCCGGTGGCGAGTCCGATCAAGTGGCCAATCGCGAACAGGCCCAGCGACAACGTGCCGCCCACTGTGCCCACACCCGCGCCTAGTTTGAACACCTTGGCGACTTCGCCAGCGGCCACGCGCAGCATGGTCAGCACGCCGAAACCGGCACCTACCACCGCCCCCAGCACAATCGTGTCAAGCCCGGCCTGGCTTTCCGCTTCGCCCGCGCCGTCGGCCATGCCCACCCGCAAAATTTCCGCGCCAGCCACGCCTTCGGGATAAGGCAAGTCGCTATCGACCACCAAAGCCCGGCGCATCGGCACCGAAATCATCACGCCGAGCACCCCGCCCGTGGCGCAGACCATCATTGTTTGCCAGTACGGGATGGCGGTCCACCAGCCGATGATCACAAAGGCCGGCAGCACGAACACCATGGTCGCGACCGCGCCCGCCGCGCTGCCGATGGTCTGGACGATGTTGTTTTCCACGATGGTCGCCCCGCCCAGCGTGCGCAGAACGGCCATCGAGATGACTGCTGCGGGAATCGCGGTCGAGAAAGTAAGCCCGACCCGCAGCCCGAAATAGACGTTGGCAGCGGTGAACAGAAAAGTCAGTAGCCCGCCAAGAATGATCGAGCGCACGGTAAGTTCGCGCTGGGTTGACGGGAGAATCGATGTCTGGCTATCGTTCATCTTAACGGGCCCCCGGCTGAATGAGTGGACACACTGGACACGGTCCAAAGATCAAACTCTGGCCCGTCGCCGCGGGCGCTATGGACCAAGGTGTGGCACATCGCTGCGGGTTAGGAAACTGCCGTTTCCCCAGCGGAATTTTGGCTCAACGCCGCGTCAGCATCGGATAAGGGTTCAGCGCCGTGCTCGGTTCGTACCACTTGGCGGCTTCGGTGGTGAGTTGGATCGCAAAGTGCAAATGCGGCGCGGCTGCGTTGGCATTGCCGGTATAACCGACCGCGCCAATCACCTGACCTTGCTTGACCCGCTGCCCTTCGGTGAGCCCGCTGGCATAGCTGTCGAGGTGTGCATAATAGTGAATGAAGCGCCGGTCATCGAGGCGGAGGTAAATTGTCAGCCCGCCCGCCGCCGAGGTGTAAAGGCGTTCGATCGTACCGGCCGCAGCGGCCAAAACCGGGGTGCCGCGCGGGGCCATGATGTCGATCGCATCGTGCACCCGCAGACCGCCCTCGCGCGCTTGGGTGAAGGTATCGGTCAGCTGGTTAGCGGCAACCCCTTGTACTGGGATGATCAGATTAGGCATGGCGGCTGGGGCTGTAACCGGCGCTTCCGGCTTGTAAGTGACTTTCGTTTGGCCATTGGGAGGCGCGGCTTGCGTGATTGTCTGGGCCGAGGCTGAGACCGGGAGAGCCGAGATGCCCGCCGGAACCAAAGTTGATTGCGGTGCGGGTGCATTCCACCAGTATGCCAAACCGCCGGCCCACAGCAGCGAGGTGACCAGGAATGTCCCCGCAATCAAGCGCAGGCGGGTCTGCCACTGCATTGCATCAGGCCTCAAAGCTAACTTTGGTGCGGGTCGAAACCATTTGTGCCAGTCGCGCGGCGTCCCAGTTGGTCAGCCGCACGCAGCCGTGGCTTTCAGCGCGGCCGATTGTTTCGGGATGCGGGGTGCCGTGAATACCGTAATGCTCCTTGGTCAGATCAATCCATACCACGCCCACCGGCCCGTTGGGACCCGCTGGCAAGGTCGCCTTCTCGCTCCCGGCCTTGGCGTCCCAGAACAGATCGGGATTGTAATGAAACTTTGGATTGTGTCCAATCCCGGTTATCCCCCACTCGCCGAGCGGCAGCGGATCGTGAGTTGAGCCCATCGTCGCGGTATAGACCGCGATCAGCTTGTCCGCCGCATCATAGGCCTTGAGCGTGCCTTTCGATTTGCTCACCACGATCCGCGCCGCTTTGGGCTGCTCGCTGCCCACGCCCAGCATGGCCAGCGTCGCCTGCCAGGCGGCATCACTGTTTGCTCCGCTGGCAATCGTATCGCCGCCAACATTGGGCACGCGGATTTGCTGGCCTGCGCTGAACACCGAAATCGGGGCGTCGGTGGCGTTCGGTATGGGCATGGCGCTGGACGCCGGTGTAGCGCTCGGGTTCGGACTTGCGGTCAATACAGCGGGTTTGGGAGCACCAGCCGGCCGGCCACCGGGATTGAGCAACTTGAGCGTCGCAATCGTGGTGTGAAAACGCTCGGCCAGTTTCTCGTCAAGCGATTCGTAACCCAGCGCCGTTAATTTGGCCTGATCCTCCGGACGTTTGGGAATTTTGACGAACGGCCCGGCGGCAAAGTCTGCGGGGATCGTCACCAAGCGTGTCGCGGGGATCGTCTGATATTGGGTGAGGGCCGCCTTGGTCGCCGCGTCCAGTTGGCCAGTCACGGTCAAGCCGTTTGCTTCCTGAAATCCCGAGACCGCGTTGCGGGTGGATAGGCCCGGCTTGCCGTCCACGACCCCGGGGGTGAACCCCAGCCGATCAAGCACAACCTGCGCCTGCATAACCGGACGTGGCTCGCTGTCGGGAATTTCCTGCGCCGTAACAGCTCCGTCGTGTGCGGCCAGGGGATCGGCTGATGGGCTGACCAGCCCCACCGGGCTCGCCGCCGCTATCGGACCGGCGGGTACCTGTGTGGCGTTTGCGTCGGGCGGTGTGCCATCGCTGATTTTGCAGGCAGCAAGCGTAATCAATAACGGCAAGGCAAGGTAGATAGGGCGCATCGGCACTGGTTCCCACGGGGCGAGTGGGAAATCACCTGCCCTCGGCAAAACAAACGCACCAGCGCGAATTACGCTCCCGCAGCGGCGAGGGCGGCGGTGAAGTCACACACCGCCTGCGCCTCGTCGCCGTTCCACACTGCGGCCGATACCGCGAGGAAATCAGCCCCGGCGCTGACCAATGGCGCGCAATTGTCCGGCGTTATCCCACCGATTGCAACGCAGGGAAGCTCGAAGATCCCTTGCCACCAAGTCAACAGATCCAGCTCGGCACGGTGCTCGGTTACTTTGGTCGTGGTCGGGAAGAACGCCCCGAACGCCACGTAATCGGCCCCGACATCGCCCGCGTCCATCGCCAGGTGGCGGCTGGCGTGGCAGGTTACCCCGATCTGCGCCTCGCGGCCCAGCGCAGCGCGCGCATCGGCCACGCTGCCATCGGACTGGCCCAGATGCACACCATCGGCACCCAGCCGCTTCGCCAGGCCAATCGCATCGTTGACGATAAAGGTCACGTCGCGGGCGGCGCATAGTTTCTGCAGCGGTTCCGCCAAACGTGCGGCGGCGTGTTCGTCCAGCCCTTTGACACGGAACTGGAAGGCCGCGACCGGCGCGGCGTCAAGCGCCCGCGCAAGCCGGTCGGGAAAGGTGCCAGAAACGTCGAGCGGGGAAATCAGGTAAAGTTCGCAGGTGGACATGCCCGCCTCCTATCGTGCCAGGTTGTCCGCGCCAAGCCTAAGGAACGTGTTCATGCGCAGAGCGTTAAATATGAACGATGATCAGGCACACTCTCCCCCTCGCCCTGACTGCCGGTCTGCTCGCCGGCTGTGTCACTACCGGGACCAACACTGACGGCTCTGTCGATGCCCGGCTTGGCCAGACCATCAACGTTGGCGGCCCGAAAGTGACTCCGTTGGCGGTCCTCGAAGACAGTCGCTGCCCGATCGAGGCACGGTGCATCTGGGCCGGTCGCGTCCGGCTGAGCGTGCGGGTGACCACCGGCGCGGGCAGCGAAGTGCGCGAACTTGCCAGCGACAAACCTCTGCAACTCGCCGATGGACAACTGATCCTGCAAAGCACGATGCCGCCGCGCAGCACCCAGCACACGCTGGTGCCGGGCGACTACCGGTTTACGCTAAAGTTCAGCGGCGGGCTTTAAGCCGCCTTCACTGTCGACCCAGTGTAAATCTCTTCAATCGCACTGCTCAGTGCCGCGTCGAATTCGGCGTCGCTCATTTGCGCCCGCAAGTCCTGCAGCAGCGCGCGGCTGAAGCTGGCGATTATTCCCTTGTTCTTGGCCAGTTCGGCGCAGGCTTCGCGGCGCTCGTAGCCGCCCGATAAGGCGACCACGCGCAGCACCTTGGGATGCGCGACCAAGGGATCGAACGTGCCGGGAACCAACGGCAGCGAAAGTTTGAGCATCACCTGCTGAGTCATGCCCTCGAGCGCGTTCAGGATTTCATCGCGCAAGATCGTATCGCATTGGGCGCGGGTGCCGCTCTTGATGTTCACCTCGGGCTCGAGGATCGGCATCATGCCTTGCGCCAACACCTGCCGGCCGACTTCAAACTGCTGACTTACGATTGCGGCAATCCCGGCGGCGTCGGCGGAATTAATCACCGAGCGCTCCTTGGTGCCGTACACGCCCAATGCTTTCGAGCGCTGCAATAGCGCTTCAAGCTCGGGCATCGGCTTCATCAGTTGCACACCGTGCGTCTCGTCCTCGAGTCCCTTGTCGATCTTGATGAAGGGCACGATCTCTTTGGCGATCAGCGCGGCGGGAACCGGGGTTCCGTCGACCATCCCGTCCATGGTGCGCTCAAACAAGATCGCCCCGAACACATTGTGGCCTGTGAACGCGGCGGAACGGATAATCCGGCACCGCATTTCGTGGATCAGGGCGTACATGCCCACCTCATCGGTCCACGCGCCGGGCTCGATTCCATAGCCCGCGAGCGCCTTAGGGGTCGAGCCGCCCGACTGATCGAGCGCAGCGATAAAGCCCTGCCCGGCGGCCAGTTTGGCGGTCATGTCAGCGGTGTTCATCTGCGCGATTCCCTGAATTCACATACGTATGTAAAGCGCGCCCATAGCTGCCATGCTGCATCGCCGCAACAGTGCTAAGTGCGATCCCGTCAGGCGGTTTGGAGTGCCTTGACCCCGGGCAGTTCCTTGCCTTCCATCCATTCGAGGAAAGCTCCGCCAGCCGTTGAAACATAGGTGAAATCACCCGACACGCCAGCTTGATTGAGCGCGGCGACGGTATCGCCGCCGCCCGCGACCGAGATCAGCGCACCTTCTTGGGTCAATGCGGCGGCGCTTTGGGCCAATGCCACGGTGGCCGTATCAAAAGGCGGGGTTTCGAACGCCCCCAGCGGACCGTTCCATACCAGTGTCCGGCAGGTTTTGAGCACGTCGGCCAGCGCTTCGGTAGCTTGCGGGCCGATATCGAGGATCATCTCGTCAGGCGCAACTTCGTGGACGTTGCAAGTTCGCAGGCTTGGCGGATTGGCGGCGAACTCCTTGGCCACCACCACATCGTAAGGCAGATGCACCGTGCATCCCACTTTATCGGCGGCCGCCATGATCGCTTCGGCGGTTGCCGCCAGATCGTGTTCGCACAGCGACTTGCCAACCTTGACCCCGCGCGCCGCGAGGAAGGTGTTGGCCATGCCCCCGCCGATGATAAGGTGATCGACCTGGGTTACCAGGTGGCGCAACACATCAAGCTTGGATGAGACTTTCGCCCCACCAACCACCGCTGCGACCGGACGTTCCGGGCTACCCAGCGCGGATTGCAGCGCCGCCAGTTCAGCCTCCATCGCGCGTCCGGCATAGGCCGGCAGCACATGCGCTAGCCCCTCGGTGCTGGCATGGGCCCGGTGCGCGGCCGAAAAGGCATCGTTGACGTAAAGATCGGCATTAGCCGCCATTGCCGCCACCAACGCCGGATCATTGGCTTCTTCGCCTTTCCAGAAGCGGGTGTTTTCCAGTAGTGCGATATCACCCGGCTGGAGAATGCCGATCGACTGTGCGACCACTGGCCCAGCGATCTCGGGCACAAACATCACCTCGCGCCCGAGCACGTTCTGCACCGCATCGAGCGTCATCGAAACCGACAAAGTCGAAACCTTTTCACCCATGGGCCGACCGAAGTGTGCCAGCAGCAGCACTTTGGCGCCCCTGTCCGCCAGCTCGAGAATGGTGGGTGCCGAAGCGCGCACGCGGGTATCGTCGGTGACTACCACATCGGCCATCGGCAGATTGAGATCGACCCGCACCAGGGCGACTTTACCAGTCAGGTCGGCAGGGAGGTCATCAAGGGTTTTGAATGCGCTCATATTTACTAATTCCGTTCGCATCGAGCGAAGTCGAGATGCCCCGCGCTCGCTGTGTCTCGACTTCGCTCGACACGAACGGATGTTGGATGGATGGCTTAGAGGAGTGCGCCCATCGCCCCGGCCGTATCGACCATGCGGTTTGAGAAGCCCCATTCGTTATCATACCAGCTCAACACCCGCACCAGTTTGCCGTCGATCACCGTTGTTTCCAGGCTGTCGATTGTCGAGCTGGCCGGGCAATGGTTGTAATCGATCGAGACCAGCGGCTCGTCCGAATAATCGAGCACGCCTTTGAGAAATCCTTCCGAGGCCGCTTTGAGCAGCGCGTTGACTTCGTCCTTGGTGGTATCGCGCTTCGGCGTGAAAGTCAGATCAACCACCGAGACGTTCGGCGTGGGCACGCGGATGGCCGAGCCATCGAGCTTACCTTTCAGTTCGGGCAGCACCTCGCCCACCGCGCGCGCCGCACCGGTGGTGGTCGGGATCATGCTCATCGCCGCAGCACGGGCGCGACGCGGGTCTTCGTGGATTTGGTCGAGGATCTTCTGGTCGTTGGTATAGGCATGGATCGTGGTCATTAGCCCGCGCTCGATCCCGATCGCATCGTTGAGCACTTTGGCAAACGGCGCGAGGCAATTGGTGGTGCAGCTGGCGTTGGAGACGATCACATGCTCGGCGCGGAGTTTGTCATGGTTGACCCCGTAAACCACGGTCAAATCCACATTCTTGCCCGGCGCGGAAATCAGCACGCGCTTTGCCCCAGCCGTCAGATGCTTTTCGCAAGAGACGCGGTCGGTGAAGAACCCGGTGCATTCAAGCGCGATGTCGACGCCGTTGGCCTTGTGAGGCATGTTTGCGGGATCGCGCTCGGCGGTGACGTGGATGCGTTTGCCGTTAATTATCAGATCGTTGCCATCGACTTCAACGCTGCCGGCGAACATGCCGTGGACACTATCGCGCTTGAACAGCAGCGCGTTGGCCTTGGCATCGGCGAGGTCATTGATCGACACCAGTTCGAGCCCGCAATCGGGCCGCTCGATGATCGCGCGCGCGACGTTGCGCCCGATGCGCCCGAAACCGTTGATCGCAACCTTGATCGCCATCGCAAATATTCTCCTGTTAGCGGCCCAGCTTGGCCTTGATCTTCGCCACGATGGCCTCAGCTGTGAAGCCGAAATATTCAAACAGCTGTTCGGCCGGAGCCGACAAGCCAAACCGGTCGATCCCGATGTTAAGCCCGTCGCGCCCGGTCCACTTGTGCCAGCCGAAGGTGGTCCCGGCCTCGATCGAGACCGCGAGCAGATCGTGCGGGATCAGCGAGCCCTGATAAGTTTCGTCCTGCGCCTCGAACAGTTCCCAGCACGGCATCGAGACCACGTCGGCGCCAATCCCATCGGCTTCGAGCGATTTGGCCGCCTCGACCGCAAGCTGGACTTCGGAGCCGGTTGCGATCAGCACCACTTGGCGCGCCGCGACCGCCGAAACCAGCCGGTAGGCGCCCTTGGCACTGCGGTTCTGGTCGGCGTCATTGCGCAGCGCGGGCAAGTTCTGGCGGGTGAGCGCCAGCGCACTAGGACCATCCTTGCGCCCGATCGCCAGTTCCCAGCATTCTGCGGTTTCCATCGCGTCGGCCGGGCGGAACATCCACAAGTGCGGGATCGCGCGCAGCGACGCGACATGTTCGATCGGCTGGTGCGTCGGGCCGTCTTCGCCTAGGCCAATGCTGTCGTGGGTGAGCACGAAGATCGATCGCGCCTGTTGCAGTGCCGCCAGCCGGATCGCGTTGCGGCAATAGTCTGAGAACACCAGGAAGGTGCCGCCATAGGGGACGATCCCGCCGTGCAGCGCCATCCCGTTTAGCGCCGCCGCCATGCCGAATTCGCGGATGCCGTAATAGACATAGCGCCCGGCATAGTCTTCGGCAGTAAGCGGCGGGGTGGAGGGCGTCTTGGTGTTGTTCGATCCGGTCAGATCGGCCGAACCACCGATCATCGCCGGGACCGCAGCGGTCAGCACCCCCAAGGCATTCTCGCTCGACTTGCGGGTGGCGAGATTGGGCATGTCAGCGGCGAGTCCAGCGCGGTAATCGTGCCAGCCGGTCAAGGCCGGCAGATCGCCCGCGATCCGCGCGGAAAACTCGTCGCCGCGATCAGCCGCGGTCAGCCGCGCGTTCCACAACGCATGCGCAGCCGCGCCCTTCGCGCCGAGCGAGCGCCAATCGGCCAGGATTTCCGCCGGAATTTCGAACGGCGGCGCGGTCCAGTTCAGCACCTTGCGCGCCTTGGCAATTTCGTCTGCACCCAGCGGACTGCCGTGAACATTGTGCGTTCCCTGCTTGTCGGGCGCGCCCTTACCGATGATCGTCTTGCACGCGACCAGCGACGGGCGCGGATCTTGGGCGGCGCGGGCCAGGGCTTTGCTGATGTCAGCATAGTCGTGCCCGTCGCACTCGGTGGTGTGCCAGCCGGTCGCCTTGTAGCGGGCGAGGATGTCTTCGCAGGTTGAGAGCGAGGTGCTGCCGTCGATAGTGATCGAGTTGTGATCCCACAGCACATTAATGTGGCCCAGCTGCAGCTTGCCTGCGAGCCCGATCGCTTCGTGGTTGATCCCCTCCATCAGGCAGCCATCGCCCGCCACCACCCAGGTCTGGTGATCGACCAGGTCGCTGCCAAACTCGGCGTTGAGGTGGCGTTCGGCAATCGCCATGCCGACCGCCATTGCCAGCCCTTGGCCCAGCGGGCCGGTGGTGGCTTCGGCCCCGTCTAGCTCAATATTTTCCGGGTGTCCGGCGCAGACCGAGTGAAGCTGGCGGAAGTTCTCGATGTCCGTTATCGTCGGGGACTGATAGCCGGTCAGATAGAGCAGCGAATAGAGCAGCATCGAACCGTGCCCTGCCGACAAGACAAAGCGGTCACGATCGGGCCATTTGGGCGCAGCCGGATCGAACTTCAATTGCTCAGCAAACAATACCGTCGCCACGTCGGCCATGCCCATCGGCATTCCCGGATGGCCCGAATTGGCCGCCTCTACCGCATCCATCGACAGCGCGCGGATGGCGTTGGCCATAGGCGCATAACGGGCACAATCGAGGCTCATCGGCATAGGCTCCCAGGACCGGGCTGAACTGCGGCGGCGATTCGGCGCGGGGTCTCCATTGCCAGCCCCTGCCGCGCCGTCAAGGCGGGGGCTGGCGGCCAGGTTTTACAAACAGTGGGAAATGTACCGCCCAACGCTTTGCCACAGCGCACTATTGCGGTAGCATCGGCTTCATGGCGGGGGACCGAAGCACACTTGCAATTGCGCGGATCGAAGCCGCGCTGGCCCAAATTGAGGCTGCGCCGGGCAAAACCGGTGACAGTGCGCCTGAGCTTGCCGCACTGCGTGAGCGCCACGCTCAATTGCGCGCGGCAATTCAGGGATCATTGCAGGAACTTGATCAGTTGATCGAAGGTGCGCAAGGATGAGCACGCGATGAGCAACGTCACCCTCCAGATCGGAGGCCGCAGCTACATTGTCGCTTGTGCTGAAGGCGAAGAAGCTCACGTCGAAGCGCTGGGCCAACTGATCGATGTCAAAATTCGCGATTTGGGGACATCGGGGCACAACGAGGTGCGGCTGTTGCTGTTCGCCGCTCTGTTGCTCGCCGACGAACTGCATGACATGCGCGGCAAAGGCGGAGCTGCTCCTGCCGCCACAACCGCCCTTCCGGACGATCACGCTACGGTTTTGGAAGCACTCGCCAGCCGGCTCGAAAAATACGCCGCAGGCCTTGAGCGCTGAGCGCCAAGCGCCTATCTAGGCTGGGACGGGTACTGCGCGGTGCGAGCCTTTGAAAATCCCTGAGGCTATAAGTAAAATCCTTGGGGGCTGTCCCTGGTTAGGTCTTGGCCTGACACACACGGTTCCCACCTGACGTGACGCGTCAGAGGATTTCCTGGCAACGGCCCATGGTGGTCCCGTCACCCAACCATTCCACGGCAAAGGGCGAAGCGCGTGACCAGTAAGCAGGCCCTTCGCGCCGAACTGCGCCAGCGCCGTGCGGAACATGACGCGGAAATACCGCCCGCCCTGCGCGGCCTGTTGTTCCACCGGCCTCCCGCCACGCTGCTCGATTTGGTGCCAAAAAGCGCGGTAATCAGCGTTTACTATCCGATTTCGGGCGAAGCTTCACCTTTGGGCTATGCGCGCTGGTTCGCCGAGCAAGGTCATTCGGTGGCGCTGCCGTGGTTCGCTGGGCGCGGCGGGCCGATGAGGTTTAAGCTGTGGGGCAACCCGTTCGATGAAAGCGCCCTCGTACCCGATCCATATGGTGCGATGCAGACGCCCGGCGATGCTGCCGAGGCGCAAGTGGATGTGGCAATCGTGCCGCTGCTGGGGTTCACGGCCGAGGGTCAGCGATTGGGCCAGGGCGGCGGGCATTACGATCGCTTGCTGGCTGCGCAGCCTGACCTCGTGCCGATCGGGCTTGCCTGGGATTGCCAACTGGTCGATGCGCTGCCGGTGGAACCGCATGATCAGCGGTTGCGTGCAGTGATCACCCCAACCCGCTTTTATGGGCCATTTTGATGCGCACCGAACCGACTTGGCGGATCCCGTTCGGAGTTATAACGCTGCTGCTCACACTGATGGTCTATGGCTTGGCGATCGCGCGTTTCCTTGCGCCACTGTTCGAAAGCTGGCCGGCCTTGGCGCAAGTTCCGATCTACGCGGTGCTGGGAGTGATCTGGTTGCTGCCGCTGAGACGCTTTATGATCTGGATGGAAACCGGGCGCTGGCACTGACCGGCGCAGAAATTGAAAAACTTGCCCAAGGCGGCATAATCGTCAGCTTGGCCCCAGCCCGTAATAATTTGTGCAGGCACGCGGTGAATTTCAGCTCAGGTTTTTAGAAAAATTCCCCAAGTGGCGCGAGTGACGGGACTCGAACCCGCGACCTCCGGCGTGACAGGCCGGCACTCTAACCAACTGAGCTACACCCGCGTGCCGCTTGGGGAGCAGCGCCACTAGGCCAGCGCGCCGGGGCTGTCAACCGCGATGACGCGCGCCAGTTAGCCATGCCGACCACGCTCCTGTAAACCATCAAAATCAACGGATTCTGTAGTGTTTCGGGTGGTCAAAAAGCCCTGGCCCAGCCTTCCGTTAACCATTCCTTTGCCACTGTTTGCGACAAGCAGCGCAACCGGTCCGCACGTGGCCGCAAGTGGGGGCTTGTCACCTGTGAACCTACGCCGCAGTTTTTCTTCGCTGGCTGGAGTGCTCGCGCTAGCAGTGCCGGTCATGGCACTCGCAACACCGCTGATCGCGCTCGACAGCGCGGTCTATGTCGAGAAAGTATCGCCGGACAAAAGCCGCACCCTGCAGCCCGCCGCGCGGCTCAATCACGGCGACCGCGTGGTCTTTGTTGTAAGCTGGTACCGGATGGGCGGCACCGGGGCGTTCACCGTCACCAACCCGCTTCCGCGCAGCGTTTATTTTCAGGGCAGCGCCGATGGCAGCGAGGAAGTCTCGCTCGATGGCGGCAAGTCGTGGGGCAAGTTGGAGCACCTGCGGATCGGCGACCGGCATGCCACGCCGGAAGACGTCACCCAAGTTCGCTGGCATGTTCCCGCCACCGAAGCAGCGCGCGGCGCCGGCGAGATTACGTACAGCGCGATCGTCCGTTAAGGCGGAGCGGGTTTAATCCGCCAGCAGCAGCACCGGCACCTCAATCAACCGCTTGACTGCCTGGATGAAGCTCGCCGCATCCCAGCCGTCAACCACGCGGTGATCGCAGCTGATCGAGATGTTCATCAGCTTGCGCTTGGCAATGCGCTCGCCGCCCATCCCGTCGGGCACGAACATAGGACGCTCGATGATCCGGTTGGGACCGATGATCGCGACTTCGGGCCGGTTGATCACCGGCGTCGTCGCCACCCCGCCCAGCGGCCCGAGCGAGGTAATCGTCAGGGTCGAGCCCGATAGCTCCTCGCTCTTGGCTGCGCCGGTGCGCGCGGCTTCGGCCAGCCGCGTGATCTCGGCGGCGAGCTGCCACAGGTTCTTGTCCTGCGCATCGCGGATAACTGGCACCATCAGCCCGGCCGCGGTTTGGGTGGCCATCCCCAGATGCACCGCGGCATAACGCTGAACCGTTCCGGCCTCATCGTCATAGCGGGCATTGAGCATCGGGAAATCAGGTAGCGTGCGGCAAATCGCGCTGATCAGCAGCGGGAGCAGCGTCAATTTAGGGCGACTTCCGCGCGCCGAGTTGAGCTGCGCGCGCAGTTCCTCCAGCGCGGTTACATCGCATTCCTCGACATAGGAAAAATGCGGGATGTTGCGCTTTGACGCTGCCATATTTTCGGCAATCCGGCGGCGCAGGCCGATCACCTTGATCGACTGGTCCTCGCCGCGTTTGCCCGCCGCGCGGAAACCGGAACCGGCGCTGTAGGCGAGATATGCGTCGAGATCGGCGTGGCGCAAGCGCCCGTCTTCGGCGGCTTTGACTTGCGCCAAATCGATACCAAGGTCGTTAGCGCGTGCGCGGACGGCGGGGCTGGCGAGGACTTTGGCGGATGCAACGCCAACTCCTTCCGCCCGCCCTGAGCCTGTCGAAGGGCTGTCCTTCTTTGCGGCACCAGAAGGCAAGGACGGTGCTTTGACAGGCTCAGCATGAACGGGTTCGCGGGCAGATTCGGCAGCTGGTAAGTGCGTCGCCGCGATTACTCGCTCAGCATCCCCAGCATCGGGGTTTTCCGCCTCAATCCGCTCGGCCACCGCCGACCCAGCGTGCTGGTCCGCCGCAACTTCTCCCTCAATCTCGATCACCACCAGGGCCGAGCCGATCGCGATCATGTCACCCTCGGCCCCGGCCACTTCGAGCACCACGCCGGTAACCGGACTTTCCATCTCGACCGTGGCCTTGTCGGTCATCACGTCGGCAATGCGGCCGTCTTCTTCGATCCGGTCGCCAACTTTGACGTGCCAAGCGACAATCTCGGCCTCAGCGATGCCTTCGCCGATGTCCGGCAGGCGGAAGGTGAACTTGCCCATGCGTCTTATGCCTTCAAAAGCCGGTCGACCGCTTCGCCAATGCGGACAGGGCCCGGGAAATATGCCCATTCCAGGCTATGCGGATAGGGGGTGTCAAACCCGGTGACACGTTCAATCGGTGCCTCCAAGTGATAGAAGCAACGCTCTTGCACCAGAGCCGACAATTCCCCGCCAAAGCCCCCGGTGCGCGTGGCTTCGTGGATGATCAGGCATTTGCCGGTTTTTTTCACCGATCTTTCCACTGTCTCGATGTCCAGCGGGACCAGCGTGCGCAAGTCGATGATCTCGGCGTCGATGCCTTTGTCGGTCAGTACCGCCTCGGCAACATGGATCATCGTACCATAGGCCAGCACGGTCAGCGCCTCGCCTTCGCGCACCACGCGGGCCTTGCCCAGTGGGATAGAATAATAGCCTTCGGGCACCGCACTGTCCGGGTGGCGGGCCCATGGTTCAACCGGCTTGTCATAGTTGCCGCTGAACGGGCCGTTATAGATCCGCTTGGGTTCGAAGAAGATCACCGGATCGTTGTCTTCAATTGCCGCGATCAGCAGCCCTTTGGCGTCATGTGGTGTGGCCGGAATAACGGTCTTGATCCCAGAGACGTGAGTGAACAAGGCTTCGGGGCTCTGGCTGTGCGTCTGCCCGCCAAAGATGCCGCCGCCAAACGGCGAGCGGACCGTGATCGGCGCGATAAACTCCCCGGCCGAGCGATACCGCAGCCGCGCAGCTTCGGAAACTAACTGGTCCAGCCCAGGATAGATATAGTCGGCGAACTGGATTTCGGGTACCGGCCGCAGCCCATAGGCCCCCATGCCCACCGCCGCACCGATGATCCCGCATTCGTTGATCGGGGTATCGAACACCCGGTGCGATCCGAACTTTTTCTGCAAGCCAGCGGTGGCGCGGAACACTCCGCCGAAATAGCCGACGTCTTCGCCAAAAATGACGACATTCGAATCGCGCTCCAGCATCACCGCCAGCGCATCGTTGATCGCCTCGATCATGTTGAGCCGCCGTACGGGCGCGTCGACCAGGCTGACTGGGCCTTCTTCGGCCACGCTCATGATTCTTTCCATTCGGGCCATTTGGTGCGTCGCTCGCGGATGGCTTGGTCGGCCTGTTCTTCAAGATGCCAGGGAAGCTCTTCGAACACGTCCTCGAACATGGTGTGGAACGGATGATGCATCCCGTGGCCCAGCACGCCGTTCTTTTCGGCCTCTTTGGTCGCGATCTTGACCTGTTCGATCAGCTCAAGGTCCATCGCCGCGTGCTGATCGTCCGTCCACTCGTTCAGCGCAATCAGATGGCGCTTAAGCCGCATGATCGGATCGCCAAGCGGCCACTCTTCGCGCTCCTGCGCCGAGCGGTACTGGCTGGGGTCGTCCGAAGTCGAATGGCCCTCCGCCCGGTAGGTGAAATGCTCGATCAAAGTTGGGCCCAGGTTGGCGCGCGCGCGGTTCGCGGCCCAGCGCATCGCGGCATAGACCGCCAGCGCATCGTTGCCATCAACCCTGAGGCCAGCGATGCCATAGCCAACCGCTTTGGCCGCAAAGGTCGCGCGTTCGGCCCCGGCAAACCCCGAAAAGCTTGAGATGGCCCACTGGTTGTTGACGATGTTGAACACCACCGGCGCGTTGAACACCGTGGCGAAAGTAAACGCGGCGTGGACATCCCCTTCGGCGCTGGAGCCTTCGCCGATCCAGCTGGCGGCAATCCGGGTATCGCCCTTGATCGCGCTGGCCATCGCCCAGCCGGCGGCTTGCGGATATTGCGTCGCCAGGTTGCCGCTGATGGTGAAGAACGAATGCTCGCGGCTGGAATACATGATCGGCAGCTGGCGACCCTTGAGCTTGTCAGCGCGGTTCGAATAGATCTGGTTGATCATCTCGGTCAGCGGATAGCCGCGCGCGATCAGGATGCCTTGCTGGCGATAACTGGGGAACACCATGTCATCATCCGCCAGCGCGAAAGCCGAGGCAACCGAGGTCGCCTCCTCGCCGGTGCACTTCATGTAAAAGCTGGTCTTGCCTTGGCGCTGGCCGCGGTACATCCGATCATCGAAGGCGCGGGTCAGCGCCATCACCCGCAGCATCCGCCGCAACGTCTCGGGATCGAGCTTGGGATCCCACGCGCCGACCGCGCGGTGATCATCACCCAACACGCGGATCATGCCATTGCACAGGGGATGCGTATCCTTGGCCGCGCAGGCCTCATCGGGGCGCGGCAGCAAGCCAGCGGCGGGAATTTCGAGGTAGCTGTAATCGACCGGATCGCCCGGGCGGAACGGCGGTTCGGGGACGTGGAGCGACAGCGGCGGCAGGTTAGCGCGCGCAGCCCCGTCGGGAGACACCGGCTTGGTCATCCAGCAAACCTCTGGCCCACGAAACGCTCTCCTTCAAAAACTTCACTTTGGAAGGTTGTTTTAGATGCACGTTATTTTATTTCAAAGCGGTGATCAGGTCAACTAGACAGCGACGGGGGCCGACAGCGGGGCCTGCGGCGCATAATCGGCCACCACAAAATCCTCGAAAGTATAGTCAAACATGCTGGCGGGCCGCCGCCCAAAGGTCAGCGTCGGGCGTCCTGCAGGCGCGCGCGTCAACTGCGCTTCGACCAGCTCGCCGTGGTTGAGGTAAAGGTGCGTATCCCCGCCCATCCACGCCAGCTCGCCCGGCTCCAGATCGCATTGCTGGGCCAGCATCCTGGTAAACAGCGCGGCGCTCCATAAATTGAACGGCAGCCCCAGCGCGACATCGCAGCTGCGCTGATACAGCAGACAATTGAGCCGACCATTGGCGACGTGGAATTGATACGTCTTGTGGCACGGCGGCAAGGCCATCTGGTCTAGTTCCGCCACATTCCAACCCTCGACAATGTGGCGGCGGCTGCCCGGGTTGGTGCGCAGGCTGTGCACCACTTGTGCCACCTGATTGATGCCCTTGCCCGGCTTGAACAGCCCCTCGCCTGCTTGCTCATAAGTCGGCCAATCGACCCATTGTTTGCCGTAAACCGGCCCAAGATCGCCCCATTTTCGGGCGAAATCAGCATCTTGCACGATGCGCGCCGAAAAATCCTCGCGCGAAATGTCTTCACCACTGTCTTTGCGAAATCGCTCGAGCGGCCAGTCAGTCCAGATCTGCACCCCTTGCTTGCACAGCGCCCGGATGTTGGTGTCACCGGTCAAAAACCACAGAAACTCCCGGGTTGCGGTCTTCCAATAGACCCGCTTGGTGGTGATCAGCGGCATCGCGCAGCCGCCCAGATCAAAGCGAATCTGCGCACCAAACACCGAGCGCGTGCCCACTCCAGTCCGGTCGATCCGCTCGTCACCCGCCGCCCAAATGCGGCGCATCAGGTCGAGATACTGCCATTCCCAGTGTTGCTCACGGGAAGAATCGAAGGGAATCGCAGCGCTCGCCATAAACCCATGGTAGCGCGCTATTGCTCGCTTGCCACCCCGCAGATCGCCGCTTATAGGCGCGCTCCTGCCTCACCCCTGTCATTGGGGGTGAACGATCGGTCGGGGAATAGCTCAGCCTGGTAGAGCACTGTCTTCGGGAGGCAGGGGCCGGAGGTTCGAATCCTCTTTCCCCGACCAATCATTTCTTCGCAATGCGCGGCATCACGAACCGCCGGACCGCATCGGCTACGCCCGCGTCCTCACTGCTGGCCGCGATAACGTGCGCTTCAGCCTGCACTGCGGGCTTGGCTTGCCCCATCGCTATCGCCAAGCCGGCGCGGCGAAACATCGCCACGTCATTGGCCTGATCGCCGATCACCGCCACTTCGCTCAGCGGAACCCCGTAAAGTGCCGCCAACCGGGTCACTCCGTCGCCCTTGTTGGCCGTCAACGCGGTGCAATCGAGGTAATAGTCCTGCGAGCGGACCAGCGTAGCGGCACTGCCGACTATTTTACTCGCCCGCGCCTCAATTGCATCCATCGCGGCCTGGTCATCGCAAACCGCGACAAGCTTATCAACGTCGCCAAGCAACGCGGCGACGTTGGGCATTTCCTCAGGCTGCAATCCCGATGAAATTACTTCGCGCGGCGTGTGCGAATTGCTTAGATCACTGCTGAACCAGCGATTGGTAGCGAACAGCCAGATGGTCACCTTGGCCTCACGATACAGCGCTAGCAGTTGCTCGGCGAGCGCTGGCGGCACCTGAGCTGCGCACAGCTCGGTGGCATCCTCGGTAAAGATCGTTCCCCCATTGAACGCGCCGAACGGGCCGCTCAAGCCAAGCTTGTCGGCAATCGCCACCATCCCCGCCGGGGGCCGGGCCGAGATTAACGAAACCGCGATCCCGCGCGCAGACAGATCACGGATCGCCGCTACGTTCTCATCGGGCATGCTCTTGTCGTGCCGCACCAGCGTGCCGTCGATATCACATACCAGCAATCGGATCGGCGATTCCTTCACGGCGTCTGCATCCTTCTTCTGCCGGCTGTTTTACGTCGCAGCGCTGGGTGCACGAGCGCGTGGCGAACTGCAAGGACAACCCGTTGGCTGCAAAATCAACGCCCCTGCTTAGGGAAATTTAGGCTAGCTTATCAATGCCATGGAACCAAATCCGGCAAGTGTCGTTGCTTTCAAACAGACTGACAACCACACTTCAGGAGTTACTCATGACCCCGGACACTTTCACTGACGCCATTGCCTTGCTCAAGGCCGATCACCGCAAGGTCGAAGGCCTGTTCGAAAAGTTCGAGGGCTCGACGGGATCGTCCAAGAAAACGATCGCAGAGCAGATTTGCAACGAGCTCAAAATCCACGCAACGATCGAGGAGGAATTGTTTTACCCTGCGCTCGACGGCAAGATCGACGCTGACCTGCTCAGCGAAGCTTATGTCGAGCATGACGGTGCCAAGGTGCTGATCAACGACATCATGGCTGGCGGCCCGAACGACGACTTCTACGACGCCAAGGTCAAGGTTCTGTCCGAGGACATCGAACACCACGTCAAGGAAGAAGAGCAGCCCAGCGAAGGTATATTTGCTCAGGCACGAGCAGCCGAAGTCGATCTGGTGGCGCTGCGCGATCAAATGCTACAGCGCAAGCAACAACTGCTAGCTCAACTCGAAAGCGAAGGACTGCCCCCGGCACAACTGTCCGCGGTCAATGCTATGCCTGCCGCGACCTAACCGCGCCGTGCGCAGCCGACGAAATAAAAACTGCCGCTGCCGCATCGGCCCTCTGAATTGAGCCCAAGGCCGGTGCGGCGGATGGCTCATCCTCCGCGCAACAATTGCACACCCCAGTCGCGTTCAAACAAATACAACAGCAGCCGGGCGGCCTCGCCGCGCTCCCCCTTCAGGCCGTCGTCACGCTCGATCAATAGCCGCGCATCATCGTGCGCCACCGGCAACAAGCGTTGGATCTGCTCAAGACTGGCAACACGGAACGGGGTATCGCCGGATTGCCGCGTGCCAAGCAGTTCTCCCCCGCCGCGGAGCCGCAAGTCTTCTTCGGCGAGGCGAAAGCCGTCCTGGGTTTCGCGCATCAAGGCCAGCCGCTCGCGCGCGGTTTCGCTTAAAGCACTGCCGCGCAGCAACAGGCAGGTGCTCTGCATGGCCCCGCGCCCGACCCGCCCACGCAGCTGATGCAATTGCGCCAGCCCGAAACGCTCGGCCTGTTCGATCACCATCAGCGTCGCGGCGGGAACATCGACCCCCACTTCGATCACAGTGGTGGCGACGAGCAGCCGGGCGTCGCCGCGCACGAACCGCTCCATCGCTCCGTCTTTCACCTCGGGCCGGAGCTGGCCGTGGACCAGCACCACAGTCTCGCCGAACCGCGCTTTCAGATCGGCATAACGCGCTTCGGCCGCAGCAATATCCTGCGTTTCAAGTTCGCGCACCATCGGGCAGACCCAATAGGCTTGCTGGCCGGCAGCCAAGTGGCGGTCGAGCGCGCCAATCACATCGGCGATCCGCTCGAGCGCAACCACCCGGGTGTCGATCGGCTGGCGCCCGGGCGGCATTTCGTCAATCCGGCTGACGTCCATCTCGCCGTACTGCGCGAGCGTCAGCGTACGCGGGATCGGGGTGGCGGTCATCGCCAGGCAATGCGGAGCGCGCTTACCCTTTTGCGCCAGCATTAGCCGCTGGCTGACCCCAAAGCGGTGCTGCTCGTCGATCACTACCAATGCCAGGTTCTTGTAAGCCACCGCGGTTTGAAAGATCGCATGCGTACCGATTGCGATCTGGATGCTACCGTCGAGCAAGCCCATCAGGATCGCTTCGCGCGCGCGGCCCTTATCGCGTCCGGTCAGCAGCGCCGCGGTGACCCCGGTCGGCGCTAACATCCGGCGGATCGTGTCATAATGCTGACGGGCGAGGATTTCGGTCGGAGCGAGCAGTGCCGCCTGCGCTCCGGCTTCGACCGCGATCAGCATCGCCTCCACCGCAACCGCCGTCTTGCCCGAGCCTACATCGCCTTGCAGGAGCCGCAACATCGGCGTGGACTGGGCCAGATCGCCTTCGATCTCGGCAATTGAGCGGCGCTGGGCCCCGGTCAATGCGAACGGCAAGTTGAGCTTGGCGCGAAGCCGTCCGTCGCCCGCCAGCGCAGTGCCAACATGTGCGCGATTGGCGTTCTTGACCAACAGCAGCGCCAGGCTGTTCGCCAGCAATTCGTCATACGCCAGCCGTTCGCGCGCGGCGGGGTGATCGCCCTTGTGCGCGAGCAGCAGCGCATCACGCCAGTGCGGCCAATGCATCTTGTCAGCCAGCTTGGGCTCGATCCATTCAGGCAGTTCGGGGACCGCCTCCAGCGCCTGCTGAATCATTGCGGCGGTTCGCCCCTGCGTCAGCCCTTCGGACAGCGGATAAACCGGCTCGGTCAATTGCCCCAGCATAGTCGCGCTGTCCTCGGCAACATGATCGGGGTGAACGATCTGCAGCATCTGCCCATACTGCTCGAGTCTTCCGGCGACCCAGCGCAGTTCGCCCAACGGGAGCTGCTTCTTGCCCCACCCCGAATTGCGCCCAAAGTAAGTGACCGCGCAGATATTGCCCGCCGCATCGCTGGTCAGCACCCGCAGCGGCCCGCGCCCCGGTGCAGCGCGGTACTCGATGGGGGTCAGCGCAATCACGATGTTTTCGCCCACGCTGGCTGCGTCCAGGTCGCCCACCGCGCGGCGTTCCACGAAGCGATCGGGCAAGTGATAGATAAAGTCTTTGAGTCGCGTCAGACCGAGCCGTTCCAGCGGGCGCGCCAAAGTGGCGCCGACACCTTTCAGGCTGTCAGCCGGCACAAACAGGGGGTTGAGCCGTTCGGGGCGCATTGCCCCCATAAGCCGCAATCGGGCGTGCTTGCCAAGAGAGTTTGCCGCAGCGCGCGACAAACGGCACCAATTCGGTGCTAGCGAGTGACCGGTTTACTCAGACGTGCTGGGCAGTCATTGCCGGATACATGTATCCGGGCTGACCTTGCCGCGCGGCCGACATCTGCTCGCCGGCAAACTGCCAGTTGGCAAGACTATCGAACCATTTGGTCAGGAACGCTTCTCGGTCATTAAAATGGTCAAGATAATAAGCGTGTTCCCAAAGATCGCAGACCAGCAGCGGGATTGCTTCGCTGGTGGACAAGAAGTCGTCAGCGTCATGAGTTGAGATCACTTTAATCGCGTCACCCGCCTGGGCCAACCACACCCAGCCAGAGCCGAAATGGTTTACGCCCTCTTCGACAAATTTGGTCTTGAGCGCCGCGAGGTCACCAAAATTTGCGCTGATGGCGCTGGCGATCTGACCTGTCGGGCTTGCCTGCTCGCCGATCATGGATTGCCAAAAAAACGCATGATTCCAAGCTTGGGCCGCGTTGTTGTAAAGCTTTTTGTCCCCCTTGGATTTGGCTTGCCGGACAATTTCTTCGAGTGACAAATCATCCAGACCGGCTTTTGTTGCCAGCTCATTGGTCTTTTTGACATAGCCAGCGTGATGCTTGTCGTGGTGCAGCTTCATCGTTTGGCTGGAAATCACCGGTTCGAGCGCATCATAGGCGTAAGGCAGTTTGCAAAGCTCGATCATGGCGCTTCTCCAATTTGGTCGGTCGAAGAGCAAACGCTTGGAAACTGAGGTTCGTTCCTGCCAGCGAGCCCCTCGCAAGGGCGGCTAGTCGAGCTTATCCTTGGTGGCCCAAGGTTCGGGCGACGTAAGTGGCTTTTTTCGAACTTGCTGGGTTCCCCCTTTGGCATCTCATGCGTTGTGCCAGCGACAACCCCGATTTTGCAGGAGAACCCCATGTTGCTACCCCACGGAACCATGATCGCAGTGATCGACGGTAACGCGTTCGAGCTTTTTCGGAACACCGGAACCGAAGCGGATCCGGAACTGACTCCCGAGGAAAGCCCAAAACTCGACGCGAGCAATCACTCGGGTGCAAGTCACCATTCAAGCTCGGGCAACCCTGGCGGGCATCAGGCCGATGAAGACGCCCACGCGATTGCTGCCGTAGAATGGCTCAATCAGCAGGTGCTGGGGCACAAATTGAATGATCTGGTGATTTTTGCCGCGCCTCGCTCGCTGGGCGAATTGCGCAAACACTATCATAAACTGACGGAGCAGGCCTTGCTCGGCGAAGTGAACAAGTCGATGACAGGACGCCAGCCGAGCGAACTGATTGCAGCTCTGCGCGAACCTGATTGATAACTTGCCATTGACCGTGCCGCGGCTTAGCGGCGAGGTCGATGGCTCCTGCTAACCGCCTCCGCCGCTTGAAGTTCCGTGCTTGGCACCGCGGCACGCGTGAGGCCGATTATATGATCGGCTGTTTCTTCGACGCGCATCATACCGGCTGGGACGCGGCCGCGATGGACTGGTTCGAAGCGCTGCTCGATGAAGATGATGTCGAGATCATGGCCTGGGCGCTGGGGACGCAAGCCGTTCCGGCGCGCTATTCCGGGCCGCTGATGGAAGCGTTACGCAAACTCGATTTTGTTGAAATCCCGCGCTGACAACGCGCTGATCAACCGCTAAGGCGGCCTTCCCTTCCCACCCCGCCGACCGCAAAAACGGTCCGCGGGGCAATTGCTGTTGCGCGCACATATGCCTGACTTCTCAAAAATCCTTTCTGCCACCGCCCCACTAACTCTTGCTTCGCTGGTGCGTGGGGCGCAGCCGCTGGTGCTCGCCGATCTGGCGCGTGCGGCCAAAACGCGCGCGGTGTTCATCGCGCCTGACGAAGCCGCGATGCAGGGGATTGCCGATAGCGCGGCCTTCTTCGCGCCCGAGCTGGAAGTGCTGTCGTTCCCGGCGTGGGACTGCCTGCCGTATGACCGCGCCAGCCCGGCGCTATCGATCAGCGCGCGGCGGCTGGCGGCGCTGCACCGCTTGCAGGCCGCGCCTGCCGTGCCGCAATTGCTGGTTACCACGATCAACGCCGCGCTGCAGCGGGTGGTCACGCCGTTCCGCATTCGTGAAAACGTGCGGCTGCTCAAGCCGGGGATGGAGATCGGGCGTGAGAGCCTGATCGCGCTGCTCCAGCGGCAGGGTTACAGCCGCACCGATACCGTGGCCGATGCGGGCGAATATGCCGTGCGCGGATCGATCTTCGACATTTATCCTTCGGGACTCGATGCCGGGCTGCGGCTTGATTTCTTTGGCGACGAACTCGAAACACTGCGGCTGTTCGATCCCAATACCCAGCGCTCGACCGGGGTGGTGGCCGAGCACCTGCTGCTGCCCGCCAGCGAAGCACTGCTCGACGAAGACAGCGTCAAGCGCTTCCGCAGCCGTTACCGCGAGCAATTCGGCGCCAATGCTACCTCCGATCCGCTGTACCAGGCGGTCAGCGATGGGCGGCGGCTCGCCGGGATGGAGCACTGGCTGCCGCTGTTCGAGGATCGGCTGGTCACGCTGTTCGATCATCTGGGTGAGCGCGATCTGACGCTGATCGACAGTTCCGCGCTTGGTTCAGCCGAGGAGCGGCTGGGCGACATTGCCGATTATTTCGCATCGCGCTCCGAGACATCGGGTAAGGCGGCGGGCAGCTACCGCCCGCTTGAGCCGGCCGCGCTGTACCTGACCCGCGCCGAGCTCGACGCGCAGCTGGCGGCACAGCCGGTTCACCGCGCCGATATTTTCGCGCAACCCGAAAACGCCAAGGTTATTGACGCCGGCTTCGCCAGCGGCCGTGATTTTTCCCCCGAACGCGCGCGCGGCGACAATGTTTATGAGGCCGCTGCGCGATACCTGACCGGGCAGGCTGCGCAAGGCAAAAAGGTTCTGATCGCGGCCTACTCCGAAGGCAGCCGAGCACGGATCGCGGCGATTCTGGGTGAGGCCGTGCGCCCCGCCCCGGTTATGGCCGATAGCTGGCAGGAAGCGCTGGGCCTGGCCACCAAGGGCGTGCCGGTGGCGCTGGTGCTACCGCTCGAAAATGGGTTTTCGAACGCCGAGCTCGAACTTGTTACCGAGCAGGACATCCTGGGGGACCGGCTGGTCCGGCGCAAGAAACGCCGCAAGGGTGCCGATGCCTTCCTCGCCGAACTGGCGGCGCTGACCCCTGGCGATCTGGTCGTGCATCTGGAGCACGGGATCGGGCGCTACGGCGGCTTGCAATCGATCCCGGTCGGGCAAAGCCCGCACGACTGCGTGATGCTCGAATACGCCGGAGGCGACAAGCTGTACGTGCCGGTGGAGAATCTTGACGCGCTCAGCCGCTATGGCAGCGACAACGAATTCACCGCGCTTGATCGGCTGGGCGGCGAAGGCTGGCAAAAGCGCAAGAGCCGGTTGAAAGAGCGAATCCGTGCAATTGCCCACGAATTGCTCAAGACCGCCGCTTTGCGCGCGCTGCGAACCGCCACCGTGCTCGAGCCCGAGCAGACCAGCTACGATCAATTCGTCGAAAAATTCCCGTGGCAGGAAACCGACGATCAGGATGCGGCGATCGACGATGTGCTGGCCGATCTGGCTGCCGGTCGCCCGATGGACCGGCTGGTTTGCGGCGATGTCGGCTTCGGCAAGACCGAGGTGGCGCTGCGCGCAGCGTTCGTGGCCGCGATGGGCGGCCAGCAGGTTGCGGTGATCGCGCCGACGACGTTACTCGCCCGGCAGCATTTCAGCGGGTTCACCGAGCGATTTGCCGGGTTCCCGCTTAAGGTCGGACGGCTCTCGCGGCTGGTAGGCGAAAAGGAGGCGAAGGCGACCAAGGCCGGGGTGGCTGATGGCACCGTCGATATTATCATCGGCACGCATGCCTTGCTGGCAAAAAGCCTGAGCTTCAAACAGCTTGGGCTTGTAATTGTTGATGAAGAGCAGCGATTTGGAGTCAACCACAAGGAAACACTGAAAGCGCTGCGCACGAATGTCCACATGCTTACGCTGACCGCTACCCCGATCCCGCGGACCTTGCAGATGGCGATGTCAGGCCTGCGCGAGCTGTCGACAATCCAGACCCCGCCGGTCGACCGGCTGGCGGTGCGCACGTACGTGATGGAGTGGGATCAGATGGTGATGCGCGAGGCACTGCTGCGCGAGCATCATCGCGGCGGGCAGAGCTTCGTCGTTGTCCCCCGGATTGCCGATATGGAAGCGGTCGAGCAATGGCTGCGCGATACCGTGCCCGAGGTTCGCGCGGTCACCGCGCATGGCCAGATGGCGGCGAGCGAAGTCGAAGAGCGGATGAGCGCATTCTACGAAAAGCGCTACGAGGTGCTGCTTTCAACCACCATCGTCGAGAGCGGCCTGGACATCCCCAGCGCCAACACGATCATCATCCACCGCGCCGATCGCTTCGGCCTCGCTCAGCTGTACCAGCTTCGCGGGCGAGTTGGCCGCTCGAAACTGCGTGCATATGCTTACCTGACCACGCCGGTGGATACGCAGCTATCCGAAGTGGCCGAGAAGCGACTAAAGGTGCTGGGTGATCTCGATAGCCTGGGAGCTGGCTTCCAGCTCGCCAGTCACGATCTTGACATTCGCGGTGCCGGAAATCTGCTTGGCGACGAGCAATCGGGACACATTCGCGAGGTTGGGTTCGAACTGTATCAGTCGATGCTCGAAGATGCGATCCTGGCGGCCAAAGCTGGCGAGATGGGGCTGGCGCGCGAGCGCAGCTCGCTCAGCCCGCAAATCACGCTCGACGCGCCAATCATGATCCCAGAGGCATACGTGCCCGATCTGTCGGTGCGGATGGCGCTGTACCGGCGGCTCAACGATGCCGAAGATTCGACCGAGATTGAGAGCCTCTCGGCCGAGATGATCGACCGCTTTGGACCTTTACCCGCGCCGACCGCCAATCTGATCAAACTGATTGAGATCAAGCGGCTGGCGATCACCGCGAACATTTCAAAGATCGATGTCGGCGCAAAGGGCACATTGGTCAGCTTCCACGGCAACCAATTCGCCGATCCTGCTGGACTGATCGCCTATGCTGAGCGGCTGGCGGGCACGATCAAACTGCGCCCCGACAGCAAGATCGCCGTAACTCGCGCTTGGGCCAGCGCCGAAGCGCGGCTTAACGGGCTGTTCCAGCTGACCAAGGGACTGAGCGCGATTGCGAAGAAGGCGGCAAAATAGACGTCGCCCCGGGCTCGACCGGGGACGACGGGCTACCCCCGCGCCAATTCCAAGAAATCCCCCGCGCTGATCGGCTGGGCGCGCAGGAACCCCTGATAGTATGTACAGCCTTCGCTCACCGCGAGCAGCCGCTGACCTTCGCTTTCCACTCCCTCGGCGATAACCTTAAGGTCGAGCGCGCCAGCCATTGCGATGATCGCGCGCAGCACCGCTAGGTCGCGCGCGTCACCCGTGACACCGTCGATCATAGAGCGGTCAAGCTTGAGGTAATGCAGCGGCAAAAGCTTGAGGTAACGAAAATTGCAGAAGCCAGCCCCGAAATCGTCGAGCGCAATGCGGATTCCGTGCCCCGCTAGTGCGCCCAACACTTCTGCTGCCTGCGCCGCATCGCCCAGCAGCACCTGCTCGGTCACTTCCAGCGTCAACCGCCACGGCGCGAAGCCCGATCGGGCCAGCAGCGCCGCGAACTGCCCCGCGTAATCCGCGCTGGCCAGATCGTTCGGAGTGACATTGAGCGACAAGCGCAGATCCAACGGCCAACGTGCGCCCGCGCTCAGCGCCAGCTGCGCGATATGCTGCGATAGCTGCGGCACGTGATCGGCGCGCTCGGCGATTGCAAACAGTGCGCCCGCACCCACCCGCCCCAGCTTGGGATGGTTCCACCGCGCCAGCGCCTCTGCCCCGACCAGCCGGTCGTCGACGCAGGCAAATTGCGGCTGGTAGACTACCTCGATTTCGTCCAGATCGAGCGCGCGCAGCAGGTCGGCTTCAAGTTGCGCCGCGCTGAAGCCCGCGCGCGTCGCCTCGCCATCAGCCCATAGCAGCCGCCGTCCAGGTTGCGCCATGGTGCTATCGAGCGCTTGGCCTAGTCGGTCCAATACCGAACCCGCAGTTTCGCCCTCAATCCCGCGCAGCAGCGCCGCGCGCGGGCTAAGCCGCAGCGTGCCCCAGGTGGTCGCGATCGGACGTGCCAAGGCATCGAGCAACTGCCCGGCGGCGAGTTGCCAGCGCTCGCGGCTGCACGGCTCTGTGGCCAGCATCAGAAACTGCCCGCCCCCGCCGCGCGCCGCCAACCACAGCCCGTCGAGTTCTTCAGCCGCAAAATGCCTGAGCCGCTGCGCCACTTCGGCCAGCGCGGCATCGCCTGCGGCTTTGCCATAGGCCAGGTTGACCGCATCGAAGCGCTTGAACCCGACCAACAGCGCGTGAACCCGCTCGCCGCGCGTCAGCCACGCGTCTAACCGCGCGGCGGCAGCGTCACGTCCGGCGAGGCCAGTCAGCGCATCGTGAAGAGGAACTTTGTCCATCGCCGCCGCACTAACATAGATCGCCCTACCAAAGTATTCGCGACGTACCGCCAATTGCCAAGCAGGCCGCGCATCCCCTATGATCGCGTCATGCCCAAGCAACATCGTCTCGCTTTGCTGGTTTCGGACACCCCGCGCGCGCAGGAAGCCGCCGACCTGCTGCGCACCGAGCATACGTTCGTGCCGCTGGCCGAGGCCGAGGTAGCGGTAGTGATCGGCGGCGATGGGCAGATGCTGCACGTGCTGCACCAGATGCTCGATGCGGGCCAGGTGATCCCCGCTTACGGGATCAATCTGGGCACCATCGGCTTTCTGATGAACCGCCCCAAAAGCAACCGCGCTTTGGCTGAGCGGGTCGCGCGGGCCAGGCCGCTGGCGGTGACTCCGCTGACAATGACTGCCACCACGGGCAGCGGCCAGCAGCATACGTTTTCAGCAATCAACGAAGTGTCGTTGCTCCGCGAAACACGCCAAACCGCGCGGCTGGAAATTTCGGTTAACGCCAAAGTCCGCATTCCAGAGCTGTTTTGCGACGGTATCCTGGTCGCCACGCCGGCCGGTTCAACCGCTTACAACCTGTCGGCCAACGGCCCGATCCTACCGCTCGGCTCGAACATGCTGGCACTGACCCCGATCAGTCCGTTTCGCCCACGACGCTGGCGCGGGGCGATCATTCCCGATCATTACGAGATCGAATTCCGCGTGCTTGAGGCTGACAAGCGCCCGGTGGCGGCGGTTGCCGACCAGCAGGAACTGCGCGATATCCACGTGGTCAAAGTACGAGTTGCGCGCGAGCAGCAGCTTACCCTGCTGTTCGATCCCGGTAAAACGCTGGAGGAACGCATCTTTGCCGAGCAGTTCCAATTTTGAGCTTCACCGGCTTGCCAAATGCATTGGCGCTGTTATAGGCGCTGACCTGTCCGTAAGGACCGCTCCCCGATAGCTCAGCGGTAGAGTAGGTGACTGTTAATCACTTGGTCGTTGGTTCGAATCCAACTCGGGGAGCCAGTTTTTTTAGCCTGCGCGCCGCTGCGTTGCCAACTTGCTTGCAGGATGACACAAGGCGCGCATGTGCCAGCATCCCGCCGCCCCAACCGACGATCAGAGCTTTCCGCAAGCCGGGCTCGAGCGGCTGATTGTACCGCCTCCGACCCGATGGGACCGGCAAACTTGATCGCGAACAGCCGCAAATCGCGCGGATGAACGCAAGCTCAGTGATGATGGGCGACAATCCGGAGCTGCCGCGAATGCCCGAGCAACGCGCGATTGATGACGGGCATAACGAAAAAATCCTGCTGACATTATACCGGCCCGGTTGATACTGCGGTTTTTACCGACATTATCGGTCGGAACTTCCGTCAGCCGATCGAGGGATTGGGGTTCAATGACAGCCCATCGGCGCACATGTGGCGCACGATGATCTGGCCCAGCAACTACCTTAATCGCCCCGCTTCAAAACCATTGCCGATAGAGCAGCTGCCCGCCGGCCCAGATCGTCAGTGCGGCAGTTAGCCAGCGGATCGCCCGCGCGGGCAGCCAACGCAGCGCCAGCACGCTGCCTAGTTGCCCGCCCAAGACCACCGCGATCAACAGCGGTAGCGCATCGCCCAGTGCAGTGCCAAACGTACCGACACCGTTCTTGGACAGCTGACCGACCAACCCACTGAGTGAGTTGATCAAAATGAACAGGCTCGTCGTGGCGGCGATCGCCCGCGCGCCGGCCCAGCGCGTATAATGTAGCAACGGTGCGAGGAAAATACCCCCACCAATCCCGACCAGCCCGGCCAGATAGCCCAACGGTGCCACCGCCAGCGGCATCCACCGCGCCAGCGGCAACGGCTCGGCTTCGGACTCCGCCGCGCGCGGCACGAACAACGCCAGCCCGGCGGCAATCAGGCTGAGCCCCAACAGGACCAGAAAGGTCGCTTGCTTGATGGGGGTCAGCCCGCCCAAAAACGCCAGTGGGGCCGCAATCAGCGCGAGCAGTAATCCCCGCCGCCACGGCACCACGCCCGCGCGGGCGAACCTCAGCGTAGTTCCGCTGACCACTACGATGTTGCAGGCCAAGCTGACAATCGGCAGAAACCTGTAGTCAAAATGCACCAGCGCCAACAGCGCGTTATAAGTGGAGCCGCCGCCGAATCCGACCGAAGCATAGAGCAGCGCGGTGGCGAAGAACGCGGGCGGCAGCCAGATCATGCGATGGGCTTAGCCGGCGGCACCGTGACAGTGCTTGTACTTTTCGCCTGAACCACACGGGCATTGCGCATTTCGCGACAGCCCCATTTCGGCATAGGGATCACCATCGCCCGGCGCGGTCAGTACGGCGGCGCCGGTACCCAACGCGCCCATCATCGCTGCTGCTCCGGGGGTGCGGGCATTGTTGGCATCGTCGAAGCTGATGCTGTCGATATGGCCGGTCAGGAAATCGGGCAGCTCGGGCAGTGGCGCGGTCTCGGGCATCTGCAAGACGCTTAGCATCAGGATCCGTGTAACATCCTCGCGGATCGCCTCGAGCATGCGCTCGAACAGGCCGAAGGCTTCCTGCTTGTACTCATTGATCGGGGTCTTCTGAGCGTAGGCGCGCAGGTGCACCACCTGACGCAACGCATCGAGCGTGGCGAGGTGCTCTTTCCAGTAATGGTCGAGCCGCTCGAGCAGGATCTGCTTTTCGACTTGGCGCCAGATGCTCGCGTCGCCGCCCATTTTCTCGGCCATTTTGGCGTCCGCGGCTTCGGCCAGCCGCTGTTCGATGTCTTGCGGCTCGATCCCATCTTCGCGCAGCCAATCGTCGATCTGCGCGTCGATCCCCAGCACATCGAGCACGCGCGCCTTCAGACCTTCAATATTCCACTGTTCGGGGTACGATCCCGGCGGGCAGGCATCGCCAACCAGCGCATTGACCGTATCGTGGCGCATGTCTTCAACCACATCGTCGAGCGCATCGGCGTCCATGATATCGGCGCGCTGTTCGTAAATCACCTTGCGCTGATCATTCATCACATCGTCGTATTCGACCACTTGCTTGCGGATATCGTAATTGCGCGCCTCGACCTTTTTCTGCGCGGTCTCGATCGCTTTCGACAGCCAGCGCGAGCCGATTGCCTCGCCGTCGGCCAGGTTCGAATTCATCATCCGGCTGAACAGCGTGTCCGGCCCGAAGATGCGCAGCAAGTCATCCTCAAGACAGAGGTAGAACTTTGACATACCCGGATCGCCCTGGCGGCCCGAGCGGCCGCGCAGCTGGTTATCGATGCGGCGGCTTTCGTGGCGTTCGGTGCCGATTACGCACAGCCCGCCGGCCGCCAGCACCGCCGCCTTTTCCGTCGCAACTTCAGCCTTGATCCGTTCGATCGCTACGTCGCGTTCGGTGCCTTCGGCCAGATCCTTGGCTTCATCGCCGATCCGAAATTCGAAATTGCCGCCCAGCTGGATGTCGGTGCCGCGCCCCGCCATATTGGTCGCCACTGTTACCGCGCCCAGCCGTCCGGCTTGAGCGATGATGTGGGCTTCCATTTCGTGGAACCGGGCGTTGAGAACGTTGTGCTTGACCCCTTCCTGAGTCAGATATTCGCTCAGCAGCTCGCTCTTTTCGATCGAGACCGTCCCGACCAACACCGGCTGTCCGCCCTGCGCCCGCTCGCCGATCAACTTGGCGATGGCTTGGAACTTGTCGGTGGTATTCTTGTAGAATTCATCTTCCTGATCGTCGCGCAGCACTTCGACATTGGTTGGGATCGAGACGACGTTCATTTTATAGATGTCGAAGAATTCAGCTGCCTCGGTTGCCGCTGTGCCGGTCATGCCCGAAATCTTGGGATACATCCGGAAATAATTCTGGAAAGTGATCGAAGCCATGGTCTGGTTCTCTGGCTCGATCTGCACGCCTTCCTTGGCCTCGACCGCTTGGTGCAGCCCGTTCGACCAACGCCGCCCATCCATTTTGCGGCCGGTAAACTCGTCAATGATGATGATCTTGTCCTTCTCGACCACATAGTCGATGTCGCGCTTGAACATCACCACGCCCTTGAGCGCCTGATCAAGGTGGTGGACCACCTGGGTATTCTCGATATCGTAGAGGTTAGAGCCGACCAGCAGCCCGGCATCCTCGAGCATCCGCTCGGCCTTTTCGACCCCGTCTTCGGTCAGTGTGATGTTCTTGGTCTTTTCGTCGGCTTCGTAATCTTCCGGGACGAGCTGCTTTACGATCGCATCGACCGAGACATAAAGGTCACTCTTGTCATCGGTCGGGCCGGAGATGATCAACGGTGTGCGCGCCTCGTCGATCAGGATCGAGTCCACCTCATCGACAATCGCATAGTTGAACGGCCGGTGGACCATTTCGCTGCGATCATGCTTCATGTTATCGCGCAGGTAATCGAACCCAAGCTCGTTATTGGTGGCGTAAGTGATGTCCGAATAATAGGCCTCGCGGCGCTCGGGTTCAGACAGATTGGGGACGATCACGCCAACCGTCAGGCCCAGGAACTTGTAGATTTGCCCCATCCATTCGGCGTCGCGCCGAGCAAGGTAATCGTTGACCGTAACGACATGGACGCCTTTGCCCTCGATCGCGTTCAGGTAAACCGCCAAGGTGGCGACCAGGGTCTTGCCCTCGCCGGTACGCATTTCAGCGATTTCGCCGCGATGCAGCACCATACCGCCAACCATTTGCACGTCGAAGTGCCGCATCCCGAGCACGCGCTTCGAGGCTTCGCGCACGGTGGCGAAAGCTTC
>JAYVML010000037.1:0-2210 GCA_043758955.1 Novosphingobium sp. | reverse complement strand
GCTGGGGCTGCCGGTGCTGGGTGCGATCAGCCAGACCCTAACCGACGCCGGGCGCGCGGTGCGGCGCAGACGCCTGAAGTTGTTCTACGCGGCCAGCGGTGCGCTGGGCGGCTTGTTCGTCATCCTGCTGACGATCGAGTTCATCCAACGCGGCATGGTGGCCTGAGGATAATGCAATGACCGAGCAGAGCAAAATCCCGATGCCGGAAAGCGCGCCCGAGGCGGGCCCGCACAAACATAGGAGCGCCACGCTGATCGAGCGGGTGGTGCGCAATTATGATCTGGTCAAGCTGGCCCCGGCACCGATTCCTGAAGACTTGGTGCCGCCCCCCAGCGCCCGCCGCCGCTTTCACCACGCCGACGAAGTGATCGAAGAAGCTGAGGTGGCGCCGGTCGCAGCGCCCGAGGTGGCCGAACGACCTGTGCCCGAATTGGTCGGAGGGGGCGAGGCAATGGCCTTTGCACCTGGCGTTGCGTCTGCTGCGCTTAAGGTTCCGGCCGAGCAGCGCGAACCAGTGGTGTTCAAAGGCCAACACTATCCGCTGGATCGTCACCACCTGCGAGATCAGGGGCTGATCGTGCCCGAAAGTACGGTCACGGCGGTGCTCGAAGAATTTCGTATCGTCAAACGCCAGCTGCTGCGCAACGCGGACCAGTTGGCGCAGCAGGGCATGGGCCCGGCGGCACAGCGGGTGCTGATCTGCTCGCCGCATCCTGGCGAAGGCAAAAGCTTTACCGCGGTCAACCTCGCGCTGGCCATTGCCGCCGAGAAGGAATGCGAAGTGCTGTTGGTCGATGCCGACTTTGCCAAGCCATCGGTGCTCTCGATGTTGGGCTTGCCGGGTGGTCTGGGGTTGATGGACGCGCTGGCCAACCCCGAGATCGACGCGGCGGACTGCGTGATCGGCACCGATGTGCCCGGGCTGTGGGTACTGCCGGCGGGCTGCGCGACCACCTCGGATACTGAATACCTGTCAAGTTCGCGCACGCGGGCGGTGCTCGACCGGCTGGTCCAGGGCGTGCCGCAGCGGTTCGTGATCTTTGATTCGCCGCCTGTGCTGGCCGCATCGCCTGCGGCTGCGCTGGCCAAATATGTCGGCCAGGCGGTGGTCGTCGCGCGCTGTGACAAGACCGGGCAGGGCAGCCTTGAGGATGCCATCTCGCTGCTCTCGGCCTGCCCGAACATTCAACTGATTTTGAATGCCGTCCACTTCAGCCCCAGCGGCCGCCGCTTCGGCTCGTACTATGGATATGGGGGCTGACCATGAAGCCGCATTTCTTCGCCGGGCTGGCGGCAATGGCTGCCATTTTAGCGGTCGGCTTACCCGCTACCGTTCAGGCGCAGTCGCTGCCTTATGGCGATGTCGGCGGAGTCGGTGCGAGCAGCGACAGCAGCGTCGTCGATGATGCCGCAGATGAAAGCGATACCCCGACAGATGGCATCGGCTTGATCAAGCACACCGGCCGACTGCGGATCACGCCTTATATCGAGGCGCAGCAAGTTGTAACCGGCGAGCTATCGCCGGGCAACGAGGTCCTAACCTATTCGACGCTCGCCGCCGGGGTTGACGCCAACCTGACGGGGCGCAATGCCGAAGCCGGAGTTGCGGTGCGCTATGAGCGGCGCTTCGGCTGGGGCAGCAACAGGATCAGCGATGGCGACGTGGTCAGCGGCGTGGCGCGCGGCAGCGTCGGGATCATCCCGCACACGCTGTTCCTCGAAGGCGGCGCGACGGCCGCGCGGTTGAGCGTCCAGAACAACGGCTCGACCTCTCCGGGGCTCGAACTCGGTAATTCATCGGCGCAAGTTTACAGCGCCTATATCGGCCCGGCAATCAAGGCGCAGCTTGGCGCTGTCAACGTCGAGGGTCATTACCGCTTCGGCTACAGCCGGGTGACGACGCCTAACGCGCTGCCCGTGGCGGCGGGACAGACCCCGATCGACTTGTATGACGAAGGCACCGTGCACAACGCCTTGATCCACTTTGGCACGCGTGCCGGCACGGTCTTGCCGATCGGCGTTGGGGTGGGCGCGGGCTGGAACCGCGAAGACACATCCAATCTCGATCAGCGGATTGATGACAAGCATGTGCGCGGTGACGTGACGCTGCCGGTCGGTCTAGACCTCGCGCTGGTTGCCGGGGTCGGTTATGAAAGAGTTCAAGTGTCGCAGCGCGATGCGCTGATCGATACTCTGACCGGATTGCCCG
>JAYVML010000036.1:0-28756 GCA_043758955.1 Novosphingobium sp. | reverse complement strand
CATGACGCCGTCTGCTGATTTAGCCACTGCTGATATTTCCGTAACGTCTGCTGCGCCTTCGACAAACTTGGTCGCACTAATCGATCGCTGGATTTTCGTCTTTATGGCGGCGATGCTGATCACCGTAACCTTGGTCGGGTTTATCCCGGATTCGGCGATGAAGGTGGGAATGGTTGAGGCCGGAAAACGGCCACCGTTTCCGCTGGTGCTGCACATGCATGCCATAGCGATGGGCAGCTGGTTGCTGTTGCTGCTGGCGCAAACCAGTTTGATGGCCACCGGGCGGCGCGCCGGGCATCGGCAATTGGGCCTGGCCTCGATGGTTCTGGGGCCGGCCGTGGTCTTGGTCGGTTTTGTGCTGGTTCCCACGATGTATCAGCAGCTGTGGAATTCGGTTCACGCGATGCCCGGCGGGCCCGACGCCGCAGGTCTTGCGCAAGTTGCAGCCAGGGGCAACATCGCCTTGATTCAAATCCAGGTCGGGACGCTGTTTGCCATTTTAGTGACACTGGCGGTGCGCGCGCGCAAGCGCGACCTGTCGCTTCACAAGCGGCTGATGGTGCTGGCGCCGATTGTGGCGATGCCGGCTGCGGTTGATCGGATGACCTGGCTGCCAGCGACCATGCCGTACAGCCCATTATCGGGAGACCTCTATGTGCTGTTGCTGGCATCCCCAATGTTTGCCTGGGATCTTTACCGGCAAGGCCGCGTCCACCGGGCATATGTGATCTGGTTGGCTCTGGTCCTGCCGACCGATGCCGTAGTCTTGACCCTTTGGAACAACCCGTGGTGGCAGAGCACTGTGCCATGGCTGCTAGGCGCAGCCTGAGCTGACTACAACCAGCTGGGTGCCTGTAACTTATCGTACCCGCGCGTTATTCGCGGGTTCCCTCGGCCCAACCGAGCGCGTGGGTTTCGTCGCAAATCCGCGCATAAAGCGCGCGGTTCTCGGTGATCCACAGCATCCCTTGCATGTCTTCGAGCTCGAGCGGCTGGTCAAACCGCAGGCCGCATTCCTTGCCCTTGCACCACATTACGGCGGTGAACAATTTGAGTTCATGGAATGACAGAACTGCCGATTGACGCGGGGCCAGCGGACTTAGGATGCGCAGCCGTGCGCCGGTGGTCGAAATATCATCGATCAGACACTCGCGCAGTTCGTGCGTCAGTTGCAACTGGGCGGGGACACCCAGCGCGAGCCGGTTAAAACTGCGCTGACCCGGTCCGGGGCGGGGAAGTGAATGAAGTCCCATTCCGCTATTATAGCGCCCGCTGGTTAAGGTTCCTTTGCGCTCACGAGCGTTCCTGCGCTGCAGCAATTGGCGCGCTGGTGCGGCGGACTGCGACCAGCAGCACTCCCAGTAATGCCACAGCACTTCCCAAGGCCATCCGCGCATCGATATAATCGCCGGTAATCGCCACCCCCAGCGCAATTGTCACAATCGGGGTCATCAGGGTTAGCGGGGCGATCAGGTTGGCCTCATAGCGCCCGATCAGCAGGTAATAGGCGCTATGCGCAAACACCGAGACGACCAGTGCTGACCAGGTAACCGCCGCGACGAATGCCCAGCCGGCTTGCGCGGCTGCCTGCCACGCACCGGGTTCGATCAAGGCCGAGAGCGGGGTCAGCAGGCACAGCCCGGTCAGCCCGACCCAGGCCTGGAAACGCAGCGGGGCAATATCGCCCATCTGCTTCATCAGCACCGCGCCGAGCGAGCCACAGAAAGCTGCCCCAAGCAGGAACACCATCCCAGCTGAAACCTTGAAGCCTGGTTGCCAAACCACGATCACCACCCCGGCCAGCGCGAGCGCAATTCCCAGCCCGCGCCGCCAGTGGATCCGCTCGCCCAGCAGCCAGATCGACAGCAGCGTGGTGATCGGCACGCTCGATTGGACCACGATCGCGGCTTCGGAAGGCGAGGCCCAGGTCAGCGCCACAAACATCAACCCAAAGCTGCCCGCGCCCATCACCAGCCCGACCAGCACGATCCGCCAGGCCGGACGCGGCATCGGCAGCAGCCACGGCAGCGTCACCAATGTCACAATCGCAAAGCGCACCGCGGTGTAAAACAGCGGCGGGACGTGCCAGTGGCTGACCACCACTTTGCTCAGCACATTGTTGGTCGCCCACAGCAGACAGACCAGCACCAGCAACAGGAAATCGCGAGGCTTCACCGGCAACTAGCCCCGCGCTGGCGCAGCCACAGGATCGACCAGTCGCCGATCACCAACCGTTCGGCGATGCGCAGACCGGCGCGTCGGCAAGCGCGTCGAACCTGTGCTTCTTGGGCTTTGAGCAACCCGGCCAGCAGCAGCTGCCCGCCGGGCACCAGCGCCTGCGCAAACTGCGGGGCAAGGTCGATCAGCGGCCCGGCGAGGATATTGGCGATGATCAGATCGTACGGCCCACGCGCGCGCAGCAGCGGATGGTTCATCCCGTCGGCGACCAGCATCGTCAGCTCGCCAGCCCGGCCGCCCAGCTTCACGCGATTGGTGCGGGCATTGGCATCGATCACGCTCAGGCAGACCGCGTCGATGTCGCTCGCGGTGGCGAGCGCGCGCGGCCACAGGTGCAGCGCGGCGAAGGCCAGCAATCCGGTGCCCGTCCCGATGTCCGCGCAATTCCTCACCATGACCCCGCGCGCCTTCATTGCGCTCAGCATGGTCAGGCACCCAGCCGTGGTGGCGTGCTGGCCGGTGCCGAAGGCCTGGCTGGCGGGGATCACAAAATCGCGCAGGCCCGGCTGGGTTTGCGCGGGGTGTTCGGGGGTGTGCACATGGAACCGCCCGGCGCGGATCGGTTCAAGGCCGGTCTGACTTGCGGTCAGCCAATCGGTGTCGGGCAATTGTTCAGCGGTGAAGCGGGGCGCGGCGGCGCTAAACAGCGCGGTCAGCGCCGCCGTATCAGCACGCGCGGGTCTGCGCGGCAGCCAGGCTTCGAGCTGCCATTCGTCGGGGCGATCCTCGGCCACTTCGCTGCCGGCGATGACGATCGCCGGGTCCCAGTCATCGGCGTCTTCGTGCGCCAGCAGCGCGGCCTCGATCACCGCACGCGGGGCAAGCGCCAGCAGCTTCCAGGCACCGCTCACTGGCGCGATTGTTCTTTTGCCAGCCGCTGCGCGAGCCGCTCGCGCGCGGTTTGGCCCGTCTTGCAGCTTGGCCAGATCCTGCTGGTTGAGCCGGGCGAGTGATTCGGCGTGGCGTAAGCCGTGAAGCGGGTCCGGCCCACCGTCAGCCCGCCGGCGCTGCGCAGCACCCGGTCAACCCGCGCGGGCTTAAGCGGCGGCGTGCATACTCCCCATCCTCTTCAGAGGAGGGGGTGTGGGGGTGGTGTTTCAGCTTACCGAACATAGCTCGCTCCATTGGCATCGAGCACCGCGCCGGTCATGCTGGCGGGAGCATCGAGCGCGCAGAACACCGCCATGGTGGCAATCTCATCGGGCGTGGCCACCCGTCCGAGCGGAATGTCCGCCAGCAGCCCCGCGCCGCCGCGGCTGGCGAGGTAGTCTCCGGCCATCGCGGTGTCGGTAAAGCCCGGGCAGATCGCATAGCTGAGCACACCGTGCGCCGCATAGTGCCGCGCGATGGTCTTGTGCATCGCGACCATCCCGCCCTTGGCCGCCGCATAATGCCAGTGATCGGGCGAATCGCCGCGGTGCGCGGCGCGGCTGGCGATATGCACCACCCGTCCGCCGCGGGCATCGGCCAGCCAGTGGCGCACCGCGAAACGCGACAGTTCGGCCGCGGCGGTCAAGTTGATCCGCAGCGTATCTTCCCATTGATCGAGCCAGGCAAAGTCCGATGCATCGAGCGGGTTGGGCGAAAACTTGCCGGCGTTGTTGATCAGAATATCGATCCGGCCAGAAGCGCGCTCAAGCGCTTGCTCCCACAGTTGGGCCGGAGCAGTCGGCTCAGCCAAGTCGGCGGCAATCGTATCGGCATCCATCGCGCGGCTGGCGTGGCCGATTACGGTGACGCCGCGCGCGCGCAGCGCGGCTGCGATCGCCGCGCCGATCCCGCGCGACGAACCGGTGACCAAAGCTGTCAGGGGGGCGGTGATTTTGGACATGGCTCCGGCTCTAGAGCCAGACGGCGCAGCCGCCAAGCCGCAGCTTGCACCGCCTCGCGTTTTGATTATGGGAGAGCGCAAGGACCGTTGGGGTCCGAGCTGCCACAAGGGGTTATCGCCGCATGGCCAACGCGCGCAATCGTCCGCTTTCGCCGCACATCACCGTCTGGCGCTGGGGACCGGCGATGCTGGTTTCGATTCTGCACCGGGTGACTGGTGATGGGATGGCTTTGGTTGGGCTGCCGGTGCTGCTGTGGTGGCTCTATGCGCTTGCCGCCGGGCCAGCCGCTTATGCAACATTCGCCGGATATGCCGGCGCCTGGTACGGCAAAGTGGTGCTGATTGGGCTGACCTGGGCGTTTCTAAAACACATGGCCTCGGGCCTGCGCCATTTCGTGCTCGATGTCGGCGCCGGATACGAGCTTAAGAACAATGCTTTCTGGTCGGTGCTCACCCCGCTCCTCGCGCTGACCGCGACGGTGCTGGTGTGGGTGCTGATATTGCTGCTCTAAGGGATACTGCACCATGGGTAACGGCACTGAGCTTGGCAGAGTTCGCGCGCTCGGATCGGCGCATACCGGCGCACGCCATTGGCTGCTGCAACGCTACACGGCGATCGGCAACCTGTTCACTGGGCTGTACCTGTTCTTCGCGCTGCTGATCAAGGGTGACTACAGCTTCGCGTCGATCCACGATTGGCTGCACGCGCCGCTCCCCGCCACCATGGCCGGGCTGTTCGTGCTATCCACCTTCTGGCACGCGCGGCTGGGGCTGCAGGTGCTGACCGAGGACTATGTTCACGATCACGCCAACAAGTTCGCGGTCACCGCGGCGCTTAACCTGTTGACCTTTGCCGGGGCCGCGTTCGGCCTGCTGTGCGTGGCGCGCATCGCGCTGGGAGCCTGATATGACTGCCGCTTACAAGATTATCGACCATACGTATGACACCGTGGTGGTCGGCGCGGGCGGATCGGGCCTGCGCGCCGCCATGGGCAGCGCCGAGGCGGGCCTGCGCACCGCCTGCATCACCAAGGTGTTCCCCACCCGCAGCCATACCGTCGCCGCGCAAGGCGGGATTGCCGCCAGCCTGCAGAACAATTCGCCCGATCACTGGACCTGGCACATGTTCGATACGGTCAAGGGATCGGACTGGCTGGGCGATCAGGACGCCATCGAATATATGGTGCGTGAGGCACCGGCGGCGGTCTACGAGCTGGAACATGCCGGCGTGCCGTTTTCGCGCAACGATAACGGCACGATCTATCAGCGCCCGTTTGGCGGCCACATGCAGAACATGGGCGCAGGCCCGCCGGTCCAGCGTACTTGCGCCGCAGCTGATCGCACCGGCCACGCGATGCTCCACGCGCTCTATCAGCAGAGCCTGAAGTACGACGCGGACTTCTTCATCGAATATTTCGCGATCGATCTGATCATGGAAGACGATGGCTCTGGGGGGCGTGTCTGCCGCGGCGTGATCGCGCTGTGCCTCGACGATGGCTCGATCCACCGCTTCCGCAGCCATGCGGTGGTCTTGGCAACCGGCGGCTATGGCCGGTGCTATTTCACCGCCACCAGCGCGCACACCTGCACCGGCGACGGCGGCGGAATGGTGCTGCGCGCGGGCCTCCCGCTGCAGGACATGGAGTTCGTCCAGTTTCACCCGACCGGGATTTACGGCGCCGGGGTGCTGATTACCGAGGGCGCGCGCGGCGAGGGCGGCTATCTGACCAACTCCGAAGGCGAGCGGTTTATGGAGCGCTACGCCCCCAGCGCCAAGGATCTGGCCAGCCGCGACGTGGTCAGCCGCTCGATGGCGCTGGAAATGCGCGAAGGCCGCGGGCTCGGTCCGAACGGCGATTACATCCACCTCCACCTCGATCACATCGATCCCAAGGTGCTGGCCGAACGCCTGCCCGGGATCACCGAAAGCGGCAAGATTTTCGCGGGCGTCGATCTGACCCGTCAGCCGCTGCCGGTGTGTCCGACGGTGCATTACAACATGGGCGGCATCCCGACCAATTACCACGGCGAGGTGATGACCATCGGCGCCGACGGCAATCCCGAAACCGCGGTTCCGGGCTTGTTCGCGGTGGGTGAGGCAGCCTGTGTGTCGGTCCACGGGGCCAACCGGCTCGGCTCGAACTCGCTGATCGATCTGGTGGTGTTCGGCCGCGCGGCGGGGCACCGGCTGAAGCAGCTGATCGTGCCGCAAAGCGCGCATGCCGAGCTGCCCAAGGACAGCGCCGAGCTGGCGCTGACCCGGCTCGACCACTTCCGCAATGCCAGCGGCGGCTCGCCCACCGCCGAAGTGCGGCTGGAAATGCAGCGCACCATGACCAAGGGCTGCGCGGTGTTCCGCGACGAGGCGCTGATGGCCGAAGGCAAGGCCGACCTCGCCAAGACCTATGCCCGGATGCAGGACATCAGCGTCACCGATCGGTCGCTGATCTGGAACTCGGACCTGGTCGAAACGATGGAGCTCGACAACCTGATCGCGCAAGCCAGCGTGACCATGCACAGCGCGCACAACCGCAAGGAAAGCCGGGGAGCGCACGCGCACGAAGATTTCCCCGAGCGCGATGACCAGAACTGGATGAAGCACACCGCCGCGTGGTTCGACGGCTGGGGCGGCAAAGGCGGCGACGTGAAGATCGATTACCGCCCGGTGCACGAATATACGCTCACCGATGATGTGAGCTACATCAAGCCGAAGAAGCGGGTTTATTGAGGGGGCGAAGACAGGAAGGTCCGATGAACGGGGGATTTAAATTCTCTAATTTTCGCAATGCGTATGGGTTGATTTCCATTATTCTTATGGCAATTGTCATTCCTGCGATGTTTTGGGAAGGCGCATCGAACTACCTTCATAGAAAATCTTTGGTAAGAGATAACATCGCTATAGAAGCCGTCGTACAAAAACGAATATTCAAGCATTGTTATGGAATTCGCTGTTTATATCCAGAGTATTTCACTGGCGACATAGGAACTAGCGAATATGCTGATTTTAAGAGTGGATGCGGGAAGCATTGCTGGAAATATTTACAATATAAATTTATATGGAATTTGCAGACATATATAATAGATGAATCAGTAGAATTTAAAAAATTTGAAAAAACGCCAATCGGATCTCGCCTAGATATCTATGTAGACCGGGATGATCCAACACAATCTCAAATGATTGAAACAAGTGCAAACGACAGAGCGTACGCCGGACCACTTGTATTGGGAATTGCGTGGATTGTTATTGGATTTATTGTCCTCAGCCTATATTTAGCGAAAAAAACTAAGCAGACGTATAATTTCGGCAACGGAGATTAGCTTCCACGTCATTGCGGAAATTGGGTGCCGAACATACCTCTCTTGGTAGCCCTAAACTTGTTTCAGGGTCCATTTCGCCTCTCATCCAGTACCCGCGACCGCGAGCGACCCTGCGGGTCGGCGCGTTCGTGCACTCCCGATCCGGCTATGCGGCACAATGGATGCTGAAACGAGTTCAGCATGACGACGTCTTGGAGAGCGGGCTGCGGATCAACACACCACTGTCACTCCTCCCCGCTCCACCCCTCCATCTTCAAATGCAGCCCCGGGTCGCGCTGGACGTGGAGCACTTTCAACACTTCCACACGTTCCTTGGAAGTTACGTAGTATATGTTGTGCATGCCGCTGCGCTTGCGGCGCAGACCGGGTTGGATTTCCTCGATGAGTGGATGGCGCAGGGCCGAGGTGGCCAAGCCCTCGATCGCTCTGCGTAACTCGGCGACATATTGCAAAGCTTGTTCATGCCCCCACTCGCCGATTGTATAATCGGCGCAAAGCTCGATATCAGCCGCCGCATCGGGCCGCATAATGACCTCAAGCATCGTGTTGAGGGCCGAACTTCCGCTCCATGAAGGCATCCCAATCGAACGGTACTGCCGGGCCACTATCGAGCGATTGCTGGATCATCGTGCGCAACGCGGTGATCTTTGCGTCCTCGTGCATATATTGACGCATAGCCTCGCGCACGACCTCGCTGGTCGAACCGAATTCGCCGCTCGCGACCTTGCGCTGAGTGAATTCGACGAACGGCGCGCCGAGCGCGATCGAGGTGTTTTTCTTGACCATGCTGCACCGATACCAAATATTGGTACTTCTTGCAAATTGGCTGAAAGGCTCGTGCGCGAGCTTAAGGCTGGTGGAGCGACGGGACGGCATCTGATTGTCGAGCCGAAGCCGCGATAGCTGGCACCAGCCCCCTTGCGCGCGCAGGCAACCGGCTCCAAGCAGCCCCCATGCGCATCGCCCTGTTCGAACCTGAGATTGCCGGAAATGTGGGCTCGGTGCTCCGGCTCGGGGCTTGCCTCGGTGCGGCGGTGGATTTGATCGAGCCGCTGGGGTTCGGCTGGGACGACAAGCGGGTGCGCCGCGCGGCGATGGATTATATCGACCACGTTGAAGTGACGCGTCACGCGGACTTTGCGCAATTTCGTGCCGCAATTGCCCCGCGGCGGCTGGTGCTGTTCACCACCAAGGCCGCGCAATCGGCCTACGACTTTGCGTTTCAGCCGGGCGATGTGCTGCTGTTCGGCAAGGAAAGCGGCGGCGTGCCGGCCGCTGTGGCGCAGGCCTGCGATGCGCGGGTGCGGATCCCGATGCGCAGCGGAGTGCGCTCGATGAATCTGGCGATTTCCGCCGCGCTCGCGCTGGGTGAGGCGCAGCGCCAGACTGGCACCTTGCCGCCGGGCTGATCGCGGCGCACGGCGTAAATTGCGCTTAGCGCCAGCGCAGCCGCTCAGGGGTAAGCTGGTCGATGCTGGTCACCCCCATCAGCCGCATTCCGCGCTCGATCTCATCCTTCAGGATGCCGAGCGCGCGTTCGACGCCGTCTTGCCCCGCGGCGGCGAGCGCATAGAGGTAGAGCCGTCCGCCCGATGCTGCGGTGGCCCCGGCGCACAGCGCTTTGAGCGCGTGCGTGCCGCGCCGCACGCCGCCGTCGCAGATGATCTCGATCCGCCCGCCGACCGCGTCGACGATTTCGCCCAGTTGATCGAACGGGGCGCGGCTTCCATCGAGCTGGCGCCCGCCGTGGTTGCTGACCATGATCGCATCGATCCCCATATCGGCCGCGCGGCGCGCGTCGGCGACACTCATCACACCTTTGAGCGCGAAGGTGCCGCCCCAATCGTCGCGCAATTGCTCGGCCATTTTCCAATCGAGCGTCTGATCGAGCATGGTGTTGAAATAACCCGCGATCGAAACCGCTTCACCGGTGCCCTCACGCACATGGCCGTCCAGATTGGGCAGCGCGAACTTTTCGCGCAGCAGGTAATCCAGCGCCCAGCGCGGCTTCAGCGCGTATGACAACGCCGAGCTGGCGGTGAATTTGGGCGGCGAGGTGAAGCCGCTGCGCGCGCAGCGCTCGCGCTTGCCCGCCACGATGGTATCGACGGTGAGCGCGATCGCATCGAACTTGGCGGCCTGGCAGCGCTCGATCATCGAGCGGTTAAGCCCGCGATCCTTGTGATAATAGAACTGGAACAGCTTGGGCGCACTCGTCAGCGCGCCGATCTCCTCGATGCTGACCGTCGCCAGGCTGGAGATCCCGCACCACAACCCGAACTTTTCGGAAGCACGCGCCACCGCGCGTTCGCCTTGCCAGTGGAACACGCGTTGCAGCGCGGTCGGCGAGAGCAGCAGCGGCAGCGCCGATTTGCGCCCCATGATGATGCACGAACTATCGATCTGCGCCACCCCGGCCAGCACATCGGGGACCAGATCGGCGCGGTCATAAGCGGCGGTGTTGCGCGCCTTGGTCAGCTCGTCATCGGCGCCGCCGTCGATATAATCGAACACCGGCCACGGCAGCCGCTGCCGGGCGAGTGCGCGGAAATCGTCGATATTATGGCAATCGGTCAAACGCATACCCCAGCGCTAACGCATTGCGCCGCGCGGGGGAAGCCGCGCTGCCGGGCTTACTTGCCGGGCGACTTCTGCTTCGCGGCTGCGGCCTTGTCTTGCTTGGCCTTGTCCAGCGCGGCTTTTTCGCGGGCGGCCTGCGCTTCAAGCGCGGCTAGCGCCTTGGGGGTTATTTCGCGTGCCGGGTAAGCGCAGCCGCGCGCTTGGCCATAGCCCTTGAGGAACGAGCGCCGCGCGGTGCCGGCCTCAACCGCGTCGTCGATCTTGCGTTGGTGAGCATTGGCCCCGCTAACCTCGCGGATGATCCCGCGGAACGGGATGAATGAGCCCACGGCGGACTGCGCCACGCGCCCGACGCTGAGCTTCTCCGCCCGGTCGGCCGGAATGTCACGGTCAGGGCCCAGGATGGCGTCAAGCTGGTTGATTGCCACCGACAGCTGCACGCAGGTTCTCAAGCCCGCAAGATTATAAGGATCGGCCACCGCCGCATCGAGCAGCGCGGGGATTTTACCCTTGCGCAGATTGAGATCGCCCGCCGGGGTGGCGATCACATCAACTGCGGTCACGTTATGGTCGGTTATTGGCCGGGGCGGTGCCGGGGTTGCGGTCGTGGGTGTTTGGCCATGGATCACAGCCGGCAGCACAAGCGCCGCACAAGGGGCGAGCAAAACCGCCCGTAACAGAAGTTTGGACAGGCGCATGGCAGGGCTCGCTTGGCTTGAGGACGTGCCAACTAACGGGCCAAGGCGCTAAGCGTTCCTGCGCTGCATTCCGGCGCTGCGTTTCGGCGGCGCCCGGCTTAGCTCACTTCTGCATAAACACGTCGCAGGCGCTGTCATCGCCCGATTGCATTCCGCGCCGCAGCGCATCCATCCGCTGCGCGCTCGATCCGTGCGTGAAGGCCGCCTCGTTGGGATTGCGTCCGGCACTGCGCATCAGGTTGTCATCGCCAATCTGGTGCGCCGCGTTGAGCCCGCTCTCCATATCGCCCGGGTCCAGCCGATCCTTGTTCTTGGCTGCCCAGACCCCGGCATAGCAATCGGCCTGAAGTTCCAGCCGTACCGAGAGCTGATTGGCGGCGCGCGGGTTTTGCAACTGAGCGCTGCGGATCTGGTCCGAAACCCCGGTCATCTTCTGGATGTGATGGCCGTATTCGTGCGCGATCACATAGTCGCGGGCGAACTGTCCGGTGGCGCCCAATTCCTGGTCCATCTGGCGATAGAAATCGGTGTCGAGGTAAATTTTCTGATCTTCCGGGCAATAGAACGGCCCCATCGCGCTTTGCGCCGAGCCGCAGCCGGACGAGCCGACGTTCTGGTAAAACACCAGGCCAGGGTGCTTGAAGGGGATTTTGGCTGTGGCGAAAATCGGGTCCCAGGTCTTGTTGAGCGAAGACAGGGCGTTGCACGATTCCAGACTCGCCTGATCGAGCTTGCAGCTTTCGCTGGCGTTGGTTCCGGCAACCGGCCCGCCGGTCTGCTCTTGCGGCGCGACCTGCTGCATCCCGCCGAGCAGCTGCCCGGGATCGACCCCCAGCACGTAAGACAACACCAGCGCAACCGCCAGAGTGCCGCAGCCTACTTTTCCGCCGCGTCCCATCGAGAACCCGCCGCCCCCGCTGCCGCGCTGATCTTCGACATTGATTGAATTGGGATCGAATTCATCAAGGCGCATCGGTTGCTCTCCCTGGGCTGGACAAATCTATCCTCACCCGCAATGGCACCAGTATAGCGGAAATTTCAAGCACTTGGAGTCGCGAATGGGCCTTGCTGGAAAACGTGCGCTGGTCACCGGATCTACCTCCGGCATCGGGCTGGCGATCGCCCGCGCCTTGGTCGCCGACGGCGCCGAAGTGGTGCTTTCAGGGTTCGGCGAGGCATCCGCTATTGCGGCAATCTGCGCCGAACTGGGCGCGCGCCATGTTGAAGCAGACCTCGCGCGACGCGATGGGGTCGAAGCGCTGCTGGCCGGGGCTGGGCCGGTTGACGTGCTGGTCAACAATGCCGGGATGCAGCACGTCGCCCCGGTTGAGCTTTTTCCGGTCGACAAGTGGGACCAGATCATCGCGCTCAATCTGACCGCCGCGTTCGATGCCTGCCGGCTGGCGATCCCGCATATGAAAGCGGCCGGGTGGGGGCGGATTATCAACACTGCGAGCGCGCATTCGCTGACCGCCTCGCCGTTCAAATCGGCCTATGTGGCGGCCAAACACGGGCTCGCCGGGCTGACCAAGACGCTGGGGCTGGAGCTGGCCACGCACAACATCACCGCCAACTGCATCAGTCCCGGCTATGTCTGGACGCCGCTGGTGGAGAACCAGATCCCCGCCACCATGGCGGCGCGCGGGCTCAGCCGTGAACAGGTGATCAATGACGTGCTTCTGCAGCGCCAGCCAACCAAGAAATTCGTTCAGCCCGAAGACGTTGGCGCGATGGCAGTGTTCTTGTGCGGTGATGCCGCGGCGAATATCACCGGATCCAACATCAGCATGGATGGCGGCTGGACCGCTGAGTGAGCCGGCGGCGCGCGGTGACTGTCTCATAAGTATCACCACTGCGTGGCTATCGTAATTGCGCCCGATATCGCGCTTGCCGAGCGGGCCGATTGGTGTGAGAATCCCGCGATGAAGCGTTTCCTGCCAGCGATGAAACGAATGCTCGGGCTTTTGCTCGCAGCTGCGATCGCTTCGGCTCCGCTGTCCGCGGCCTCGCGCCAGGAACAGGGATCGGCGCAGCTGCGCGCGCAGTTGCTCTCGCACATCACCGAACTCGCCAGCGATGCGTACGGCGGGCGTGAACCCGGGACCGAGGGCGAAACCAAGACTTTGCGGTACATCGGCCAGCATTGGTCGGACATCGGGCTGGTTTCGGGAACCAACGATCCGGGTCACCCGTGGTTCGCGCCGGTCACCTTGGTCGGCCGCCAGCCCGATACCAGCCGCGCGGTGTTTGCGCGCAAGGGTAAACGGGTGTTTGTGCCGCAAGACCAGGTCCTGGTAGTCACCTCGGGCAAGCGCGCGCTGATCGAGAATGCGCCGGTGGTATTTGTCGGGACCGGAGCAGTAATTCCTGCCCGCGCCGAACTGGCCGGTCGCGTGGCGGTGCTGCTCGATGGGGGGCGCGACGATAGCAAGCGGCAGACTGCCTTGCTCCAAGCCGGAGCCTCGGGTGTGTTGACCGTGCTCGACGGCGACCGCACCATCGCCAACATCACTGCGCGGCGTGGACGCACGGCCTATGCTTTGGCCGGGGCCGAGCTGGGCGGTGATATCGATGCGTTCATTTCGGGCAATGCAATTGGCGGCGTGTTGGCTGGGTCCAAGCTCACGCTGGCGGGCCTGCGCGCGGCCGCATCGGCCCCCGCATTTGCGCCGATGCCGATCGATCTGACGGTGTCGCTCGAAGCGACCAGCCGCGAAACCCGCATCCACACGCACAACGTCATTGGTAAACTTGCGGGCAAGCGGCCCGATCTGGGCGCAGTGCTGCTGTTGGCGCACTGGGATCACTTCGGCATTTGCGCTCGGCCGCCGGCCGAACATTTGATCTGCAACGGTGCAATCGACAATGCCAGCGGCGTGGCGGTGCTGATCGAAGTGGCGCGGCGGCTCGCCAAAGGCCCGCAGCTTGATCGCGACGTCTATTTCCTGGCCACTACCGGTGAAGAGCTGGGCTTGCTCGGGGCGCAGGCATTTGCCGAAAACCCACCGATCCCGCTGACGCAGATTGTCGCTGCGTTCAATATCGATAGTGTGGCACTGGCCAAGGCCGGGCAGCCGTTCGGGGTGGTCGGCAAGGGGCTAACCGGGCTCGACGCGCAGATTGCCGCTGTAGCAAAACAGCAGAAGAAGAAACTGGTGTTTGACGAAAAGGCCAATGCCTACGTCCGGCGGCAGGATGGTTGGGCGCTGTTGCAGCACGATGTGCCCGCAGTGATGGTCTCCAGCTCGTGGTCAGACCTGAGCCTGGTCGAACACTTTTTTGAGACCGATTACCACCGCCCCACCGATGTGGTGAAACCGGGGATCGAACTGGGCGGCGCGGCGGACGACGTCGAATTTCTGAGCGCGCTGGTGCGCTGGTTCGGCGATCCGAAGAAAGTGCGGGCGCGCCCCTAGCCCTGCGCCAAGAGTGCGTTTACATGGGCCGCCACGAATCAAACCGTTAGAGGTATTGTGGCTTTCATCGAGATCCCGCTTGGACTGACTTTCGACGACGTGCTGCTGCGTCCCGCCGAGTCCGACATTGTCCCGTCGATGGCGAACACCAGCACGCGGTTGACGCGCGAGATCGCGCTGAACATCCCGGTGATTTCGTCGGCGATGGATACCGTGACCGAGGCTGACATGGCGATTGTCATGGCGCAGATGGGCGGGATCGGGGTGCTGCACCGCAATCTGACCGTCGAAGAGCAGTGCGCCGCCGTGCGCGCGGTAAAACGCTTTGAAAGCGGGATGGTGGTCAACCCGATCACCATCGGTCCCGATGCCAGCTTGGGCGAGGCGCGCGCGCTGATGGAAGCCAACAAGATTTCCGGCATTCCGGTGGTTGAAACCGGCGGCAAACTGGTCGGCATTCTGACCAACCGCGATGTGCGGTTTGCGGTCAACCCGAAGCAGCCCGTGCGCGAGTTGATGACGCATGACAATCTGGCCACGGTCTTGGCCGGGGTCAGCCAGGACGACGCGCGCCGCTTGCTCCACGCCCGCCGCATTGAAAAGCTGCTGGTAGTGGATGAAAACTACCACTGCACCGGTCTGATTACGGTCAAGGACATGGAGCGCGCGGTGACTTATCCCGCCGCGACCAAGGACGGTGCGGGGCGGCTGCGGGTTGCCGCCGCGACCACGGTGGGCGACAGCGGCTATGAACGCACCGAAGCGCTGCTCGCGGCCGAATGCGACGTGATTATCATCGATACCGCTCACGGCCACAACCGCGATGTCGCGCGCGCGGTCGAACGCGTAAAACGCCTGAGCAATTCGGCGCAGGTGGTGGCGGGCAATGTCGCTACCTACGAAGCGACCAAGGCGCTGATCGATGCCGGGGCCGATGCGGTAAAGGTTGGGATCGGGCCGGGCTCGATCTGCACCACCCGCGTGGTTGCTGGTGTCGGTGTGCCGCAACTGACCGCAATAATGGAAGCCGCGCGCGCCGCGCGCGAAGCCGGTGTGCCGGTCATCGCCGATGGCGGTCTGCGCACCTCGGGCGATGCGGCCAAGGCGCTCGCTGCGGGCGCGAGCACGATCATGGTCGGATCGCTGCTCGCGGGTACCACCGAAGCCCCGGGCGAGACGTTTCTGTACCAGGGCCGGGTCTACAAGAGCTATCGCGGGATGGGTTCGGTCGGGGCGATGGCGCGCGGCAGCGCCGATCGCTATTTTCAGCAGGACATCAAGGACCAGATGAAGCTGGTCCCCGAAGGGATCGAAGGTCAGGTTCCGTACAAGGGCCCGGCCAAGGACGTGGTTCATCAGCTGGTCGGCGGAATCAAGGCGGCGATGGGCTATACCGGCTCGGCCACGATCGAGGACTTGCAAGCGCGCGCGCAATTCGTGCGGATCACCAACGCGGGCTTGCGCGAAAGCCACGTCCACGACGTGACGATCACGCGTGAGGCGCCCAATTACCCGACGCAGTAAGCCATGACCCCCGCCGCGCGCGTTCAGGCGGGAATCGAGTTGCTTGACCTGATCATTGCGGCGGCGCGCGGGCAGGGTGCGAGCGCCGACCGGATTATCGCCGAATGGTTCAAGACCCGCCGCTATATGGGCAGCGGTGATCGGCGCGCGGTGCGCGAGCTGGTCTATGGCGCGGTGCGGGTGTGCGGGGAAATTCCGGTCAGCGGCCGTGCGGCGATGCTCCGGCTGGCGCAGGGCGATGCTGCAATCCTGCCGCTGTTCGATGGCTCGAACCACGCGCCTGCGCCGATTGCGCCGGGCGAGGCGGTGGCGAGCACCGGGATCGCACCGCGCTGGCTCGAAGCCAAGCTAGCGGATAGCGGGATTGCGGGGGATGAAGCTGCAGCACTGCTCGGCCGCGCGCCGCTCGATGTGCGGGTCAATCGGCTAAAACCAGCGCCGGATTTGCCCTTAGCTGGCGATCCCACGCAGGCCCCCGATGCCTTGCGGTTTCCTGCCGGAACCTCGGTCGAGCCGTGGGAGGCTTACCAGACCGGGCGGATCGAGGTGCAGGATACCGGATCGCAGTTATGCTGTCTGGCCCTGGCGGCGCGGCCCGGCGAGACGGTGATCGATCTGTGCGCCGGGGCCGGGGGCAAGACGCTCGCGCTGGCCGCCGCAATGGACAACAAAGGTCGGCTGATCGCGGCGGACACCGATCGTGGGCGGCTCTCGAGGTTGGTTCCCCGCGCGGCGCGGGCCGGCGCGATCAATGTCGAGACCCGGCTGCTTAATCCTGGACGCGAGGCCGAAGTGCTGGCCGATCTGGCTGGGCAGGCCGATGCTGTGCTGGTCGATGCGCCGTGTTCGGGGACCGGCACCTGGCGGCGCAATCCCGAAGTGCGCTGGCGGCTGAGCGCAGCCGGACTGGCGCGGCTGACGGCGTTGCAGGCGCGGCTGCTCGATCTCGCCGCCATCTTGGTGCGGCCCGGTGGACGGCTGGTCTATGTCACCTGCTCGCTGCTCGATGCGGAGGGAGCGGAGCAGGCAGAGGCCTTCCTCGCGAGGCACCCGGAATGGCGCGCGCAGCGTCCCGGACTGCCCGCAGGATCCGCGCGCGGGGCGGGGTTGCGGCTGACCCCCGGGCATGACCAAACCGACGGATTTTTCATCGCCTGTTTTGTTTCGCCATGATAACAGGCGCGCAAATGCCAACGCTCAAGGAGCAGATCATGCGTTATACACCGGCCGCCCTGGCGCTTGCGCTGGCGGCAACAGTCACCGCCAGCAGCAGTTATGGCGCAGCGCCCGCGCCGCTCGATCCGCGCGCTGCTGGACTGGTTCAGCTGGGCCGCACTGCATTGGTGGCGGGAAATACGGACGAGGCGATGTCCGATTTCGAAGCTGCGCTGGCGATCCAGCCGGGGCACGTCGCAATCTATTTAAACCTGGCCGAGGCCAGCCGCAAGCAAGGCTTGCAGGGCAAGGCGTTGCACTATTATCGAGTAGCGTTGAAGCTCGATCCCAACAACCAGTATGCGATCGCAGGCGAAGGCGAGGCGTTCGTGGAGAAAGGCGCGGTCGAAAAAGCCAAGCTCAATCTGTCGCGGCTGGTGCAGATGTGCGGCAATGCGAATTGTGGACCAGCGCAGACGCTGACCGCCGCAATCTCGCGCGGCCCCGCCCCGCAAGTGGTGACCGCGGCACAGGTTGAAGTGAAGCCTGAGGTGACGGCCAACTGATCCGTCGTTCCGGGTCGAACCCGAGACGACGGTCAGATCAATTCTCGAAACTCTTCCAAAACAGCGCGATATACGCGTTTTTTGAACGGGACTATCAAATCCGGCAGCAAGCGCGGCTCGACCCATTTCCAATCGTTAAATTCAGCCGGATCGTGCGCGTTTAAATTGATTTGGCTGTCATCTCCGCCGAACCGTGCGAGCACCCAGTGCTGGCGCTGGCCCCGGAACCGACCCTTCCACAGCTTGCCCAGCAGCTCATCGGGCAGATCGTAGAACAGTTCCTCTTTGGTTTGGGCGAGCAGGGTAACGTGTTCGGCCCGGACCCCGGTTTCTTCGGCCAGTTCGCGCAGGGCAGCGGTCTGGATGTCCTCGCCCTCGTCGATCCCGCCTTGCGGCATCTGCCAGAAATCGCCCTCGCTCGGCTGTCCGCGCGTGTCGATCCGTTGGCCGACGAACGCCAGCCCTGCAGGGTTGACCAGCATTACACCCACGCAGGGGCGATACGGCAAATTGGCAAATTCATCGTTCATCGCCGCGCCTTTGGCTTAAAGCCGCGCCAACATCAACTTCATTGCCGCAAAAACGGCATGGGTATCGCTCTGCGTACTTGGCACGGCCTTGCGCAGATTGACGAAGCCGTGGATCGATCCGCGCATCTCGTGGTAATCGACATCGACCCCGGCCTCGATCAACGCCGCGCCGTAACGCCGGCCTTGGTCGCGCAGCGGGTCAAGTCCGGCGGTGATCAGCACGGTCGGCGGTGTTCCTGCCACATCGGCATGCAGCGGATAGGCGCGCGGATCGCCGCTCTTCGATTGATAGCTGCCCATGAACCAATCCATCGATGCTTTGGTTAGCAGATGGCCTTCGGCAAATTGTGCCATCGATCCGTCGCTCGATTCGTCGGTCGCCGGATAGAACGGTACCTGCATGATCACGGGCACTTGCGCTGGCTTGTCGCGCAGCGCGTTGGTGACCACGATCGTCAGGTTGCCACCCGCGCTATCGCCAATCGGGATCAGCCCGGTGACTTTCAGGCCCAGCGCTGACGGGCTTTCTGCCAGCCACCGCGCAACGGCTTCGCAATCGTCGGGCGCGGCGGGGAACGGGGCCTCGGGCGCAAGCCGGTAATGCACTGCCACCACCGGCAGGTCCATCTCCGCCGCGATTTCGGTGCACAGCGCGTGGTGCGTATCGAGATCGCCGATCACGAAGCCGCCGCCGTGGAAGAACAGGATCGCCGGGCCCGGCTCGCGGTCTTCTCGCGCGTCGTAATATCGCAGCGGGATCTCACCAGCCGGTCCCGGACAGGTCAGATCGCGGATCACCGCCAGTTCGCGCGGATCGGCTTCGGCCACTGGCAGCATCGCCAGATAGCTCGCGCGCGCCTCGGCCAGCGGCAGCTCGTGCATCTCCGGACCCTCGATGCTGTCGAGGAAGGCGAGGAAACCCGCCACGTCGGGGCGGACATAGGGGATCTGGGGGGGGTGGCTGTCGCTCACAAGGGAATCCTCTCGCTGGGTGGTTTAAGCGACAGGTTAAATGGCGAATTGCCACTTGACTAGCGGGTTCCACACTTCTCTTGTCGAGCAACGTTGGCCGCGCAGCAGATTTTCTTGATTGCGCGCCGCCCAGTGAGCGGACAAGGCGCCCCAGAAGGCCGAAAACGGCCGCTTCGTCGCCCTGCAAGGAAGATTAATGGCCAGCCTAGTCGCCGAACCTGAAGCTTTACAAGCCCACCTTCCCGAAGCCGTTGTCGTCAGGTTCGCCGGAGATTCGGGCGATGGGATGCAGCTCACCGGCGGACAATTCACACTCTCTAGTGCGCTGGCAGGCAACGATTTCGCCACATTCCCTGATTTCCCGGCGGAGATTCGCGCGCCGCAAGGCACCCTGTTCGGGGTCTCGGCGTTCCAGATCAACTTTGGCTCAACCCAGATTGAAACCGCCGGCGACGCGCCCGATGTGCTGGTCGCGATGAACCCGGCGGCGCTCAAGACCAATGTCAATGCCCTAAAACCCGGCGGACTGATCATCGCCGACACAGGCGAGTTCACCAAGCGCAACCTCGACAAGGCCAAATACGCGGTCAGCCCGTTCGACGATGGCAGCCTGGCCAAATGGCAAGTGCTGGCGTTCGACATTTCGGCGCTGACGATGGAATCGGTCAAGCCGTACGGGCTTGGCAACAAGGAAGCGCTGCGCTGCAAGAACATGTGGACGCTGGGGCTGGCGCTGTGGATGTTCGATCGTGAGCGCGAACCACTGATCGCGTGGCTCAAAGCCAAATTCGTCAAGCAGCCGGTGCTGGCCGATGCCAATATTGCCGCGCTTAATGCTGGGCATGCGTACGGCGAGACGGCGGAATTGGGCGGCCAGATCCACAAGCAGCATCTGGGGCCGGTGGAAAACGCGCCCGGACTCTATCGCACAATCACCGGGGCCGAGGCAGTCGCGCTGGGGCTGGTCGCGGGCGCGCAGCTCGCGGGGCTAGAAATGTTTTTCGGCGGCTATCCGATCACCCCGGCCAGCTCGATCCTGCACTCCTTGGTGCGCCTCAAGGAATTCGGCGTCACCACCTTTCAGGCCGAGGATGAGATTGCGGCGATCTGCGCGGCGATTGGCGCATCTTATGCTGGCAAGCTGGGGGTAACCTCCTCCTCCGGCCCGGGCATCGCGCTTAAGACCGAGGCGATGGGCTTGGCAGTAATGACCGAATTGCCCCTGATCATCATCAATTCGCAGCGCGGCGGGCCGTCAACCGGGCTGCCGACCAAGACCGAGCAGAGCGACCTCTATCAGGCAATTTATGGCCGCAACGGGGACACCCCGATCCCGGTGGTCGCCGCCTGCAGCCCGGGCGACGCGTTCGAATGCGCGATCGAAGCGTGCCGAATCGCCACTCAATACATGACCCCGGTGATCCTGTTGACCGATGGCTACATCGCCAACGCGGCCGAGCCGTGGCTGGTGCCCGATCCCGCCAGCTATGCGCCGTTCCCGGTGACCTTCCTGATGGAGCGCAACGGCCCGGACGGCACGCTGCTGCCCTATGCCCGCGATGCCAAGGGCGCGCGGCCGTGGATCAAGCCGGGTACGCCGGGGCTGACTCACCGGATTGGCGGGATTGAGAAGCACCCCGGCACCGGCAACCTCGATTACAGCCCCGAAGCGCACCAGACGATGACCGATGCGCGCAAGGCCAAGATCGACGGCGTGGCCGGCTCCATCCCCGTGCAGGAAATTGCGCTTGGAGAACCCGGCGGCAAGCTGGCGGTGGTCGGCTGGGGCAGCAGCTTCGGTCCGATCCATCAGGCAGTCCGGCGGGCGAGGGTGAAAGGCCATGACGTCAGCCACATCCATGTTCGCCACATCTGGCCGCTTCCGGCAAATTTAGGGGAGTTGCTGAAGGGTTACGAGAAGATCCTCGTCCCCGAAATGAACACCGGCCAGTTCAAAACTGTCCTGCGCGATCAGTTCCTAGTGGATGCCCAGCCGCTCAACAAAACCAGCGGGCAACCGTTCACGATTGCTGAGATCGAAGCGGCGATTGGAACCTATTTTGACGGCGCACCCGGGAATACGGGCGGCGACACAGTGCCACCCAATGTCCAGCAGTTGCCCAGTTTGAAGGGTGTGAATCCATGAACGAAATGACCACCATCCCCGTGCCGACCACGCTCAAAGATTGGGAGAGCGATCAGGAAGTCCGCTGGTGCCCGGGCTGCGGGGACTATGCGATTTTGAAGGCGGTGCAGCGCACTTTGCCCGAACTGGGCGCGGACCCGGCCAAGACGGTGTTTGTCAGCGGGATCGGCTGCTCGAGCCGGTTCCCCTATTACATCGAAAGCTACGGCTTCCACACCATCCACGGCCGCGCGCCGGCGGTGGCGACCGGGATCAAGCTCGCCAATCCCGAGCTCGATGTGTGGCTGGTCACCGGCGATGGCGACGGGCTGTCGATCGGCGGCAATCACACGATGCACCTGCTGCGGCGCAACCTGAATTGCCAGGTGCTGCTGTTCAACAACGAGATCTACGGGCTGACCAAGGGGCAGTATTCGCCCACCAGCCGGGTGGGCACGACCAGCCCGACCACCCCGCTGGGTTCGGTTGATCGGCCCGCCAGCCCGTGTGCTTTCGCGCTGGGCGCAGGTGCGCGGTTCATTGCGCGCGGGTTCGATGTGTCGAAGAATTTGCCCGAAGTGCTCAAGGCCGCGTATCTGCACAAGGGCGCGGCCTTCATTGAGATTTTCCAGAACTGCATCGTTTATAACAAAGACGTGTTCGAAGCCTTCGCCGCGCCCAAGGGGGCCGAGGAACGCCAGCTGTGGCTCTACAATGGCGATCCGATGGTGTTCGCCAAAGGCACCCAAGGCATCGCGCTGGATGTTGAGAATTTGACGCTCAAGGTGGTCGATGTCGTCGACGGCGATTGGCAGGCGGCGGGGGTGATCGTCCACGATGTGACCAACCGCTCGATCGCGCACATGCTGGTCGAGATGCCGTTCGGCCCGTTCCCGATGGCGCTCGGCGTGCTCTACGACGACCCTCGCCCGACTTACGAGGAAGCCGTGCTCGGCCAGGACCAGGCCGCGCGCGCGGGCAAGAGCACCGATCTGGGCAAACTGCTGGCGAAGGGGCAGACCTGGACGGTCAGCGCCGCCGACCAAGGACCGCTGTCGAACGCCTGATCATTCCGCTAACTCCCCCGGCGTCGCCGCCTCGAGCTGCGGCGCGGCAGCATCAGCGAAGTGTTTGGCGGGGCGATAGAGCAGCGCGGAGGCGGTCAGGGCCCAGCCCATTCCGCCGAGCCAGCCGGCGAGCACGTCGCTGGGATAGTGCACCCCCAGCCACACCCGGCTGATCGCGATAAGCGCTGTGAGGACGGCAGCTCCCGCGATCAGGGTCCACCGCACCCCGCGCCGCGCGCTGAGTGCAGCCATGGCGAGCGCAATCCCCATGTAAACCACTGCCGAATTGAAACTGTGGCCGCTGGGGAAGCTTGACCCGCCAGCCTCAGCCAGATGCGAGACGATGGTTGGGCGCGGACGGCCAACCAGTACTTTGATCAGCGTGTTGACCACCCAGCCGCTGAGGATTGTCGCCGCCAGTAACGTAGCTTCGCGCCGCAGCCGCACCAGCATCAGCGCGGCAATCGCGATCATTGCGAACAGATTGCGCAGCAGTACCCCGCCCAGCGCGGTCAGATCGCGTACCGCCTCAAGCAGCGCTGGTGGGCCACGCGGCACGCTGTCCGGGCCACTGCGGAAATACTGCAAGCCGGCGCTGTCGAACCCGCCCAATTGGTCGCGCAGAACCAACATCGCGACCAGAGCAAACCCGGCCCAGCAGACCAGCGCGGCGACCAGCGCGTGGCGCGGGGTGATCCGCCAGCCGCGCGGCGGCAGCGTCAGAGTCTCGGCCGGGCGATTGCTGTCCATCGACCCATAACGCGCTACGCGCACAAATGTTGCAAGTCTTCGCGTTTGTTGTCACCCAGCCGCAATGCATTCGACCTTTGCCTTGCTCGATTGGGTGGTGATCGGGCTGTACACCATTGTGCTGTTCGCCGGAGGCTGGCTGTTCCGCCCGCGCCGGGCTGAAAATACGCGCGACTATTTCCTCGCCGGCGGGACAATCCCGGCGTGGATGGCGGCGATTTCAGTGCTGTCCGCCACCCAAAGCGCAGCCACGTTTATTGGTGGGCCCGACTATGGCTTCCGCAATGATTACACTTATCTCGCGGGGAACATCGGCGGACTGATCGGCGCGCTGTTTGTCGCGCGGTTCCTGATCCCGCGGTTCTACGCGATCAAGGCGACGACGGTCTATGAACTGCTCGAGGTGCGGTTCAGCCGCCGGGCGATGCGCGCGGCCGGGGCGATGTTCCTGATCGGGCGGGTGTTTGCCGGCGGCGCGCGGGTCTATCTGGCGGCGATTGCAGTGGCGATGGTGATGTTCGCCAGTGTCGATGCGGGCGGGATCACGATCGCCGCCGCGCTGGTTATGCTGGCGGCGTTCGCCTTCACCTTCGCCGGCGGCTTGCGCTCGGTGATCCTCAACGATCTGATCCAGTTCGTGATTTACTTGAGCGCCGCGCTGGCGGTGCTGGTGTGGTTGTGGACTTCGGTCCCGGCCTCGACCGGGGAGATTGTCGCGGGCCTGGCGCACAGCCCCGGCGGCGTGGACAGGCTGCGGGTGTTCGATTGGTCGCTCGATCCGACCAAGCCGTTTGCGATGCCCGCGGTGATCTTCGGTGTTTCGCTGCTGTATGTCGCCTCGACCGGAACCGATCAGGACGTGACCCAGCGGCTGCTCGCCTCGAAGGATGCCAAAACCGGCGTGCGCGGCTTGCTGTTGTCGTTGGTGGCGACGCTGCCGGTGGTGTTTATGTTTATCACCATCGGGCTGCTGCTTCATGTGGTCTATCAGCGGCCTGAGCTGATGGGCGGAAAAGTGCTGACGCTGGGGAGCACATTCGAAGGCCAGAAGATCAGCACCTTCATGCATTATATCCTGAATGAATTGCCGCCGGGCCTACGCGGACTGGTGACCGCAGGCGTGTTCGCCGCCGCGATCTCAACCACCAACTCGGCGCTTAACGCGATGTCCTCAGTGATGGTGCAGGATTTCTATCGCCCGTGGAAGGACAAGCACGGCGGCGCAAAGGAGCGGCATTTCGTTATGGCGGGGCGGTGGGGCATGGCGCTAGCGGGGCTGGCGATGTTCGGAATGGCGGTGCTGAGCTTTTATTGGCAGCGCGCGAGCGACAAACCGCTGCTGGAATTCGCGCTGCAGGTGATGGTGTTTGCCTATGCCGGGCTGCTGGGGGTGTACTTTACCGCGCTGTTTTCAAGCCGGGGCAATACCGCTTCGGTGATCGCGGCGCTGGTGGCGGGGTTTGTCACCGTGGCCTGCTGCCAGCCTTACCTCGTGGCCATGCTCGGTCTGCCCGCGCTGCTTGGCCAACTGGCGTTCCCGTGGCAGCTGTGTATCGGGACTTTGGTGGCGACGCTGGTATGTTTGATTCCGCCCGGTGAGCGAACGACTGTATGACCGCACCCAGCATTGTTTGGCTGCGGCGCGATCTGCGCCTCAATGATCAAGCCGCGCTGCTGGCGGCCTGCGCGGCGGGGCCAGTGGTGCCAGTCTATGTGCTCGATGACGAAACCCCGCAGCACCGCGCGATGGGCGGGGCGAGCCGGTGGTGGCTGCACCATTCGCTGGCCGCGCTGGGGGCGGAGCTCGAGGCGAAGGGCTCGCGATTGATCCTGCGCCGCGGGAAATGCGAGGCTGCGCTGGCGGCGCTGGCGGCCGAGCTTGGCACGCGCAAAGTCCATGCGCTCCACCATTACGAGCCGTGGTGGCGCAATGCCGAACGCGCCGTGGGGCAGGCGCTGACGCTGCATCTGCATCACGGCAATTATCTCGCCCCGGCGTGCAGCGTTCTGACCGGTTCCGGCACCCCGTTCAAGATTTTCACCCCGTTTTGGCGCGCCCTGCAGCAAAGGATGCTGCCCCCGCCGCCGCCGATGTCCGCGCCGGAGTCGATCCCCGCGCCTACGCATTGGCCGACGTCTGACCGCTTGGAGGATTGGGGCCTGCTGCCCGTCCTGCCCGATTGGTCTGGCGGACTGCTCGCTGAGTGGACTCCGGGCGAGGCCGGCGCGGCCGAGCGACTGGAGGACTTTGCGGGCCATGCCAAAAGTTATGCGGATCAACGCAACCTGCCAGCGCTGCAAGGCACCTCACGGCTGTCTCCACACCTTCATTTCGGGGAAGTCTCGCCCGCAGCGGTGTGGCACCGGGTGGCGCAAGCGGGCGGTTCGGTCGGCACCTTTTTGGGCGAGCTGGGCTGGCGCGACTATGCCCAGAACGTAATCGTCCAGCTGCCCGATTATGGCGCGCGCAATGCCAAGGCGCAGTACGATGCGCTGGCCTGGCGGAACGGGGTCGCAGCCGAAGCGGACCTTAAGGCGTGGCAGCAAGGCCGCACCGGCTATCCGATCGTCGATGCCGGAATGCGCCAGCTGTGGCAGTCGGGCTGGATGCACAACCGGGTGCGGATGATTGCCGCCTCGTTCCTGATCAAACATCTGCTGATTGACTGGCGGCGCGGCGAGCAGTGGTTCTGGGATACGTTGGTCGATGCCGATTACGGTTCGAACGCGGTCAACTGGCAGTGGAGCGCGGGGAGCGGGATCGACGCGCAGATGTTCGTGCGGATCATGGCCCCGCTCAGCCAGTCGGCAAAGTTCGATGCGGCCAGCTATATTCGCCGCTGGGTGCCCGAACTGGCGCATTTATCCGACGCTGATATTCACGATCCGATGCGACCGGTGCGCGGTTATCCGCCCAAGCTGATCGGCCACGTCGAAGCCCGCGCGCGGGCGCTGGCGGCGTGGAGCGGGGTCAAGGAATAGTGGTGCGCGACGCAGTCCGGACCGAACGGGTCTCGGGGCGTGGTTTTCCCATTGATGTGGGAAAGTACTGGGAAAATTACGCAAATCTCGGCAAATTGGTGACCATGACCAATAAGAAACGGCAGAAATCAGCGGAGCAAAGCGAGGTTTTCCCAGGTTGGCTGCCATGGGAAGAATTTACCGCACGAGTGGTAACCATCGAGGAGCTACGCGAACGGATAGGAATTGCCGAAGCTCGGTTAATACTCACCAGGCTGGAGAATCTATTAGCGCCTGTCCTGAACCGGACGGCGTTCTCAAAGGTTATCGCCTCTGCCGACGTAGGTGACGACCAGCGCGCGGCGCTTGAACAGGATCTGGCGGCTATCGGAGTATGGTATCTCACTCCGGGAGCCCAGGTGGCTGCCGATGCAGACCTTGATGCAACGCGTCGCTATCTGCGTGACCTTAAAAAGCACTCGACCAAAATCTGGCCGTCCTTACATCACGTTCTCGCGCTGCTGCCAGGGCCGGTCCTTCATAAGATCGAACTCGACAATACACTTGCAAGCCATTCTAAGGCTGCAGATCTTAGTGAGGTGAGGAACTTTATGGCTGACCTGCCGGCGCTTTGCGATAAGCTTATCGATCACTTGAGTCCCAAGCAGGTGGGCCGCCGCGAAAACTTCGTGCTCGACCATTCGGTTAGGCTTACCCGAACTGTGCTCGCAGCGGCCGGACTGCCGGTCACGGCAAAATTTCGCAATGCTGCGGGAAAGCTCCCCGAACTGATCGGTGCGGGGGCGCCGCTGATGCAGGACTACTTCAAAAGCCTTGATCCCAGGCTGGGCGCATCCGGGCTCGCGCGCGCCCTTATCCGCGTTCAACGCGCTGATCGTGCGTGAAACTCTGACGCTTTGAGACCAGTTAAAGTTCTGTTGGCGGGGCCAGCAAAAACTAGAATGCCTCGCTCAACAGGAGGCAACCATGGATCCAAAAATTTCACCCACCGCGCAGCTCAAGGTAGAATACCGCCGCTGTGCTTCGCTCATCCCTTACGCCAACAACGCCCGCCGTCATCCCAAAGCGCAGATCCGGCTGATCGCCAAGAGCTTGCAGAACTACGGCTGGACCAATCCAATCCTGATCGGTCCTGACGGCTCGGTAGTGTGCGGGCATGGCCGGCTCGAGGCTGCAAAGCTGCTCGGACTGGACGAGGTACCAACGATTTCGCTCGAGCATCTGAGCGACGCGGACCGGCGCGCTTACGTTCTTGCCGATAACGCCATCGCCGAGAAGTCGGGCTGGTCTAAGGCAACCCTGGCAAGCGAGGTCAGCGGGTTGCTCGAGATTGGCTATGAGCTGGAAATGACCGGGCTCGACAGCATGACGATCGACACGCTGTTATCGTTCGACGATCACGACGGTACAAACACCGACGATGTTGAGTTGCCCACCGACGACGTGCGTCCGGTCTGCCGTATCGGCGATGTCTGGGAGATTGGCGAACAACGCCTAGCGGTGGGCGATGCCCGAGATGAAGCAACCTATCGCGCACTGCTCGGCGAAGATCGGGTTCAGCTCACCCTGACCGACCCGCCTTATGGGGTCGCCGCAAAACAAATCGGGGGCGGGGGCCGCGTGGTCCACGGCGACTTCGTCATGGGATCTGTCGAACAGCCGCTCGCCGAGCTCGCGCAGAGCTTGTTCAAGCCGGTGTTTGAGCAAATCGCCGCAGTCAGTCAGCCCGGGGCAATTGCATTCGTGTTCACCGACTGGCGTGCTGCCCCGTTCATGCTGCAGGCCGCCGAGGCTCCGTTTCACGAGGTTAAGCAGCTCATTGTCTGGGCAAAAACCAATGCCGGGCAGGGCGCATTTTATCGCTCGGCCTTCGAACTCATCTACGCGTTCAAGACCAGGCCCGGCGATCACATTAACAATTTCATGCTTGGCAAAAGGTATCGGACTAATCTGTGGACGTACCCTGGGGCCAATGTATTTCGCAAGGGCCGCAGCCAGGATCTAGCTGATCACCCAACCGTAAAAAACCGCAAGATGTGCGCGGACGCAATCATTGACTGTTCAAACCCGGGCGGCATCATTCTGGATCCGTTTCTTGGGAGCGGAACCACCTTATGCGCGGCGGCCCGAACTGGGCGGCGAGGACGCGGGATCGAGCTTGATCTGGCCTACGCCGATGTGGCGCTCAAGCGGGTTGCTGCTGAGACCGGGCAACTACCAATGCTCGGCAATCGACCATTTGCCGAAGTGCGCAAAGCGCGTTTGAAGGAGGAAAACAACAATGGCTAAGCGCAAAGGCCTCGCTGACTACGCGCCGGACAACGTGGATGCGCAAGGCGACTACGTGGTTGGCAAGAACCGGCCGCCCGAGAACGGCAAATTCCGCGCTGGCGATGGCCGGCCACGCGGACGGCGAACGAAGGGTGTTCGCAACCTGGCCACCGATCTTCGTGAAGAGCTTGAGACCTGGGTAACGGTAAGCGTCGGGGGCAAACAGGTGAAGGTTAGCCGTCAACGCGCGATCCTGATGCGGCTCGGCGATAATGCCAGTCGCGGGCAGAACCGGGCTATCGCCCTGACCCTCGATTAGAGGTGGCTCGGTTTGTCTGCACAGTGATTGGCAATGGATAAGTGGATCGTCTGCCGGCTGTTTCCTCGATATTCTGATATGGCGCGTCATGCAGGGAGGGCGTAGCCCGACCGGAGTGACGCGCCATATCGGTTGCCAGATTCATGCTGCCAGCTTCACGGGCAGGTTGTCAAAATATGCTTGATCGGGCGTCTTGGCGGCCAGGCTCGAATGCGGCCTCTTGCCATTATAGAAGCCCAGATACCGACCGATTGATGCCCGGGCTTCGCTGACCCCGCCATAGGCGCGCAGGTAAACCTCTTCGTATTTTACTGAGCGCCAGAGGCGCTCGACAATGACGTTGTCGCGCCACGCGCCCCTGCCGTCCATGCTGATGGCGATCTGTTCGCGCAGCAGCACGCCGGTGAAGGCCTG
>JAYVML010000035.1:0-5878 GCA_043758955.1 Novosphingobium sp. | reverse complement strand
AAGTCTGGTGGCGGTGGCCATGCCCTTGCTGGCCGGAATAGCGATCCGATATCCACACGTCGGGCTGGTGCCCGGCCATGGTATCGCGCACGATCTGGGGTAACTACTCCACCCCCGTCTGCCGACGATCATGCGGAGATGGCGCCGAGGATGGTGCGGAAGGGCAGTTTGCCAGTGGGGCGCGCGGTGTCGACGGTTGACCGCAAGGCGGACTCTGCGTCTGCAGCCCATTTGGCGCGATAGCCGTTGGTCACTTTTCGCTGGATCACACTTGGCCTCAGCGCCCTCTCGCTAACGTTGTTTGTAGCATCGACCTTTCCGGCGAAGTCGTAGAAAGTGAGCAGCTGGACACGGGCACGCCGGATTTGGCCGAGCAATTCACTGGCCAACGGACAATCGGTCACGCTGGCCAGGATGGCGTCGAGATCGCGTTCGAGCTTACGCTTACGGTTTTTCACCGTGGAAGCGGCCAATTCGACGATGTTACGAGCGAGGCCGAAGGCACGATCAAGCCAGAGCTGGAGTCGCATGCCTGTCAGATCGCTGCCATGCTCGGCGACTAAGCGGGCTTTCCGGTCGAGATGCGCAAGGCACGTCTGGTGCAGCCGGCCATGCCCTTGCTGAGCGGTATAACGGTCCGAGATCCAGACCTCGGGCTGATGGCCATTCATTATGTCGCGCACAACCTAGCCCGCGCGGGTGAAGTCGGCGGTATGGACAACGGCCTCAGCTGAGCAAAACACCCATTGGTAGGCATTGCACCCCTCGATCCGCGCGCCGGTTTCATCGCAAGCGACGACATCGGCTCGGCGCAATGTAGCCAGCGCATTGTCGCGCGCCGCAGCAAAGACCGGCGCAGCGCGTTGGAACATGTTCGTCAGCGCGCCCTGGCTGAGCGTCAGTCCGAACAGATCGGCAAACGCACCTTGCAGCCGTTCGTAGGAGAACAACTGGTTCGACTTGAGGTAGAGCGCCAGGGCATGGATGCGCTTGCCAAAAGGCGTACCATGCGCTGCCTGCGGCAGCGGGGCGGCGGATTTTTTTCCGCACTTCGCGCAACGGCACTTCAGCCTGCGATGGCGTTTGACGATTGGCTTGACCTCAGGAAGATCGATTTCATCGTACTCCCCGATCACCGCGCCGGCCTCATCTTCAGCAAACGGCAGGCCGCAATGGAGGCAATGCGTCGGACGGTGATCTTCAACGATGTCCGGCTCTTCGGCGAGCATGCGGGCATGTCCCTTGTGGCCATGCTTGGCGCCGCCGGGACGTGACCCCTCCCGCCTTGCCTTCCGGTCGGTCGATGGAGGTTTCGACGATGTCCGCGAGGTCTTATCAGGATGCTGCAGACGCAACACCAACTCCACCAATTCGGGCTTCGTAAGCCCCTCGAGTTCCTCCCGATTCACAGGCAGCATGAATCACACACCGGCCGCCTTGGCAAGGGGCTGGGTAGTTACATGAAGGTTGCGCCCGACATTGCTGCGCTGCACAATGACCGGATGCGAGTTGCCATCATCGATGAAAGCGCCAGCCGCGCTGCCGTGATCCACGAAGGGCTCGCCGCGCTTGATGACTGCGAGATCTTCGTGGTGACCGAGCGACGAGGGCTGGTGGCTCGGATCGGGGAGATCGCGCCCGATATCGTTCTGATGGATTTGGGGAATCCCTCACGCGACATGCTTGAGGAATATTTTGCCGTCAGCCGCGCCGTGTCACGGCCGATCGCGATGTTTGTCGATGAAAGCGATGACGATGCGATTGCCGCCTCGATCGATGCGGGGGTGTCCTCCTATGTGGTCGATGGCCTGGCCTCGCACCGGATCCGCCCGATCCTCGATCTGGCGGTTCGCCGCTTCAATGCTTTTGCCCGCCTTGAGGCGGACCTCGCCGAAGCCAAGGGCAAACTTGCAGAACGGGAGAATCTCGACCGGGCCAAGCGGATCCTGATGGACAGCCGCGGATTTACCGAACCGCAGGCCTATGCTGAATTGCGCAAGACAGCGATGAACCAGGGGCGGCGGATTGCGGATATCGCTGACGCCGTCGTCACCGCGCATCAATTGTTGGGAGGGACGTGATGAACGCTATGCAGACCGCGGGCGAACTGACGATCGGCTTCCTGCCGCTGGTCGATGCCTGCCTGCCGATCCTGGCGCGCGAGCATGGCTTCGCCGAGGCCGAAGGCGTGTCGCTGCGGCTGGTGCGCGATATGACCTGGGCCACGGTGCTCGACCGGTTGCTCTATGGTCACAGCGATGCCGCGCATATGGTTGCACCACTGGCAGTCGCAACCACGCTGGGGCGCGGACGCCCTGCCGTTCCGCTGGCGGTGCCATTCGTGCTCGGGCTCAACGGCAATGCCATCACGCTGCGGACCGAACTTGCCGACCGGGTCTGCCCGCCCGGTGCCTTGGGCGACCCGCTGGCGGTGGGCGCGGCGCTGCGGTCCGTCGCGGCGGAACGCAAGGCAGCGGGCAAGCCGCTGCGGTTCGGCGTGGTCCACCGCTATTCAAGCCACAACTACATGCTGCGTTACTGGCTCGCGGCTTGCGGCATCCGTCCCGATTTTGATGTCCACATCACCACGATCGCACCGCCGTTTTGTGCCGACGCGCTTGAAGGCGGGGAGGTCGACGGGATCTGCGTCGGCGAACCGTGGAACTCGGTTGCGGTGGAGCATGGTACCGGGCGGATCGTCCTGGCCACTGCACAAATCTGGCGGCGCGGGGTCGAAAAGGTGCTCGCCCTGCGCGAACCGGTGCTGAACGAGCGGCGCGCCGAGGTTGAGGCAATGATCCGCGCGCTGGTCGCAGCCGCGCGACATTTCGTCGATCCCGTCAATGCCGAAATCAACGCCGCGATACTGGCTCGGCCCGAATATCTCGATGGCTCAGCCGAGCTCATCCGGCGCGCGATTACCGACCGGTTGCTGCTGGTCCGCGGCGGTGAACCAACGCATTTTCCCGATTTCATGTTTCAGTACCGCGAGGCAGCCAACTTCCCCTGGGTCAGTCAGGCCGAGTGGCTCTACACCCAGATGGTGCGGTGGGAGGGCACGCCGTTTTCATCGGATGAGGCAGCCAGAGCGGCGAGGGTGTTCCGACCCGATGTCTACCGCAGTGCACTATTGGGCAGCACCGAGCCGCTGCCCGGGGCAAGTTCGAAGGTTGAGGGCAGCCTTGGGGGGATCACGGCGGTGGGTACCCAGCAGGGCCGAATGATGCTGGAAAGTAACCGCTTTTTCGATGGGGTCACCTTCGATCCGAATGACCTTGAAGGGTATCTGGCCGCACTCCCCTGAAGCCAATTTATGCTGCACTGCAAAAAACGCTTGCCGTGGAAGGCGCGAATCGCTTACCCCTAATGCACCCGATCCGCCGCGTTCCGAAGCTGGAGCGCATCAGGCACTCGGCCAAACACTGACATTGCGTGGCAACGACGCCGCCCGTTCAGGTCCCGACCGGGACCGTGCGAGGCGGCTTTTTTGCGTGCGCGAAATAAGGGCATTCGAAAGTGATCCAGGTTCGATCAGCGCAGCAGCAGCGAGGCAACCAGCGCCGCGCCGAGCAGCGCGCTGAGTGCTTGCCAGAACCGCACCGGATTACGCTCGAGCAAGGGCATTGTGCGGCGCCTGCCGAGCTCAAGCGTGCCGCCGCCCTCAAGCGCGCGAAGCAGTTCGATCACATCGCCGAAACGCATGAGCGGATCCGGCTGGATTGCGGTCAGGATCGCATCGTCGAGCCAGCTGGGAATTTCGGCACGGTGCAGCGACGGCGGCAAGGGACGGCCGAAGCGTGGGCGCTGGAAGGCTTCCTGCTCGCCGTAAGGCCATTTCCCGGTGAACCAGCGGTACAATGTCACGCCAAGCGCGAACTGGTCGGTCAGCATGTCGCCGGCGTTACCGGCAAACTGCTCGGGCGCCATGAAGCCCGGGGTCCCCGGGATTTCATCGCTGCGAAAATCCTCGACGCGGGGCAGCCGCGCGACGCCAAGATCGATCAGCTTGAGCCCGCCGTCAGCTGTCAGCATGACGTTGTCGGGCTTGATGTCGCGGTGCACCACCTCAAGCCGGTGCAGAGCCGCGATGGCGCGGGTCAGGCGGATTGCCTGGTCGAGCGCATTCCGCAGTGGCGGCACTCCACGTTCCAGCCGCTGTGCCACGGTCTCGCCCTCGAGCAGCGGCTGGACACCGTACAGCGCAGTCTGGCGATCGGGCCGGACGGGCTGAGCGGCGAGCACGAATGGACTGCTGATCCGCTGCGAGAGGAGCATTTCGCGGGCAAAAGCGAGCCGCAACGCCCGCTCGGACAAGACTTCGCGGCGCGGGAACTTGAGTACTACTTCACTGCCGTCCTCGTTGTCGCGAGCGACCAGCAGGACCGCGTGGCGCCCTTCGGACAGCACCTTTTCGATGTGGAACCCGTCGATGCTCTCACCGGGACGCGGCGGCTCGGCAAAGGGCAGCGCCGAAAGGCCGGCCATGATGCCGTCGTGATCGGGCGCGGGCAACCGCACGATGTCGAGCACCAGCGCAGTCGCGTTGTCCTGCCCGCCAGCCTCAAGCGAGGCCTCGGTAAGCCGCTCCGCCGTGGCCTCGGCGCTGGCGTTCTCGCCCAGGATCGCGGCGATCCGGGCCGCCGACAGCACCCCGTGAACCCCGTCGCTGGTCAGCAGCAGCCGGTCATGTTCGGCGAGTTCGATGGTGGCGTGATCGAGCCGAAGTTCGGGTTCGATTCCCAGTGCCCTGATCAAAACATGGCGCAGATCGGGCTCGGGCCGGACGTGATCGGTGGTCAGGCAGGTCAGCCGACCAGCAGAAAAACGCCAGGCACGGCTGTCACCGACATGGACCAGATGCGCGCGGCGACCGCGCAGCGCGAGCGCGGTGAAAGTCGTGGCACTGTTGGCCATCGCCTCACCGCGCGCCTGCGCATTCAACCAGCGGTTGTAGGCGACCAGAGGGGTCTGCATCGCCCGCGCCGGGCCGAGCGTGTCGGGCATGGCGTAGAAGCCTTCAACCAGCGCGCGGACCGCGAGTTCGGCTGCAGTACGCCCCTCTTTCCCGCCCGAGACCCCGTCGGCGAGCGCAGCCAGAATGCCGTGGCGCGCGCGCTCGGTCGCGCTGCCAAGGTGAACACCGCCGAAATCCTGGTTCTCTGCGCGCGACCCGGTCAGGCTCGCAAAGCCGGGTGCCGCCACCAGTTCACCGTTGTCACGCATTCCCGTTTTGCACCCTTCACGCGTGCAGGCACGTCGCCCGCCCGCGTGAAGATCGTTTCTCTGACCATTCCGTCAAGTCCAAGGAGGGCCTAACAATGGCATCGCTCGCTATGACACACGAAGTTACCAGCATTCCGGCCGGCAAGTCGTTCTGGCAATCGGGCCACCGCCCGACCCTGCTGGCGGCTTTCCTCTATTTCGACATCGCCTTCATGTGCTGGGTGATGCTCGGTCCTCTCGCGCCGATCATTTCGCAGCAACTGGGTCTCGACCCGGCGCAGAAGGGCTTCATGGTTGCGGTGCCGACCCTGACCGGAGCGGTGATCCGGCTGATCAACGGCGTGCTGGTCGACCGGATCGGGCCCAAGCTGACCGGCACGGTCAGCCAGATCGTGGTGATTGCCGGGTTGGCCTTTGCTTGGTGGTTCGGCATCTCGAGCTACGAAGGCACATTGGCGGTTGGGGCGATCCTCGGCTTTGCCGGGGCGAGCTTTGCGGTCTCGTTGCCGCTGGCGAGCCGCTGGTATCCGCCCGAGCATCAGGGCAAGGCAATGGGTATCGCCGGGATGGGCAATTCGGGCACGGTGTTCGCATCGCTGTTCGCCGCACTGCTAGCCAAGGCCTATGGCTGGACCAACGTCTTCGGGCTGGCACT
>JAYVML010000034.1:0-13170 GCA_043758955.1 Novosphingobium sp. | reverse complement strand
TCTGGCATCAGCGCCAGTTCGGTGCGCAACATCTGGAAGAAACACGGGCTTCAGCCGCACCGGTATCGACAGTTCAAGCTGTCCAACGATCCCAGCTTCGCGGATAAACTCCATGACGTGGTCGGACTCTATGTCGATCCGCCCGCCCATGCCATCGTCCTGTCCTTCGACGAAAAGAGCCAGATCCAGGCGCTTGACCGGACCCAGCCGGGTCTGCCGCTCAAGAAAGGGCGGCTTGGCACGATGACCCATGATTACAAACGCCACGGCACCACAACGCTGTTCGCCGCGCTCAACATCCTCGATGGCACGGTGATCGGGCGAAACATGGCCCGCCACCGGCATCAGGAGTTCATCATTTTCCTGAACGCCGTCAATGCCGCCGCGCCCGCCGGCAAGAGCGTGCATGTGATCCTCGACAATTATGCCGCGCACAAACATGCCAAGGTGCGCGAATGGCTCGACCTCACACGCGCTTCACCTTTCACTTCACACCGACGTCCTGTTCCTGGCTCAACGCCGTCGAGGGCTTCTTCGCTACTCTCACCAAAAGACGGTTGAAACGCGGAGTTTTTACCTCGGTCGTCGATCTCCAAGCCGCCATCAACCGCTTCGTCGCCGACCATAATAGCAAGTCCAAACCCTTCAAATGGACCGCTGACCCCAACAAAATCATTGCCGCTGTCAAGCGAGGGCACCAAACGTTGGATTCTATCCACTAGGTACCTAGCAGCCGCTCCGCCATCGCCCGTACCTCATCGCGCAGATCTTCGCGCCCTAGCGCAATCGCTAGAGTCGCCTCAACGAAGCCCAGTTTGCTGCCGCAGTCATAGCGCTTGCCGGCGAAGGTCACCGCGTGGAACGGCTGCTGACCAATCATTTGCACCATGGCGTCGGTCAGCTGGATCTCGCCGCCCGCGCCCTTGCCTTGATGCTCAAGCACCCGCATCACTTCGGGCTGCAGGATGTAGCGCCCAGATATAATCAGGTTCGACGGAGCGTTTTCGCGCTTGGGCTTCTCGACCAGGCCTTTGACTTCGGTCAGGGCACCCCCAGGACCAAAGGCGCGCTGCCCCGGATCGATCACCCCATAGTTCGATATCTCGTCCTCAGGAGCCTCAAGCACCGAGATCAAGTTGCCGCCGACCTGATTATAGGCCTCAATCATCTGTTTCATGCAGCCCGGATCGCCGATCATCAATTCATCGGGGAGGAAGATCGCGAACGGCTCATCGCCGACGATTGCCCGAGCGCACCAGATTGCGTGACCCAGGCCAAGCGGCACTTGCTGGCGCACGGTGACAAGGTTGCCCGGCAGAATCCGCGTCGCTTCGAGCACGTCGAGCGACTTGTCGCGCTCGGTCATTGTGGCCTCAAGCTCGAACGCGTGGTCGAAATGCTCGACAATCGCGGTCTTGCCGCGCCCAGTGACGAAAATAAGCTGATCGATCCCGGCCTCGCGCGCTTCATCCACCGCGTACTGGATCAAAGGCCGGTCGATCACCGGGAGCATTTCCTTGGGGATCGCCTTGGTCGCGGGCAGGAAGCGCGTGCCCATCCCGGCGACCGGGAAAACCGCCTTGCGAATGGGCTTACGAGTGGACAATCCGGTCATGCGCAGCCTTTTGTATTCAGGACGTTGCAGCCGCGTGTAACCGCTTTCAACGGCTGCGTGCAACCGCCGGTTGCCGAAGCGGCGAATCCCGCTAAGTCGCATGGATGGACAAGATCATCATCCACGGCGGCAACCGCCTTTCCGGCACCATTCCAATCTCGGGCGCGAAGAATGCCGCGCTCACCCTGCTGCCCTGCGCGCTGCTCACCGATGAGCCGCTGACGCTGCGCAATCTGCCGCGCCTCGCCGATATCGACGGGTTCCAACACCTGATGAACCAGTTCGGCGTTTCGACTACCATCGCCGGCAGCCGCCCGTCCGATTTCGGCCGGGTGATGACGCTGGAGGCGCCGCGGATCACCTCGTCAGTCGCGCCGTATGAGCTGGTCCGCAAGATGCGCGCCTCGATCCTGGTGCTCGGCCCGATGCTGGCGCGGATGGGCGAGGCGACGGTATCTTTGCCCGGCGGCTGCGCGATCGGCAACCGCCCGATCGACTTGCATCTGAAGGTGCTCGAAGCGCTCGGCGCAACGATCGAACTGGCGGCGGGTTATGTTCGCGCGATTGCGCCCGATGGAGGCCTGCCCGGCGGGCGTTACAGCTTTCCGGTGGTCTCGGTCGGCGCAACCGAAAACGCGCTGATGGCCGCCGTGCTGTGCACCGGCAAATCGACCCTGCACAATGCCGCGCGTGAGCCCGAGATTGTCGATCTGTGCAATATGCTGGTCGCGATGGGAGCACAGATTGAGGGAATCGGCAGTTCGGACATTACGATCCACGGTGTGCCGCGGCTTCACGGTGCAACCTACCGCGTCATGAGCGACCGGATTGAAGCTGGGTCCTATGCCTGTGCGGCGGCGATCACCGGCGGCGAAGTGACGCTGAAGGGTGCCAAGGTCGAAGAAATGGATGCCACGGTGCAGGCGCTGCGTGATGCCGGAGTGTCAGTCGAACCAGTGCCCGGTGGGTTGCATGTCGCCGCAGACGGTCCGCTTCGCGCGATCACCATCGCCACCGCCCCCTACCCGGGCTTCGCGACCGACATGCAGGCGCAAATGATGGCGATGCTGTGCCTCGCCAAAGGCTCTTCAGTGCTGACTGAAACGATCTTCGAGAACCGCTATATGCACGTTCCCGAACTCAACCGGATGGGCGCACATATCGAGACCAAGGGCCGCACCGCGGTGGTCCACGGGATGCAGACACTAACCGGGGCTGAAGTAATGGCGACTGACCTGCGCGCCTCGATGAGCCTGGTAATTGCCGGGCTGGCTTCCGAAGGCGAGACGCAGGTTCACCGGCTATATCATCTCGACCGGGGCTACGAACGGCTCGAAGAAAAGCTGGCTTTGGTCGGCGCATCAGTTGAGCGCGTCGGGGACGACTGAGCGCAGCCGCTAGCATTTCATTCAGCTAGGGCGGGGGCGGAGGCGGTGCGTCCCATTCCTGTTCATATTCGATTTGCGATGCCACGGCTTGCCCGGCGGCATTGCGTGCCGGTTTGAAGCGGAAGCGTTCCATTATCAATTGGCACGTGGTCGTATCGAGTTCGCGATTGCCGCTTGAACGGGTGACACGGCAGGCGGCTGCTCTGCCGGTGCTGCTCACCGCGACTTCGGTCACAGTGGTGCCGCTGATATTGGCTTCGCGCAGCGCCTTGGGGTAGTCTTTGTCGCGGATTTTACCACCAGTCCATTCGGCATCCGAGCCGCCGCCAGCGCCGTCGCCGTTACCGTCTCCGGTGCCAGTTCCGCCATTACCGGACCCGGTGCCCGTGCCCAGCCCGCCGGCCCCGCTTCCGGCGCCAGGCTGCGTCGCTGCCCCGGCCTTGACACCGACCGACGCGGCGGGGGTGATGGCAGCGGACGCGGAGCGCGGCGGGACGGTGATCCGCAACGGAGCGACCACCGGCGCCGCCTCAGCTTTAAGCGAAGGCGGAGCAGCGCGGCCATTCTCGGTTGAACCGCTGGCCTTGAGGCGTTCTTTGGGTTGTGGCGGCGGATCAAGCGCAACGGAGATCAGGCTGGTCGAACCGGGTGGCAATATCCCCGCCGGTCCGCCTAGCCCGTAGATTACTCCTAGAATAATCGCGGCTTCAATTGCTAACGACGCGGCCACCGCGCGGGCGCGGGGTTCGCGCGCATGGTACCGGTCCACTCCGGGACCAGTCCATGCGGGCGACCGGTCCACCGGTTAGCGGCGGTAGTTATGGCAGCGCTTTTTGGCTGAAATTGTGCGATCAACCGCACGGCCAGCAAATGCCCCGCCAACGGCTCCGGCTGCCGGACCAAGGATGCCGTGGCCGATCACCTGTGAACCGACAACTGCGCCAACTGCGCCACCAGCGATCAAGCCAGTGGTACCGCTCGAATGGCGGCAGCTGCGATAATAGGCACGCGAATGGTAACGTTTGGCATGGGCTTCAGCCTTGGCAGCGCCCACCACCGGTAGCGGAGCGGAGAACGGAACCGCCATTGCGGCGGCACCGAGAGCCAGAAACAGAGTGCGCATAAGTATTCTCCTTTGAACTATATCAGTATCGAAACGCACGGCGCAGCGAAAAGTTGCTTTGTTGCGCGGTGCCGCCTGTCACGATAGCCGTTCAGCTAGCCATGCGACCAGCCATATTCGCACGGCACCGGCTAAACCCGGCGGTGCTGGAGCCTGAATTCGTTCCGCATCGATTCGGGCCACCAGCGCGTTGATCGGCAGCGCCTCAGCACGCGCCGCCTGCTTGAGCAGCTCCCAATAGAGCGGCTCAAGGCTGATTGAGGTCTTGTGCCCGGCGATCTCAATCGAGCGCTTGACCGGCGGGTGGTAGGGGGTGGTCATGCGCGCGGTCTAGCGCTTAATCGGGCTGCACAGGTACGATTTATTTGGGGTAGTTTGGGGTCAAGCTCGCGCTTAGACCCGCCCAATGACTAAAGGCTATCTGGCGCTGACCGAGAAAGAGAAGCAAACCCTGCGCCTGCTGGTCGGCGGCTATGACGCCAAATCGATGGCGCGACACCTTGGTCTGTCGGTCCACACGATCAACGAGCGGCTGCGCGATGCCCGGCGCAAGATGGCGGTGTCAAGCAGCCGCGAGGCGGCACGGCAGCTGCGCGATGCCGAGCGCGACACCCCCCAATTACTAACGGACAAGCCTTTGGGGGATGCTCCACCCATCGGCGCAGCCCACTATGGCGCATCCACACCAGACCATTCGGCACGCGGTCGCTGGTTCTGGGCCATCGGAGGAACGATCATGTTGTCATTCGTAGTTGCAGGTTTCGCTCTATCATCCGGTCCGGCAGTGGTGCCGATCACCGCACCGCTCACCGCATCAGACAGTGCCGCAGTCAGCGAATCGGAAGCGTCGCAAGCCGCCCGGCAGTGGCTCGAGCTGGGCGATGCAGGGCGCTGGGAGGATGGCTATCGCTCCACCGCCGCCGCGTTCAAGAAACTCAACACCAGCGCCAAATGGACCGAGGTTTCGCTAAAGGTGCGCGAGCCGCTCGGCGCCCTGAAATCGCGCGTGCTGATCAGCGCGGAAGATGTGCCCAGCCCGCAAGGCTATCAAGTGGTGAAGTTCCGCAGCAGTTTTGCCGGTAAACCCGAAGCGATTGAAACGGTGTCACTGGTGCGCGAAGCTGGCGGATGGAAGGTCGCGGGGATTTACCTCGAGTGATCCCCCCGCCGGCTTAATACATATGCTGCCCGCCGTTGATGCTCATTGTCGAGCCGGTCACGAAGCCGCCGTTGTCGCTGGTCAGGAAGGCCACTCCGCGCGCGATTTCCTCGGCTTGGCCGAGCCGACCGACCGGAATTTTGGCAACGATCTTTTCAAGCACCGGCAGCGGCACCGCGGCCACCATGTCGGTATCGATATAGCCCGGCGCAATCGCGTTTACAGTGACGCCGTATTTGGCGCCTTCCTGGGCCAAGGCTTTGGTAAAGCCATGAATGCCTGACTTTGCTGCCGCATAATTGACCTGGCCGTATTGTCCGGCTTGGCCATTGATCGAGCCGATGTTGACTATCCGCCCCCAGCCGCGTTCACGCATGCCTGAAAAAGTCGCCTTGGCGGTGTTGAAGCAGCCCCCAAGGTTGATCCGCATGACCTCGTTCCAGTCCTCGAAGGTCATTTTGTGCAGCACGCCGTCGCGGGTAACCCCGGCGTTGTTGATCACGATCTCGATCGGGCCATGCTCGGCCGCAATTCGCGCGCAGCCGTCAAGGCAGGCTTGGTGGTCGCCCACATCGAAACGATACGACGGAATGCCGGTGGCCTGCGTGAAGGCGCAAGCCTTTTCCTCGTTCCCGCCGTAATTCGCTACCACCAGATGGCCCTGCTTCTTGAGCCGCAGGCAGATCGCCTCGCCAATGCCCCTGGTTCCGCCGGTTACAATCGCTACGCGCGCCATATCTGAGCCTTTCCCAAACTTTTTTGCCGTTACGGCCTGCTTACGCAGCCTGCGCCGGGGCGCAAGCATGCCGCAAACGTAAAGCGCGAGGGAAACAGACTTAGAAGCGGAACTGGGTGCCGACGTAAACCGCCTGGCTATCCTGCCGGCCGTCGGTCAGCGGACGCAGCCGGTCACGGTCGGACGAATAACGCACACCGGCTGTAACATTCAGATTGCGGGTTACACGGTAGCTGCCGCCCAGATCGACCTGCTGATCGGACTGTTCGAATGTGCGCGGGCTGCGGCCAGTCTTCTCGCGCTCGTCCAGCGTGATACGCGGAGCGAAGCGCGATGGATCGTTTGTGACCCCTGGCTTGGGCTGGTAGCTAGCCAGATCGGGCGCAGCGAGCTGCCGGATCGGCGCGGTTGGCGCAACATTTTGAGCGAAGCTGCGATAGCCGCGGGCCGCGCCCAGACTATAAGCAGTCGGCGCAATCCGTAGCGCAGTGTCGACTTCGGCTGAAGCGCCTGTGCCCGGCTGGTGCAGTGCCAGCGACTGCGCCAAAGACTGCGCATTGCCCTCATTCAGACGGACCGCGACGGTCACGACCGACCGATCCATTCCGGTCGGCATTGCAGCGGGGGTGAACCGGAACGAACGACCTTTGGCCAGAGCCCGAACGGTAATCGAGCGCGCCAGGCGAGGATCGACCACTGCTGGAATGAAGCCATAGTCACCAGCGTTGGCAGCGGTGCCCGGCAATCCTGAATCGAACCGCGCAGAAAAGGCGAGCACTGCGCTGGGCAACGCAAGCACGCTGACCGCACCGCACAGCAGCATCGCGGCGCTGGTTCCGCCGAGCTTGCGCCTGCCTGCCAGCAACTGTGTCATGGCGCTCCCTTGTTCCCCAACCGGGATCTCAGTTTACGAATTGGATAACGCATAATTGCGCAATTCGCTCCAATTTCCAAGCAGCGAGTGCGCGCGCGGGGCTGAATTTGCGCTTAACCGCAATGCCGACACAATCATTCAGCAGGCATTCACGGCTCCGGCCGGCATTAGCGCGGCATTGCGGGCTTGCCGCCTTGGCCTCCTCGTTTATAGAGGCTCGGCGCGGCGCAGGCTCGCAACACCTTTGAGCGACAGGACCCGGATCAACGCTATGACTGCCACCAACCCTACCCGCGCAAGCACTGTTCGCCTTCTCGGCCGCGTCGGGCTGGTCGCGCTCGCTGCTGTGTCACTGGCCGCCTGCGGCGGCGGCAACAAGGGCCGCCCCAAGGCTGATCTCGCCGCTTCGCGGATCACCACGATCGGGGTTAATTCGTACCTGTGGCGCGCCAGCCTTGAAGCGGTCAGCTTCATGCCGCTGCTGCAGACCGACAGCAATGGCGGGGTGATCGTGACCGACTGGTATTCGAACCCCAACAATCCGAACGAGCGGATGAAGGTCTCTGTGACCATCCTCGACCAGGATTTGCGCGCCGATGCGCTGCGGGTCGCGGCCAGCCGCCAGACCAACCAGAACGGCCTGTGGGTCGATGCGCCGGTTCAGGCGGCCACTGTGCAGAAGTTGGAAGATGTGATCCTGACCCGCGCCCGCGATCTGCGCCGTCAGGCCTCCGGGGTTAAGTAAATTAGCTAAGCCCACCCTCGACATGCCGCGCGCAGCGGCTAGAGGAACCTCATGACGACTGACCGTTTCGATCCCGCCAGCGCCGACCCGCGCTGGCAGCAAGTATGGGATCAGGCCCAGACTTTTCACGCTGACGATCACTCGGCCAAGCCGCGCTCCTACGTGCTTGAGATGTTTCCCTATCCCTCGGGCAAAATCCACGTCGGCCACGTCCGCAATTATACGATGGGTGACGTCCTCGCGCGGTATAAGCGGATGCAGGGCCACGAGGTGCTGCACCCGATGGGTTGGGACGCGTTTGGAATGCCGGCCGAAAATGCGGCGATGGAACAAGGCGTGCACCCCGGCGGCTGGACCCGCGCCAATATCGCGGCGATGAAGGCGCAGCTCAAACGACTCGGCTTCGCGCTCGACTGGAGCCGCGAGCTGGCGACTTGCGAGCCGGACTATTACGGCCACGAACAAGCGCTGTTCCTCGATCTCTATGCCGCGGGCCTGGTTTACCGCAAGGAATCAGCGGTTAACTGGGACCCGGTCGATCTGACCGTGCTGGCCAACGAACAAGTGATCGACGGGCGCGGCTGGCGCTCGGGCGCGCTGGTTGAAAAGCGCAAGCTCTGCCAGTGGTTCCTCAAGATCACGGACTTTGCCGAGGAATTGCTGGAGGGACTGGGCACGCTTGATACCTGGCCCGACAAAGTCCGGCTGATGCAGGAAAACTGGATCGGCAAATCGACCGGGCTGGAGTTTTCGTTCAGCACCTCGAACGGTGCGCAGCTGCCGGTTTACACCACCCGGCCCGATACGATCTTTGGCGCAAGCTTTGTCGCGGTGGCGGCCGATCATGCCATCGCGCAGGAAGTTGCGGCGGACAATCCCGCCGCAGCTGAATTCATCGCGCAGTGCAAGCAAGGCGGGACCACCGCCGCCGAGCTGGAAACGATGGAAAAGCTGGGTTTTGACACCGGGCTGACCGCCGAGCATCCGTTCACCGGGGCGGCGCTGCCGGTCTATATCGCCAACTTCGTGCTGATCGAATACGGTACCGGCGCGATCATGGGCGTGCCCGGGCATGACCAGCGCGATTTCGAATTTGCCAAGAAATATGGCCTGCCGATCATCCGGGTGATCGCCGCCAGCGCCGCGCAAGCTGATGCGCCGCTGGCCGAGGCCGATGCAGCCGAAGGAGTGGCGGTCAATTCGCAATTCCTCGATGGACTGAGTGTTTCGGCGGCCAAAGCCGAAGTAAATTCGCGCGCCGAAGCTGGGGGCTGGGGCCAGGGCCGGACCGTCTGGCGGCTGCGCGATTGGGGGGTTTCGCGGCAACGCTATTGGGGCACCCCGATCCCGTTTATCCATTGCGAAAGCTGTGGCGTGGTCCCGGTGCCCAAGGATCAGCTGCCGGTGGTGCTGCCCGAGGATGTCGATTTCAAAACTCCCGGCAACCCGCTCGAGCGGCACCCCATCTGGAAACACGTTGCCTGCCCCGGCTGCAACCAGCCCGCGATGCGCGAAACCGATACGCTCGACACCTTCGTCGATTCGTCGTGGTATTTCCTGCGCTTTGCCAGCCAGCCCGCCGATCGCCCGTTTGATCCGGAGGTGGTCAAGCAGTGGCTCCCGGTCGAACAATATATCGGCGGGATTGAACACGCGATCCTGCATTTGCTCTACGCCCGGTTCTGGACCCGGGCCTTGGCGCATATCGGCATGATCGACGTGAAAGAGCCGTTCGCCAGCCTGTTCACGCAAGGCATGGTGACGCATGAGACTTATTCGCGGACCGATCCTGCGAACGGTCAGCCGGTCTATTACCTGCCCGCCGACGTGGCGCGTGGCGGAACCACGGCAACGCTCAAGGCCGATGGCCAGCCGGTCGAAATCGGCCGCGTGATCAAGATGTCGAAGAGCAAGAAGAACGTGGTCGACCCCGACGACTTCATTGCCAAATATGGCGCCGATGCGGTGCGCTGGTTCGTGCTGTCCGACAGCCCGCCCGAGCGCGATCTGCCATGGTCCGAAGCCGGGATCGAAGGCTGCGCGCGGTTCGTCCAACGGTTGTGGCGGCTGGCCGCGCAGTACGATGCGGCGGCCACTGGCTCCGATCCGGCGCTCGACCGCAAGCGCGACCAGATTGTCGCAGCGGCGGCGGCCGATATCGAGGCGCTGGGTTTCAACAAAGCGGTGGCGCGGATTTATGAGCTGACCAGCGCGGCGGAGAAAGCAGCGCCCACGGCCAGCCGATCCGCCGCGATCCGCACGCTGCTGCTGCTGGCGGCACCGATGATGCCGCATTTGGCCGAAGAGGCCTGGGCGGCGATCGGCGGCGAGGGAATTATCGCCGATGCCGCCTGGCCGCCGGTCGATCCCGCATTACTGATCGAGGACCAGGTGACGGTGGCAATCCAGGTGCTCGGCAAATTGCGCGATACGGTAACCGTGCCCAAGGGGTTGGCGCGCGAGGAGCTTGAAGCGCTTGCCCTGGCGAGTGACAAGGTGCAGCGTGCGCTCGATGGCAAGGCAGTCAAAAAAGTGATCGTGGTGCCCGACCGGCTGGTCAATCTCGTCGCATGATGCGGCTGTTTAACCGCGCGGGCATAGCCTTGCTGTTGCCACTGGCACTCAGCGCCTGCGGGCTGCACCCGATGTATGCCGGCGGCGCGAGCGGCGTGGTTGCGCAAGGGCTGGCCGGGGTCGAAGTTGCGGCGATCGAGGGCAAGTCAGGCTGGCTGATGCGCAATGCGCTGGTTGATCGGCTCGGCGCAAACCAACACACCGGCGCGGCGCGCTACCGGCTCGATGTGCGGCTTGACGACAAACTGGAAGGCTTGGGGCTGTTGAGCGACGATACCGTTGCGCGCGAACGCCGCACGCTGCGCGCGCGTTATCAGTTGATCGATCTGTCGACCGGCAAGATTGTGCTCGATGAGACCGCCGGATCCGACGCCGGGATTGACGTGGTCAGTTCGGAATATGCGACGATTGCCGCCGAGGAGACCGCGCTTGAAAACCTCGCCAAGGAAGTGGCTGACCGGATCGTGGTGCGCATCGCGCTGAAGCTGCGGAGCGGCTCAGCAGCGGCCCAATGATTGGCCCAGTTATGGGACCCGTGACCGAACACGTCAGGCTGTGGCGGTGAAGGCCAGCCAGAAAGATTTCAAGGGCCAAGCTCAAAAGGTTGCCCGCACCGCACGGTTGTTCTTCTTTTGCGGCCCGGATGAGGCCGGTGCACACGATGCTGCACATCAGATTGCCGCGTTGCTGCCCGAACCGGGCGAGCGGATCGAACTGACCGGGGCCGAGTTGAAGCGCGATCCGATACGGCTGGGTGACGAGGCGCGCTCGGTCTCGTTGTTCGGAGACAAACGGCACATCTGGGTCCGCGCCAGCGGCGACGAAGCTTACGATGCCATCGCCAACCTGCTCGACGGGGCAGGCGAACCCTGCCCGGTACTGGTTGTTGCGAGCAGCGCTACCGACAAGTCGCGCACCGCCAAATTGCTTGCCCCCCGCCCCGATGCGCTGGTGGCAATGTTCTATCCGCCCGACCTGCGCAGCGTGACCAGCGCCGTGCGCGACATGGGCGACACAGCCGGCGTGCAGCTCGGCGGCGATCTGGCCGAGCGAATCGCCCGCGCGGCCGCACTCGATACCCGGCTGGCCCAGTCTGAGGTGACCAAGTTGGCGCTTTACCTCGACGCCTCACCCGAATCGCCCCGCCGCGCCGACGCGCAAGCGCTCGACGCGATTGGCGCGCAGACCGATGACGACGGGTTCTCTGCGCTGGTCAACGTGGTGTTGAGCGGAGACCTCGGCAAGCTGGCAGGCGAATTGCGGCGTATGCGCGAGCTGGGGCTGAGCCCGGTGGGATTGCTGCTGGCGTTTGAACGCCGTGCAGCGCAGCTTGGGATACTCGCTGCGCGACTTGGCGTGCGCGGCGATGTGCATGCGCTGCTCGAAGCCGAAGTGCAGGCCCGCCGGGTATTCTGGAAGGATCGCCGCGACCTGACCGAACAGCTCAAGCGCTGGCGCGGCAAGCGGCTGGCCCGGCTGGTCGCGCGACTCACTGCGTTGCACCGCGCTTTGCTCACCAGCAGCCAGGCCGCCGAACTGTTGCTGGCGCAAGGGTTAGCCGACATCGCCCGATTTGCCGCCCAGCGCAGCTAAGCGCAGCGTTGACGATCTACTTGAAGCGACACGCATTCTTGGGCATGGAGGCGAGGTTAGACGCTCGATGCGTCAGGGTTTGCACGGGCGACGCACAATGAACCAAATCGTTGCCTCGGGTGCGACAGTGCCGGGCGGCGTGCGGTCCGAAGCGCGTTTGCCATTCGAGCACGCCCAGCCACTCGAGCGGCGGCGCCTGCAGGCATACCTCGCGCTGATGGTAGGCGATATTCTGGCAATTTTTGCAGCGTTTTGCTTGTCGGGCTTGCTTTATCTCTCGGCGATCGGACTGGCCCAAGCGGCGCTGCTGGCGCAATTGCTGCTGCCGGTGTTTCTGACGATAGCGCTCTACAACGGAGCCTATTCGCTTGGCACGCTGCAATCTTCGCAAATGGGCATGCTGCGCGCGATGAGCGCCTTGGGCCTATCCGCCGGTGCGGTGGTCTTCATCGCCTACTATACCAAGAGCAGCGCAACTTTCTCGCGGGTGATGTTTACCTCGGGCACGCTGCTCTCGGCGGTGCTGCTGTGCTGGATGCGGTTGCAAATGCGGGCCTTTGTGCGCTGGCGTTGCGGGTCGCGCATAATCAACGAATTGCTGATCGACGATGCCGGACCGCAGATCGATCTGCCCGGCGCGATGCGCGCCAACGCCGCGCAGTTGGAGCTGGTGCCCGCGCTGGACGATCCTGCAGCGCTGAATCGCATTGGAAACGTGCTCAAGGCGATTGACCGGGTGGTGGTAAGCTGCCCGCCAGAGCGACGTGCGGCCTGGGCCAGCCTGCTCAAGGGCGCCAACGTTGCGGGCGAAGTGGTTGACGATACGGTTGCCGAACTGGGGGCGCACGGCGCGCGGATAGTGGGTGGGCATGGGTTCCTGCGGGTCTCGGTCGGCTCGCTGGGCATGCGTGCGCGGGTGACCAAGCGCCTGTTCGACGCGGTGACCGCCGGCACCGCTTTGCTGCTGCTCAGCCCGGTCTTGCTGATCGTCGCTGCGGCAATCCTGATCGAGGACGGCAGCCCGGTCCTGTTCGTGCAGCGCCGAGTCGGTCGCGCGAATCGGTTCTTCCAGATGTACAAGTTTCGCTCCATGGCGGCGGGCCGCTCGGATCACGAGGGCAGGCAGTCCACGGAACGTGGCGACGAACGCATCACCAGGGTCGGAACTTTTATCCGTCGCACCAGTATCGACGAATTGCCGCAGCTGTTCAACGTTCTCAAGGGCGAGATGTCGAATGGTGCGGGGCGATACTTGCTGTCGCCTGTGGTATTGTACAGCACCCGGATGATATCGAGACAGGTATCGAGCCCGACGAAATCGGCCAGCTCGAGCGGACCCATAGGGTGATTGAGCCCAAGCCGG
>JAYVML010000033.1:0-13239 GCA_043758955.1 Novosphingobium sp. | reverse complement strand
CGCGGATCGCTGGTCGCGCCTTCGAGCAGAAACATAAAGAATGCGCTGCTGGTCGAGGCCCTGGTCAGCTGCTGCTTGAGCGGTTCGGTGACCCGCTCCAGCTCATCCTGACTGACCGGCTTGGCGATCAGATCGGCGGCGATCTCATCAGTCGCAGCGAAGAACACCGGCACCGCCTTAGGCTGCATCTGCGACATTGCAATTACCACCCCGCCGCTGTCGAGATCGATCGGCCAATCATTGGATACTTGCGGCGAATAGGCCTGCCCCAGTTTCTCACGCATGGCGTCGAGGATGCGGTTCTGTAGCAACTGGGTGAGGACTTCGAGTTGGCGGCTCTCGCGCACATTGGCGATTCCGCCGCTGGTCGGCCAGGCAATCAGCGCGGCGGCCTGGTTTTGGTCCCCGTGATGGTACAGCAGCACCGGATCGAGCGACGGCGCCAGCGTGTGGGCGCTCGCAGGCGCGGTTCCGGCGGGCAGTCCGCCGCGCGCGGGCAAGGCCCCGAACGTCTTGGCCAGCGCAGCGATGGCCGCATCACGCTTGAAATCGCCAAACAGCTGGATTTCGATCGGGCCTTGCGCCAAAATCGGTGCCCACACCTGCCGGAACCCGGCGGGCGTCGTTGCAGCAATCTGCGCTGGAGTGGGGGTCTGAAACACGGGGTCCTTACCGCGCTGATAGAGCTTGAGATCGCGCCCAATCACGCCTTGCGGGCTCGTGGAAAAGCTTTCGTAATTGATCTTGGCGGCGGCTTGGGCTCGCAATACCGGGTTGGCATCCCATCTCGGTGTCGCGAATTTAGCGGCCATCAGGTACAATTGGTCGTTTAAGTCAGCCGCGCGGGTATCGGCCGAGAAGGTAAAACTGCCGTCGTCGATCTTAAAATTGAATCCCATCTTCCGCCCGGTGGTGATCCTGTCGAGCTCTTCTTGCCCCAGCTTACCAACGCCCGAGCCGACCAGCGCCGTATCACCCAGCGTGGCATAAGCCGCATTTTCCGCATTAAATGCACGCCAACCAGCCCCAAACCGGACCTTGAGTGTGACCCGTCCAGGCTCATTATCGGTCGGCCACAGCAGCACCTTCACCCCGTTGGCAAAATCGAGCTGCTCAATTTCAAGCAACCCAGTGGGCCTGGTTGCGACCGGTTGTTGCGGCGTGCCGATCGCGGGCAGATCGGCGAAATTTATCGGTCCGGCATCAAGCCGGGCGCTGGCATTCGCCGCCACCGGACTGGAAAGCGCCAGCTTGAGAGACTCCGGCGTGGCTTCACTCGCCACCGGAGTGACATAGACCGCGCGGGTCACGGTGCCGCGGAACAGACTGCGGGTATGCGCTTGAACATTGGCCGGGGTAAACATCGCCCGCGAGCGCTTGAAGATATCCTGCACCGTTTCGGGCGAAGCAATTGTCTCCCTGATGTCGAGCGCAGCAACCATGTCGTCAGCCAATTTGGAACCCGGCAGCAATCGCCGCTGTTCGACCGAACTTTCGAAGGCAACCCCGAATTCTTTGGCTTCGCGGTCAATCTCGGCCTGTGTAGGAGGCCTGGCAATAGCGTCGGCGATCACCGCACGAGCGTCGTTCAAGGCGGTTTTCCAGTCAGCCCCCAATGGCGTAATCGTGACATAAGTGACATCGGCGGAGCGGCTGATTTTCTGCTGGTTGACTTGTGCCGACAAATAACTCCCGCCAGCCCGCGCCCGCGCCTCCAAGCGGCGATTGATGATCGCCTGCGCGAGAGAATCGACCATGATTCCCTGATTGTAAATCACCGTATCATGCACCCGGCGCCATGGGCGCAACACGGCGTAGGTAATCTGCCGCGGCAAATCGGGCGCGAGGATTACGCGGGTTGCACCGACCGGGGCAAAGCCCGTGGCACCCTTGGGCGCGACCGGATCTCCGAATGGCGGTTCGGGTGTGCGGGGACCGACGCCTTGCCATTCACCAAAATACTTGGCGATATCCTTCTGAAGCTGCACCGGGTCAAAATCGCCGACCGCTACTATCACGCAGTTTTCCGGACGGTACCAGCGCTGATGATAGGCGCGGACCGTAGCCTGATTGGCCGCATTAAGCGTCGCTTCGGTCCCGATCACCGGGCGCGAACCCAGTTTCTGTCCGGCAAACAGTGTTTCTTGCTGCTGATCGAACACGCGTTCGGCGGCACCGCCGCGTTCGCGTTTTTCGGCCAGCACAATCGGCACTTCGGTGCGCACATTGGCTTCGGACAAGGTCGGCGCAATCATCATGCCCGACAGCAGTTTCAAGCTGGTTTCAACCGAGGCGGCATTGGCATTGGGCAAATCGAGTTGAAAGGTGGTGCTCAACGGACCGGTCTGCGCGTTGGTATCGGTGCCAAAACTGGCGCCCAATCGCTGCCAGACCGGGATCGCCTGTCCTTCTGCAAGATACTTTGACTGACGGAACACCAGATGCTCAAGCAAGTGCGAAAAGCCCATTTCGTTGGGTTTTTCGTACATCGAGCCGACGTCCATATGGATCCGGATCGAAACCTGGTCTGGCGGCACGCCGTTTTTGCGCACCGCATAGCGAACCCCGTTAGGCAGTTCGCCGAAGATCCATTCTTTGTCCTGCGGAATATTACTGCCGCGATAAAGCCACGGTGTCTTTTGAGCGGCTGTGGCCGTGCTCGCAATGACGGCCGCGCGCGTCTTCGCAGTCGCGGTGGCCACATCAAGCAAGGGCGCAGCGAGCAGGGCCAGGGCGGGAACAACAAAGGCGAACAGGCGCTGGGCGCGGGATTGCAGGTGCATAGGGGGGCGACTATACGCAGCGCGATTGTGACTGACCAGTGAATAGCACTGCAGTTGCGCCGATTCCACCAAGTCTGGCTTGGCCCGTCCCAAGCACAGCCTCGCTCCGCTGCCCTTGACCACCCTTCCCGGCACCCTACATGGATCTTACCATGTTCATTGAAACCGAATTGACGCCCAACCCGGCGACCATCAAGTTCCTGCCCGGCGAAGCAGTGATGCCCGGCGGCACCCGCGATTTTCCCGATGAACAAAGCGCCGCCGCCTCGCCGCTGGCTTCGGCGCTGTTCGATCTGGGCGATGTGACGGGCGTGTTTTATGGACGCGATTTCGTCTCTGTAACCGCTGGACCCGGGAGCGACTGGAGCCAGCTTAAGCCGCAAGTGGTGGCGCTGCTGCTCGATCATTTCATCACCGGCATGCCGCTGTTCGCCGGCCCCGATGCTTCGGGTATTGCCGTCCCCGCCGATGACGACCTGTTCGCTGACGATCCGGCCGATGCCGAAGTAATCGACCAGATCAAGGAACTGATCGAGGCCCGGGTGCGTCCTGCTGTCGCCAACGATGGCGGCGATATTGTCTATCGCGGGTTTCGCGACGGCGTCGTCTATCTGACCATGCAGGGGGCCTGCGCTGGTTGCCCGTCATCATCGGCGACGCTCAAGCAAGGCATCGAATCGCTGCTCAAGCATTATGTGCCCGAGGTGCAAGAAGTGCGCGCGGCCTGAAACTGCTTGCGACCGGAGAATTCAATGTCATTGCCGTTACCCGACGCTGCCCTCGATCAGCTGTTCCGCACCGCGCGGAGTTACAACGCTTATCTCGACCTTCCGGTCGAAATCGATCAAATCAATGCAATCTGGGATTTGATGAAGATGGGTCCCACTTCGGCCAATCAGCTACCTGCCCGGCTGGTGTGGTGCACCACGCCTGCATCCAAAGACAAGCTGGCGGCCTGCACCATGCCGGCCAATGGTGACAAGATCCGCTCCGCCCCGGCCACGGTGATTGTGGCGATGGACCTTGAATTTCACGAGCAGCTGCCATGGCTGTTCCCGCATGCTGACGCCAAAGCCTGGTTCACCGGCAACGACGAATTGCGCCAGAAATCGGCGTTTCTGAATGCCACACTGCAAGGTGCCTATTTCCTTATGGCGGCACGCGCATTGGGACTGGATACCGGGCCGATGACCGGCTTTTCGAACGACTCGGTCGATGCGGCGTTTTTTGCCGAAACCCCTGCCTATAAGTCGGTCATGCTCTCGACTTTAGGCTACGGTGACCCGGCGAGCATTTTTGAACGCAGCCCGCGGCCCGATTTCGGCGCTTTCAATCGTATCGCCTGACGCGCTATCGCAGATCGCATGAGACTCCTGGCGATCGAATGCGCGACTGAGGCCTGCTCGGTTGCCCTGTTTGAACAGGGGGTATTGCTGGCGGGCGCTAGTCGGGTGATGGGGCGCGGCCATGCCGAGCAACTGGTGCCGATGATCGCGGCGCTGCCCGAGAACGGGCACGCGGCACGGATCGTCGTTTCGCTCGGTCCGGGAAGTTTCACCGGCTTGCGCGTTGGTCTGGCTGCCGCGCGCGCCTTGGCGCTGGCCTGGCACGCCGACCTCGTGGGCTATCCCACCCTGGCGTTAGTCGCAGCGATGGCTCAGGCCAAGCAGGGACCCGTGCCGGTTAGCGTGGCGATGAGCGGCGGACATGGCGAATGGTTCCTAGGCGAATTCGGCGCAGACGGAGGGGGCCTAGCGCAGTCGCAGTCGCTCACTCCTGCTGCAGCAGCTTTGGCTGCGCGGGCCTCGCTGGTGGCCGGATCACAGGCGGACGCACTTGTTAGCGCACGCGGGTTTGGACAAGCGTTGATGATCTTGCCCGACGCGCGCCAGCTGCTGCTGCTGCATCCGGCTCTGCTCAGTCCAGACGTGCGGCTCTGCTATGGGCGTGCACCCGATGCCCGCTTGCCCGGCGGCGTTTTGCCCGCAGCACGGCAATGATCGTCCCGCTCGACGATCTCGACCGGATCATGGCGGTGATGAGCGCCGCATTCGATCCCGAATTTGGCGAGGCTTGGAGCCGCCGGCAGGTCGAAGATGCATTAATGATCGGCAATTGCCATTATGGCTTGGCCTTCGCTGGCGGCGACTGTGCCGGGTTTTTCCTGTCGCGTGCCGGGGTCGATGAAGAGGAGCTGCTGCTGATAGCAGTTACCCCCGATCAGCGGTGCCGCGGATATGGCGCACAGTTGCTCGAGCGCTTTCTTGAAGCTGCGCGAGGACGCGGTGCAGCCCGCGCATTGCTGGAGATGCGGCAAGGCAATCCGGCGGAACAACTCTATCTTCGCCGTCAGTTTGTACAGATCGGCAGTCGCCCCGATTACTATCGAGGAACAAATGGCGTGCGAATTGATGCGCTGACATTTTCTTGCGAATTGGGTCCTTTTTCTCAGTCTAACAATTAAATCAAAACAAGAGACTGGAAATTTCGTTTAAAAGCCGTGCCAATCGACTTGTGCACAACGCAAAAAGGTTGTAGAGAGAAACTGGCCGAAAAAATTCGGCAGCTTTGGGTCGAACTATCGAAAGGAATTGGTCATGGATGCAACCCATGCCGATGTGAATGAAATGCTCATCACGCTGACGTCGGACATTGTCGCCGCACATGTCAGCAACAACAATGTCGCAGTCGAAGACGTCACTGCGCTAATCACAAATGTCTATGGTGCATTGGCCGGACTGGGTCAGCCGGTCGTGGTCGAAGAGAAAATGCCTGAGCCGGCAGTTTCGATTCGCGCTTCGATCAAGCCGGACTATGTCGTCTGCTTGGAAGACGGCAAAAAGCTAAAGATGCTGAAGCGACATCTAATGACTCACTACAACCTGACTCCGGATCAATATCGCGCGCGCTGGAATCTGCCCGCCGACTATCCGATGGTTGCTCCCAACTATGCTGAAAAGCGCCGTGAACTGGCCAAGAAAATCGGCCTTGGGCGCAAGCCTGGCGTGAAGCGCGGGCGCAAAAAAGCCGCTTGATCGCAGTTTCAGCCAATTGGTTGTAGAATCACCCCGCCGACCTATGATCGGCGGGGTTATTTGTTTTGGGACTTACACCTGCTGTGCACCAACCGATCGACATCGAGGCACTCTGTGCCGAACGCGGGCTGCGGATCACCGATCAACGCCGCGTCATCGCCAAGGTCCTGTCCGAAGCGGACGACCACCCCGATGTGGAAAAACTGCATGCCCGTGCCGTGGCGATCGATCCGCGCATTTCGATTGCGACGGTTTACCGGACGGTGCGGCTGTTCGAAGAGGCCGGGATTCTCGACCGGCACGATTTCGGCGACGGCCGCGCGCGCTATGAAGCCGCCCCCGAAGCGCACCACGATCACCTGATCGACGTTGAAAGCGGCAAAGTGATCGAATTCGTCGATCCTGAACTCGAAGCGCTGCAACGCGAAATTGCCGAGCGGTTGGGCTATCGGCTGGTCGATCACCGCATGGAACTTTACGGCGTGCGGCTTGAGCGGGAGAACTAGAGCCCGATGGCCGCCGCGCTGGCCCAGCCTCGACAGTTGTCGCTAACCGGCAAATTTCGCGCTACGATACGAATGGGCTGTATGGCTGCTGTGCTGCTGGTATGCGTGCCGCTGTATTACTTGAGCCAGCTGCTACACCTGCCCAACCCGTGGCCACGGATGTTTCTGGCTGGGGTGGCATGGTTCGGCGGGGTTAAGCTGCGCACCTGCGGCTCCAAAGCCAAGGGCGGAGTGCTGCTGATTGCCAATCATGTTAGCTGGATCGATATCCCAGCAATTGCCGCAGCGAGCAGCACTGCCTTTGTCGGGCATGACGGACTGGCTTCGATCCCCCTGATCGAATGGCTTTGCCGAATGAACCGCACAGTGTTCGTCGCCCGGAACGATCGCACCAGCGTGGCCGAGCAGGTCGAGGCGGTACGGGCCGCGCTCAGCCACAGCGGCGCGCTGACGATCTTTCCCGAAGGCACCACCAGCGACGGCACCGGCCTGCTGCCATTCAAAACCTCGCTGCTATCCGCCTTCGAGCCGCTGCCAGCGGGAATTGCGGTCCAGCCAGTGCTGCTCGACTACGGCGCCGAGGCGGCTGACATCGCCTGGATTGGCGAAGAACATGGCCTCGATAATTTCCTCCGCATCCTGGCGCGCACTCGGCCGGTGCAGCTGACGATCCACTATTTGCCAGTGCTGAGCGGAGTCACTCTCGATAATCGTAAGGCCATCGCGGCGGCCGCGCACGATGCGATTGGCCGGGCCCTGACGGCTTAGCGCTTCAATTGTACGCGCGATTGGCCTAACGGGCGCAGCGAATGACCATTATCTTGCCCCCCCAGACCTACCGCGTCAAAAGCTTCGGCTGCCAGATGAACGTCTATGATGGCGAGCGGATGGCCGAACTGCTTGGCGCGCAAGGCATTGCTCCGGCGGCGGACGGGATCGAGGCCGATCTGGTGGTGCTCAACAGCTGCCACATCCGTGAGCGGGCGACCGAGAAAGTGTTTTCCGACATCGGGCGGCTCAAGCGCGCTGATGGCAGCGTGCCGATGATCGCGGTCGCGGGCTGCGTCGCGCAGGCCGAGGGCGATGAGATCATGCGTCGCGCGCCCACGGTCAGCCTGGTGGTAGGACCGCAAGCCTATCACCGCCTGCCCGGCATGATCGCCGAGGCAGTAGCGGGTAAGCGTCCAGTCGATACCGATATGCCACTGGAAACCAAGTTCAGCACCCTGCCCGCGCGGCGCAAGGTTGGCCCGAGCGCCTTCCTGACCGTGCAGGAAGGCTGCGACAAGTTCTGCACTTATTGCGTAGTGCCTTATACCCGCGGCGCCGAAATATCGCGGCCGTTCGATGACTTGGTCACCGAAGCCGAGCGACTGGTCGAGGCGGGCGCGAAGGAAATCACGCTGCTCGGCCAAAACGTCAATGCCTGGCGTGATGCTAACGGACGCGGACTGGAAAAGCTGATCGAGGCGTTGGCATTGATCCCCGCTTTGGCGCGGATCCGCTACACCACCAGCCACCCCAACGATATGACGCAAGGGCTGATCGAAGCTCACCGCGATGTGCCCAAACTGATGCCGATGCTGCACTTGCCGGTGCAATCGGGCAGCGACCGGGTGCTGAAGGCGATGAACCGCAGCCATTCGGTAGAAAGCTATCTGGCAGTGCTCGACCGGGTTCGGGCGGCGCGGCCTGATATCGCGCTGTCAGGTGATTTTATCGTCGGCTTCCCCGGCGAAACCGAGGCTGAATTTGCCGCGACCCTGCGGCTGATCGAACAGGTCTGCTATGCCCAGTGCTTCAGCTTTAAATATTCGCCGCGCCCCGGAACTCCAGCCGCGACGATGGACAACCAGATTTTGCCAGCGGTGATGGACGAGCGGCTGCAGCGGCTGCAAGCGGCAGTCAACGCCGGGCAGCTGGCTTTCAATCAAGCTTCGGCCGGCTCGCGCACGACTGTGCTGGTCGAACGCAAAGGCAAATTTGCTGGGCAATGGCTCGGCAAGTCGCCCTATTTGCAATCCGTGCATTTCACCGGCACGGCTGCAATCGGGGATTTGGTCGCGGTCGAACTGCTGGCGGCGGGCGATAATTCTCTGTCGGGTAAATTGCTCGCACCCGCCAACAGCTGATCCGCGCATAATTGTGGGCAGCCTACGTCGCCGGGCTTCACGCTGCCCTTGCCACGCCCGGGGCAAAGCGTATCCTGGCCCTGCCCGGCGATGCCCCGCCGACACACAAACCTGAAAGGAGCGCATGCCCCGCAAACCCGTCCGCGTCCATGAACCGGCGCACACTCGCCCCGCCGCTTCGCGCCCAGCCGCTCCGCAACGCGCGCGCAGCGAGCTGGAATTCGACGAGGCGACCATTTTGGGCGCGCTGTTCGGTCAGTTTGACGCCAATCTGGTGCAGATCGAGAACCGATTGGGGGTCTATATCGCGGCGCGCGGCAACCGGGTGCAGATCGAGGGACCGCCAGAGCCAGTGGCGCGCGCCCGCGATGTGCTCAAGGGGATGCACCAACGGCTGATCGGCGGGCAGGAGCTTGATGCCGGCGTGGTCGAATCGCTGATCGCGATGTCGGCCGAACCCACGCTCGAAGGGATTGTCGCAGGCGTGGATGGCGCGCCGGGACTGGTCATCCGCACCCGTAAGAAAACTATCGTCCCGCGCAGTGCAATGCAGATCGAATACATGCGCGCGCTGGCCAGCAAGGATATGATTTTCGCGCTTGGCCCGGCGGGCACCGGCAAGACTTATGTGGCGGTGGCGCAAGCGGTTTCGCAGCTGATCACCGGCTCGGTCCAGCGCTTGATCCTGTCGCGCCCGGCGGTCGAAGCGGGCGAGCGCCTGGGGTTTTTGCCCGGCGATATGAAGGAAAAGGTCGATCCGTACCTGCGCCCGATTTACGATGCGCTGTACGATTGCATGCCGCCCGAACAGGTCGAACGGCGGATTGCCAGCGGTGAGATCGAGATCGCGCCGATTGCCTTCATGCGCGGGCGCACGCTGGCGGACGCGTTCGTGATCCTCGATGAAGCGCAGAACACCACGCCGGCGCAGATGAAGATGTTCCTCACCCGGTTCGGTCAGAACAGCCGGATGGTAATCTGCGGCGATCCCAACCAGGTTGATATCCCCGGCGGCGCAGCGATGAGCGGACTGCGCGACGCGGTGGGCCGGCTCGAAGGGATCGAGGGCATCAACGTGACCCGGTTCACCGTGGGCGACGTGGTGCGGCATCCGATCGTCGGGCGGATTGTTGAGGCTTACGAGGGGAAGGACGCCTCGGGGTGACGATGCACATTCCCGATTGGGAACCTGATGTTGAATGCGATGTCGGTCCGGATTGGCCAGCCGACACTGACTGGGAAGCTAGTGCACGTGTCGCCCTAAGGGCCGCTCATAACGTTGCGCCGGAATTGGCAAATTCGGGATTGTCGGTAAGCGTGGTGTTTGGCACCGACGCGGAAGTTCAGGAATTGAACCGCGAATGGCGCGGCAAAGACCGGCCGACGAATGTCTTGTCCTTCCCTATGCTCGAGCGTGAGGAACTGCTCTCACTTGAACCGAATTACCCGCCGACGCTGCTCGGAGACATAGCTCTCGCGCTTGAAACTTGCGAATTGGAAGCCAAGGCGAAGGGGATCATGCTTTGGGAGCACGTCACCCACCTCCTGATTCACGGCCTGCTCCACCTCGCCGGGTACGATCACGAAATTTCGCCCGCAGACGCTCGCGAAATGGAAGCGCTCGAAATAAAGGCACTTGCACTTCTTGCAATTGCCGACCCATATGGCGACCACGATGGGGAATAAGGGCTTGCGGCGCTGACATGGCCGAGACGGTACCCGGAGACGGCGATAGTAGAACCTGGCTGAGCCGGCTGGTTCGCCGTGCGCTCAATGGCGGCGAGGCTGACCTGTCGCTGCGCGCACAGCTGGAAGAGGCAATCGACGAGCACGAGGAAGACGGCGGGGCAGATGCCGACGGCGACCTCTCGCCGCTCGAACGGCAGATGCTGCGCAACCTGCTCCATTTCAGCGAACACGATGCCGACGACGTAGCGATCCCGCGCGGTGAGATTATCGCCCTTCCCGCCAGCGCAAGCTGGGACGAAGTCATTGCCGCCTTTGCCGAACACGGCCACTCGCGCCTGCCGGTCTATGGCGAAACGCTCGACGAGATTATCGGCATGGTCTTGATAAAGGACGTTTTCCCGTTCCTCGCCGTGGGCAAAGTTCCCAAAGATTGGACCACGCTGCTACGCCAGCCGCTGTTTGTGCCGCAGGCCCGCAATGCGCTCGACGTGCTTAAAGATATGCGCGCCAGCCGCGTGCATCTGGCGGTGGTGGTCGATGAATATTCGGGCACCGACGGGATCATCACCTTCGAAGACCTGGTCGAGGAAATCACCGGCGACATCGAAGACGAGCACGACGATGAGCCCGAAGCGCTGTTGATCCCGCTGCCCGGCGGAATGTGGGAGGCCGATGCCCGCGCCGAGCTGGATGAAGTCGGCGCGCTGATCGATCCGCGGCTGGCGGTGGTTGAAGATGATGTCGGCACACTGGGCGGGCTGGCGTTCATGCTGGCCGAAGCCGTCCCCAGCGTCGGCGCGATGCTGCACCACACCAGCGGCTGGAAACTGGAAGTGATGGCCGGTGACGAAAAGCGCGTCACCCGGCTACGGTTGCATCCGCCGCTCGCAGCAATGCAAAACGAGGACTAGCCAGCATGGCGATCCGCCGCCTTCCCCCGTTGCGCGCAATCGAAGCATTTGTGCGGATCGTCCGGATGGGCAGCGCGCGCGCGGCCGCCGACGAGCTGGGGTTGAGCCCGTCGGCCCTGTCACGCCGGGTCGCGGCGCTGGAAGAGTTCATCGGCAAGCGGCTGTTCACCCGCCAGCACCAGGCGATGAAGCTGACCGACGATGGCACCGCCTTTTACGAGGCAGTGAGCCTGCGGTTCGACGAGCTTGCGGCAGCGGTTGAGGGGCAGGTCGAGGATTCCAAAGTGCTGCGGCTGCATCTGGGGGTCTTGCCGCTGTTCGGCACCCAGCGCCTGTTCCCGCGATTGCCCGAACTTCGCAAACAGCACCCGCGCCTGCACATCGATTTTGACACCGCGCCGCACCCCGAGGCTCGGGTTGGCGATACGCTTGATGCGGCAATCGTGCTGGCCAAGCAGCCTGATCCGGCGTTTCATGCCGTGCGGCTCGATCACAATCTGGTCTATGCCTTCACCTCGAAGGCCTTGGCCGAGGAGGTGGGCCGCACCCCTTCGGCTGAGATCCTGTCCCGCCAGACGTTTCTGATTCACACCGAACTGCCAGACAGTTTTGTGGCGTGGAAGCAGGCCTTGGGGATGCCCAAGCTCGTTCCGGCGGCGATCGATCACCTGGATTCGGGCCAGCTTATCCTAGAAGCCGCGGCCAATGGGCTGGGCATCGCGATCATGCACGATGATCACTTTCACCGGAGCCATGATAACCGGCTGGCCAAGTTGTTCGAGATCGAGGTCGAAAGCCCCTACTCCTACTGGTTCATCTGCCGCCCGCATGCGCTCGAACTGCGCAGCGTGCGGATCTTCCACGATTGGATCGCGCAGGCGGGGTTGTAGCCAATTCGTCGTGATTGCGGCATCATGCTGCAATGAAGCGTCGATTCGTCCTCATCGCCCTGCCCGCCGTGCTGCTTGCGCTAATCGGCGCGGGTAAATCGAAGCCGAAGGCAGCCGCTAAATCCCTGCCGCTGCCGCCATTGGGTGACACGGTGCTGGTCGAACTGGTCACCGAACAGGGGACAATCGTGGTCGAGCTTGACCACAAGCACGCACCGCTTACCGTCGAGAATTTCATGCGCTACGTCGATAGCGGGCGGTACAACGGCATGACGTTTTACCGGGCGATGCATCTCAATTGGGGAGCCGAGCCCAACGGCGTTCTACAGGGCGGGCTCAACCAGTTTCCGCAGCGATTGATGAAGCCGGTGGCGCATGAGCCGACCACCGTCACCGGGCTGACGCACAAGGCCGGGACCCTGTCGATGGCGCGCAACGCGCCGGGAACAGCAATGGCTGATTTTTCGATCCTGCTGTCCGATTTGCCTTCGTTCAACGCCAATCCGAACGGCGCCGACGCCGAAGCGCGGGCAGGCTACGCCGCCTTCGGTCATGTGGTCAGCGGGATGGATGTGGTGCGGCGAATTTACGATGCCCCGCGTTCAGCGACCAAGGGCGAAGGCTTCATGAAGGGTCAGATGCTCGACCCTCAGATCAAGGTTACCAAAGTGCGACGAGCGCTGCCGGACTTACCTGCAACGCCCGCTCACTAACCCGCGGCTCGCCAATCAGGCGGCGCTGACACTCGCCTTGGTGATCGAGCCCGGCTCACGCGGGGGCTCACCTTTGGGCAGCGCGTCCACATGGTCCATACCTTCGACCACCTGGCCCCAGACCGTGTACTGCCGGTCAAGGAAGCTGGCATCGTCGAACACAATGAAGAACTGGCTGTTGGCGCTGTTGGGGGCATTGGTGCGGGCCATCGAGCAGACCCCGCGGACGTGCGGTTCGTTGTTGAATTCGGCCTGCAGGTCAGGCTTGCTCGATCCGCCCATGCCGGTGCCATCGGGGCAGCCGCCCTGCGCCATAAAGCCGGGAATTACGCGGTGGAACTTCACCCCGTCATAGAACCCTTCGCCGACCAATTCCTTGATCCGCGCGACATGGCCGGGGGCCAGATCCGGGCGCAACTTGATCTTGACGTCGCCGCCCGAGCTGAGGTTGAGATTAATATATTCATCGGCCATTGTCGTGTCTCCATGGAATTTGCAGCCCGATATAGGGAGCCGCGCGCCAATGTCACGCCTTCGCCGTGCGGCGGCGCGCTTGGCCGGTTGCTTTTGCATAATACCG
>JAYVML010000032.1:0-24775 GCA_043758955.1 Novosphingobium sp. | reverse complement strand
CCCTGCATGACGCGCCATATCAGAATATCGAGGAAACAGCCGGCAGACGATCCACTTATCCATTGCCAATCACTGTGCAGACAAACCGAGCCACCTCTTGTCCTTGCTCGGACCGGCTTCACCAACACGTCGAAGCAATATTTCGGCCTCGCTACGCTGGGCGGTTCACTATTCGACCTGCCGGGTGGTCCGCTTGGAGTGGCATTCAGCGGCGAGTACCGCCGCGAAAGCATTGCCTATCAGCCTGACGCGCTTTCCGGCATCGGCGGAACGCGCACTGCGGCATTGGCGGCGACCGAAGGGTACATCGAAGCGATGGAATTTTCGGCCGAAGCGCGCATCCCGATTTTTGGCGATGACTTCAACATCCCGCTGTTTCGCAACCTGGACCTGACCCCTGGGGTCCGGATCGTGCGGCAGTCCGGCGGGGCGCCTGCGGTCAAGCTGCTCAATGGCACCACGCTGAACCAGAAATCGAGCGGGGACTGGAACACGATCTATTCTCTGGCCGGCACCTGGCGCCCGATTGAGATGCTGAGCCTGCGCGCGAATTTCACTCGCTCGATCCGCCAGCCCTCGATCGTCGAACTATTCCTTGGCGGACAGCCGGCTTTTACCGCAGTCGCCGATCCGTGTTCAAACGCCAATATCGGAGGCGGGTTGAGCCCCACCACCCGGCGGGCCAATTGCCGCGCCGCAGTAATATCGGCTGGGCTCGCGACCGATGCACCGACCGCAGATGCGTTCCTCAACAGCTACGTTCCGTCAGGTAATGCCATCACCGGAACTTTCGCGGGATCGCCCAATCTTGCTCCAGAGCGCGGGGAAAGCTGGACTGCTGGCGGCGTCTTTCAGCCCACCTTTATCCGTGGGCTGAAGATTTCTGCAGACTACATCAACGTCAAGGTGAAGAACCAGATCATCCCGACCGGGATCGGAACTGCGCTGCAGCTGTGCTTCGACAGTCCGAGCTTTCCCGACACGACCGCCCAAGTCGGGGTTAACAGCTGCTCGTTCTTCAGCCGTATCGCCGCCGGACAGTCGCGTCAGTTCGAAGTCGATAACGGTTTCAATTCGGGCTTCATCAACCTCGGCACGCTTCAGGTGAAGGCGGTGAATGCCGCACTGGAATACCGCACAGACCTTGATGGACTGTTTGGCAACAATGCCGGTTCGATCGAACTGTTTGGCAATGTCTATCATTTGATTGACTATCTGTCGGCGTCCGATGGCAACCTGGCCAATGCTCTGCAATCGGCCGGTACGTTCAGCCGCCCGAAGTGGGAAGTTCAGGCGCATGTCCGCTATGACAATGGCAGCTTCTTTGCACAATGGACCACCAATTGGCAGAATGCGACTAAGGTATTTTCAAGTGGCGCTCCGATTCCCGGAACTAACGATGCCAACGAAGTTCAGGATCTGATCGCAAATCCGGCCTTCGCCTTGCATGATTTCACCGTCGGCGTGAATTTCAGCGAAAATCGCAAGTTCCGCGGCCAATTCACCATCAAGAATGTTTTGGATAAGCAGATCGCTGGACCTTATGAGCGCGTCTATGGCCTCAATCAGGGGCGCATCGACGACTTCGGCCGCCGGTTCTTGGTGTCGGTCTCAGTCAAATACTGATCAGCAGCAGGCACTCTACGACTAAAGACAAAGGGCGGCGTGGGAAACTACGCCGCCCTCTCTTTTTGTTCGGGTCAGCAGCGGCGTACCTACCCAACGTGGATAGTCAGCGCGCCGTCACCCTCGCCGATCTGCACTGTGCTGCCGTCGGGCACTTCACCGCCGAGCAGCTTCTCGGCCAGCGGATCCTGCAAATAGCGCTGCACCGCGCGCTTCAAGGGCCGCGCGCCGTAGACCGGATCGTAGCCAACCCGGCCGAGCCAACGCTTGGCCGCATCGGTCAGCTCGAGCACGATCTTGCGGTCCTGCAGCAGCTTTTGCACTCGCCCGACCTGGATTTCGACAATCGGTGCCATGTGATTCTGCCCCAGTCGGTGGAACAGGATGATCTCATCCAGCCGGTTGAGGAATTCGGGGCGGAAATGCCCGCGCACCACTTCCATCACTTGCGGCTCGACGGCATCGACGTCCTGCCCTTCTTCGAGATTGGCAAGGTACTGGCTACCCAGATTTGAGGTCAGAATGATCAGCGTGTTGGTGAAATCGACCAGCCGTCCCTGCCCGTCGGTTAGCCGCCCGTCGTCGAGCACTTGCAGCAGGACGTTGAACACATCGGGGTGGGCTTTCTCGACCTCGTCGAACAGCACCACCTGGTATGGCCGCCGCCGCACCGCCTCGGTTAACACGCCGCCCTCATCGTAACCGACGTAGCCCGGAGGCGCGCCGATCAGCCGGCTGACCGAGTGCTTCTCCATGAATTCGGACATGTCGATGCGGACCATCGCGCTGTCATCGTCGAACAGGAAGCCCGCCAAGGCCTTGGTCAGTTCGGTCTTGCCGACGCCGGTGGGCCCCAGGAACAAGAATGAGCCCAGGGGCCGGTTCGGGTCTTGCAAGCCGGCGCGCGCGCGGCGCACGGCTTTGGACACTGCGTTCACCGCGTCCTGCTGGCCGATCACCCGCTGTCCGATCACTGCTTCCATCTTGAGCAGCTTCTCGCGCTCGCCTGCCATCATCCGGTCAACCGGCACCCCGGTCCACTTGCTGACCACCGCGGCGATGTCATCGGCGGTCACTTCCTCGCGCAGCAGCGCGTTCTGCGCGCCGCCAATCGCTTCGGCGAGTTGCGCTTCGAGCTCGGGGATCAGCCCATAGGACAGCTCGCCAGCCTTTTGCAGATTGCCCGCGCGCATTGCCTGCTCGTGCTCAAGCTTGGCCTCTTCGAGCTTGGTTTTGATCGCACCCTCGGCGGCGATCTTGTCACGCTCGCCCTGCCAGCGCGTGGTAACCACGGCCGATTGCTGTTCAAGATTGGCCAGCTCCACGCGGAGCGCGGCCAGCCGGTCTTTCGATGGCTGATCGCTCTCTCTAGCCAGCGCCATCTCCTCGATTTTGAGCTGGATGATCCGCCGGTCGAGGTTCTCGATTTCCTCGGGCTTGCTTTCCATTTCCATGTGGATCCGGCTGGCCGCCTCGTCCATCAGATCAATCGCCTTATCCGGCAGAAAGCGATCCGAAATGTAGCGATTGGAGAGCGTCGCGGCGGCGACAATTGCCCCGTCGGTGATCCGCACCTTGTGGTGCAGTTCGTAGCGGTCCTTAAGCCCGCGCAAGATCGAGATCGTGTCCTCCACAGTCGGCTCGCCCACGAACACCGGCTGGAAGCGCCGCTGCAGCGCCGGATCCTTCTCGACATATTTCTGGTATTCATCGAGCGTGGTCGCGCCGATGCAGTGCAGTTCGCCGCGCGCCAGGGCGGGCTTGAGCAGATTGGAGGCATCCATCGCCCCCTCGCCCTTGCCCGCACCGATCAGCGTATGCATCTCGTCGATGAACAGGATGATCTCGCCCTCGGCGCCTTTGACCTCGTCGAGCACCGCTTTGAGCCGCTCTTCGAACTCGCCGCGGTACTTCGCGCCGGCGATCAACGACCCCATGTCGAGGCTCATCAAGCGGCAGTCCTTGAGGCTATCGGGCACATCGCCGTTGGCAATGCGCAGCGCGAGGCCCTCGGCAATCGCGGTCTTGCCCACCCCAGGTTCGCCGATCAGCGCGGGGTTGTTCTTGGTTCGGCGGGCGAGGATCTGGATCGTGCGGCGAATTTCCTCATCGCGCCCGATCACCGGATCAAGCTTGCCGTCGCGCGCGGCCTGCGTCAGATCGCGGGCATATTTTTTCATCGCGTCATAAGCGTTTTCGGCCCCGGTGCTGTCCGCAGTCCGTCCGCCGGTCAGCTCTTGAATTGCCGCCTCGAGCGCTTTGGCATCGACCCCTGCGGCCTTGAGCGCCTGTCCGGCCGGATTGGTCGTGCCCAGCGCCAGCGCCTGGAGCATGCGCTGCACCGAAACGAAGCTATCACCGGCTTTAGCGGACATTTGCTCGGCGCTATCCAGCAGCCGCACCGCGTCGTTTTCGAACCCCGGCGCGGCCTGTGCTCCGCTGCCTGAAACCGTCGCGATCTTGCTTAGCGCCTTGTCGACCTCGGCTTGCGCCACCGCCACCTTGCCGCCCGCGCGCGCAATCAACCCGGCGGCCATGCCGTCGTTATCCTCGAGCAGCGCTTTGAGGATGTGTTCGGGGGTAATCCGCTGATGATTCATGCGGATTGCTACAGTCTGTGCGCTCTGCAAGAAACCCTTGGCCCGGTCAGTGAATTTTTCGAGGTTCATGGGTGTATCAGACTCCTGTTACACCCGAAAGTAATGTGGCACATGGGCAACACAAGGGGCAGTGCCAAAATCTCTGCCGTACGGGCATAGGCCATAGCAAACGGGGCCCGGTTGCCTGGACCCCGCTGCTTTGGTCAAAGTGTGGCTGTTATCCGGGCGATCAGCGGCCGCGCGGACCTTCGCCCAGCGCCCAGAACACGTGGGTGAGGGTGGAGCGGCCGGGGCCATCCTGGCGCTCAAAGACGTTCGGGCGGCCCTGACGGTCGAAGTGCACGGGGCGGCCCCAAGTGTCAGGGGTATCGCCGATTTCGGCCACCGCAGCACCAGCCGTTGCCGCGCTGATCGTGGTGGTCGTGTCGAGGTGTTGGTAAATTATCGCCAGTTCCTCATAATCGTGCGCGTTGGGATGCTGGTTGGTTGAGGGATCGTTGGTGTAATCCATGCAGGTGTTGAGGTTAGCGTTGGTAAACACCTCATCCTGATGATCGAGCCCGAGGGTGTGGCCGACTTCCTGGCAGCTGACCAGGTTCCGCCAGGCCGGCGTGTTGTATTGCGCTGTGTCGAAATAGCTGTCGTTAAGTTTGACCGTGCCTTGCGTGATATGTGTTCCGCCGGTGATCGAGATGCTGGCGATGCCGAGCCAGCCCCGGTTGCCATAAGCCGCGTTACACACCTCGACGCGGCCGGCCGTGGCACTGCAGCGCTTACCCGTCGTGGAACCAGGTACAATGGTTGTGTTAAGCACGGCGGAAGCTGTCCAGTCAGAGCTGGTGGTGGCCAGATAGGAATCCCATTTCGTATCAACATTGTCACCCAGTTTGATAGTGAAGGGATTGGCCGTGCGGGCCCAGTGATAACCAGCCCATGAGTGGGTGGCGGCAGCCGGCAACGCCAGCGCAGCCAAGGGCAAGGCAATCGCCGCGCCAAGCGCGATGCGACGGTGAAGCGCTTTCTTAAAAATCGACATGAAATTCTCCCGGTTTGAACTACCCGAGAATCTGGCCTGCAGCTCACTCCCGGCTCTGGTGCCGGGATTATTACTTCGGGTTTGCAGCTTCCCGCCCGATCCGCTGGAATAACCTCAAGCTATTCGTTTATTAGCGGCCCGCAAGATTAATCTCACATTCACTATCGAATTATTGCCCGGCTGATCCTGTTTCGGGAACGGCTGCCGACGGAGGGGGCGCGGCCGGCTCGCTGGGCCTGCGGTGACGGACAATATGCGGGGTAATCACGATGTACAGCTCGGTTTTGGAGCGGGTCCACCGCTGGTTCTTGAACAGGTTTCCGAGCAAGGGAATATCGCCCAGCAGCGGCACTTTGCCTTTTGTCCCGAGCGAATTTTCCTGCGTCAATCCGCCTATAACAAACGTTTCCCCATCGCGCACCGAGGCTGAGGTTTCCGCCTCGCGCTGGCTGATCGTGGGATAGCCCTGCGAATAGCCGGTCACGCTAGAGACGACGCCGTAAATATGCGAGGTGACATAGCCATCCGGACTGACCCGCGGGGCAATTTGCAGGGTGACCCCGACATTCACGTACTGCACTTGCTGCGACACCCCGTTCACGCCTGACAGCGTGATCGAGGTGAGGATCGGCAAGGCGTCGCCGGTGATAATTTTGGCGGTCGATCCGCTTTGCGCAGCAATCCGCGGACGCGATACAATCCGTCCCTCGCCCTTCTGAACCTGGGCATAGAGCGCGGCCTGAAAGGTGAAGCCGGGCTGGATCCGTTTGGGATCGAGTCCGAACGGGACATATTGACCGAATTGCACGGTGCCGGACAAAATTTGGCCGCTGGCATTGGTGAAATCGAAGCCGATCGCCTTGGCTCCGCTTTCGGTCAATTCAACAAATTGCGTTTCAAGGATGACACTGTCGACCGGCTGGTCGATCAGTTCGATCTGCGCCTTGAGCCGATTGATCTGCTCGGGCGATCCGCGCAGCCAGATCGCGTTGAGCCGCCGGTCAACCGCCATGTTGGCATCGATCGACTGGCCCAGCGCGCGTTCCTCGGGCGCGTTCTGCGCGGGCGGAGTATAGCTGCCGTTGTTGCCGTTGGCTGGCGAACCAAAGCCCGGCTCGCGGCGAATGAACACGTTGTTCGGCTTGATCGACACCCCGTCGCTCAGCAGACCGACCACTTCGCTGACGTCAGCATATTTAAGCATAATCAGTTCGTAGCCATCGCCGCTTAACGAGGCCGCCAAGCCCGGCGGCACCGGGGTCACCACTTTGTCATCGCCGCTGTCCTGACCGCTTGCGGTCTGCGCCGGGCCGGCCCGATTGTCGCGTTCGACAGTGATCAGTAGGCCGTCCTTGCCACTGGGCGAGACGCTGAGTTTAGCGGGACCATTGGCGACAAACCGCAGTTGCACACCGCCTTCGTTCGTATCCATGTCGATCGCACGGACAAACCCGCTGAATTGCGGCCGCGCCGCCAGATCGTTGCTGCGACCGGCCCGGTTCAACAGCACTGCCGGGCCGCTCCGGTCGGCGGTTTTGATTTCGTAGGTGCTGGCGCGCGGCGTGAACAGCAGCTTGAACACCGACTGATTACGATCTTCGGCGAGCAGTAGTACCGCTACTAGCGAGGTATCGCGCGTGGCGGCCTGCGCATTGGCTGCACCCGGTTGCAGCGTCACCGCGCCAAGCGTGCTCAGCGCCAAAACCAAAGCGCCAATCAGTGAACGTAACGCAGCCAAGCAACCCCTCCCGCCACCCACCAGACGGGTACGAATCCAATATCCTAGGGACCGCCCAGAACCTTGGCAAGCGCGGCTCCAGCAACGCAAAGTTCGGCTTGTCGCATCCGTCCGGGCATGCCTACATACGGTTTTGGCAGAGGGTTGAACTATGCGTAAATATTGGCCGCAGGCCGGCTGGTCGTTGCTCGGCGTAGTTCTGATCGCGCTGGTTGGCTTGATGAGCTGGGAACCGTTTTTCGCCGAGCAGCCCGGCCCGCCCCCGCCCGCGCTCCATTACACCGCCGATATTGCCCGCGATGAGTTCGGCGTGCCGCATATTCATGGCAAGACCGACGCCGATGTCGCCTTTGGGGTTGCCTATGCTCACGCCGAGGATGACTTCTCCACGCTGCAAGACGTGGTGGCAATGACCCGCGGACGCTATGGCGCGATTGCCGGACAGGACGGCGCGGGAGTGGACTTTGCCTACCACTGGCTGGGCGCGCGCCAAACTGCGCATAATCACTACGGGGAACTTCCGGCCGACGTCCGCGCGGTGCTCGATGCTTATGCCTCCGGACTCAACCGCTTCGCCGCCCAGCGTCCGGGCGAGGTCAAATTGGCACGGCTGTTCCCGGTTAATGGCGAGGATATCGCCACCGGCTTTGCGCTGCGCCAACCGTTCTTCTTCGGGCTTGACCGGGTACTTGGCCCGCTCGCCAAGGGTGAGCCCATGCTGCCTGAACATGGCCCCAGTCTGACCAGCGCCGCGCTGCCTGATGCAGCGCATGGCGGCGGCGATCGAGTGACGCCCGAAGCGGCCATGCCGCTGCCGCTGCCGATGGGGCAAACTGCCGAAAACTCAGGCTCGAACGCCTTCGCGGTTCGCCCGCAGCGTGCTGGTGACGGGGTAACCCGGCTGTTTTCGAACAGCCACCAACCCTATCGCGGCGGGGTCGCGTGGTACGAGCTCGAGATTGACAGCGACGCCGGCTGGCACTTCGCCGGCGCGACCTTCCCCGGATCGCCCTATCCGTTTCTAGGCCACAATGAAAACCTGGGCTGGACCAATACCGTCAACCGGGCGGACTTGATCGACGTCTACAAGCTGGAAGTCGACGGCGATGCCAGCCACTACAAACTGGACGGACAGTGGCAGGTGCTGGCCAAGCAGCGCGTGTGGCTGCCGGTGCGGTTTGGCCCGCTAGTGCTGCCGATCCCGCGCGATATCTGGCGCAGCAAGCACGGCCCGGCGCTGGTTACGCCGCGCGGGGCTTTTGCGGTGCGCTATGCCGGGATCGACAATATTCAGAGCCTTGAGCAATATTACCGGATCACCAAAGCGCAGGACTTTGCCCAATGGCAGGCGGCGATGGCGCTGCAAGGAGTGCCTGCGACCAACTTCATTTACGCCGACAAGGCTGGCAACATTGGGGACTGGTACAATGCCAAAATTCCCGAACGCAAGCCCGGACCGGATTGGCGCCATGAAGTGAGCGGTAGCGATTCCAGCCTGATCTGGACTCATGCGATTCCGTTCGCTTCATACCCCCACCTGATCAACCCCGCCTCTGGCTTCCTGTTCAATTCGAACAACACGCCGCTGGTTGCAGCGGGTCCGGGGAGCGAGCTAAATCCGGCGCAGATCCCGGCAATTTGGGGGGTCGAGACGGATCTGACCAACCGCAGCCGGCGCGCGGTCAAGCTGTTATCGATGCCTGGGCCGATTTCGCGCGAGCGGTTGTTGGCGATTAAGTTCGACACCGGATACGAGCGCGCGGGCTATGTCGCATATATGCTCGATGGGATCGCCAAGCTCGACCTGCGCCGCGAGCCAGAACTGGCCAAGGCGCAGGCGCTGCTCGGCCAATGGGATCTGATGGCGGACGGTAAAGGCCCGGCCGATGCACTCGCGGTGATGGTGCTCGAACAAGGGATGAGCGCCAGCTACAACCTCAAACCGATGCCGGATCCCAAAGTAGAACTGGCCAAGGCGGCGGCGCACCTGATCAAATACTTCGGCCGGCTAGATCCGCCGCTGGGCGATGTCGTCCGCATCCGCCGCGGCAATGTTGATTTGCCCGATGACGGCGGCGGCGATACGTTGCGCGCGGCAACCAGCTGGAACACCGATCCCGATGGGCGTCTGTCGATCAAGCACGGTGACAGCTTCGTGATGCTGATCGAATGGGGCAAGGATGGCACTGTCCATTCCGAATCGATCCAGCCGTATGGCGCGGCCACTACCAGGCCCAATGATCCGCATTACGCCGATCAGGCCGCGTTATTCGTGGCGCACAAGTTCAAGCCGGTATGGTTCACCCGCGCCGATGTGGCTGCGCATGCAGTTCGTCGAGAAGTCGTTTCGAATTAACGCTGGTTTGCCAGAAAAAAACCCAACACCGGGAAGAATTGATGATCCACCGTTTCATGACCGCCTCGCTGCTCGCGATTGCCCTGTCCGCTTGCGCCACCGCACCCGTTGCAGATGTCACCAGCGCCTCGGTTGCGACCAAACAGATGCCGGTGCCGCCGCACCCGGTGACCCCGCCCGCGCCGCTTAGCCAGCTGGTCCAGTCGGTCGACATTCCCTACGAACGGTTTACGCTCGCCAACGGGCTGCAGGTTATCACTCACACCGATCGCAAGGCACCAATCGTCGGGGTGACGCTCTATTACCGGGTCGGATCGAAAAGCGAGCCCAAGGGCCGCACCGGGTTTGCACATCTGTTCGAGCACCTGATGTTCGGCGGCAGCGAGAACGTCCCCAATTTCGACATCCCCTTGGAAGGCGCGGGCTCAACCTCGACCAATGGCTCAACCTGGTATGATCGCACCAATTATGTCGAGACCGTGCCGACCGGCGCGCTCGATCTGGCGCTGTTTATGGAAAGTGACCGGATGGGGCATCTGCTCGGTGCGGTCAGCCAGGACAAGCTCGATAAGCAGCGAGCTGTGGTCCAGAACGAAAAGCGCCAGGGCGACAATGAGCCTTACGGCCTGGCCCAATATGCTATCGGAGAAGGGCTGTTCCCGATCGGCCACCCTTACCGCCATGCCACAATCGGTTCGATGGCCGATCTCAACGCGGCCAGCATCGCCGATGTGCGCGGGTGGTTTACCGATCACTACGCGCCGAACAATGTAGTGCTGGTACTTTCCGGCGATATCGACGCGGCTGCTGCCAAACCGCTGGTTGAAAAGTGGTTCGGTAATATTCCGCGCGGGCCAGAAGTGCGCAAGGTCGCGGCTGGGCCGGTCACACTGCCCGCCCCGGTGCGGCGCGAAATGACCGACCTGGTGCCGCAAACCAAGGTTTACCGCGTGTGGTCCGGCCCCGGACAAAACGATCCCGATGCCCCGGCACTCGATCTGGGCATGCGCGTGCTGGGCGGGCTTGCCTCATCACGGCTCGATAACGATCTGGTGCGCGGACGCCAGCTGGCCACCTCGGTTTCGGCCAGTGTCCAGCAGTTTGAACAGGTCAGTTTCATCCAGATCGAAATGGAGGTGAAAGACGGCGTCGCCGTCGCGGTGGCGGAGCAGGCGCTTGACCAAGACATCGCCAAGCTGGTCAGCGAAGGCCCAGACAATGACGAATTGCAGCGCGCCGCGACCAGCGCCGTTTCCGCCCAGATCAACAGCTTGGAACAAGTCGGCGGATTTTCGGGCAAAGGCGCCCAGTTGGCCGAAGGCTTGCTCTATTCGGGCGATCCCGGCCAATACAAAAAGGATCTGGCGCGGATCGCCAGCTTGACCCCTCCCGAAGTGCAAAGCGCGCTGCGGCGCTGGCTATCGCGCCCGGTCTATGCGCTGACCATCAGCCCCGGCGCACGCACGGAAAAGGGTGAGGCGCTGGGTGGGTGGGGCGATGAAGCCAGTTCTGCGCTGCCCCGCGCCGATGCCAAAAAACCCGCTCCCAAGCTGGTCACAGGCCCGCCGCGTACCGCGCCGCCGGTCGCCCAAGTGGGTGATCTGGCCTTCCCGGCGATAGAGCGCACCACGCTGTCGAACGGAATTCCGGTGGTGCTGGCACGGCGCACCGCTGTGCCGACGGTCTTGGTCAACCTGTCGTTCGATGCGGGCTATGCTGCCGATGCAAAGGACCGCCCCGGCACTCAGTCGCTGATGCTCGCGCTGCTCGACGAAGGTACCGCAAGCTTGACCGGCATCCAGATCGCCGAACAGCAGGAACGGCTCGGCGCGCGGCTCTCCGCCGGGGCCGGGCTCGACAGCTCAAGTGTGCAGCTATCGGCGCTGAGCGCCAATCTTCAGCCCTCGCTCGACCTGCTGGCCGAAGTGGTCCGCCGCCCAGCCTACCGCGCCGACGACGTGGCGCGGGTGCGCGATCAGCAGCTGGCTGATATTGCGCAGTCCAATGCCAGCCCGCGCACGCTGGCCAACCGCACCATCAACCCGCTGCTGTTCGGGCCGAACCATCCTTATGGCCAACCGGGTGACGGCCTGGGTGATGCCAAGTCCGTGGCGACGTTGACCCCAAGTCTGTTGCGCGGCGCACACGACAAATGGCTGCGGCCCGATAACCTGACGATCACCGTGGTCGGCGATATCACCATGGCCCGGCTTAAACCCATGCTCGAGGCAAGCTTCGGCGACTGGCGTGCACCGGCCGGTCCGCGCGCGGTCAAACCGCTCGATGCTGCGATTCCAGCACCGCGCCCGCGGATCGTGCTGATCGACCGTCCCGGTTCGCCGCAATCAGTGATCGTCGCAGGCCGCGTGCTGCCGCTGACTGGCCGCGACCGGAACCAAGAGGCTCTCGATCTGGCCAATGAAGTGCTGGGCAACGGTTTCCTCTCGCGGCTCAACATGGATCTGCGCGAGGACAAGGGCTGGTCGTACGGGGTGCGCAGCGGCGTGCGAAGTCCGCAGGGACCGCGTTCGCTGGTGGTCACCGCACCGGTCCAGGCTGACCGCACCGGCGATGCGATCGCGCTGATGCTGGCCGATATGCGCGCCTTCCCTGCTGCGCGCGGCGTCGATCCGGTCGAGCTGGGCCGGGTGACCGATGGCAACATCCGCGGCCTGCCCAACCGGTTTGAAACCAACGGGCAAGTGCTTGGCGCCATCGTCTCGAACCAACAACTTGGTCGGCCCGACGATTATTACGCAACGCTGCCGACCCGCTACCGGGCGATCGACGCAGCCGCGATCAACCGCGCGGCCGGCACTTACCTGACCCCTGATGGCCTGGTGTTCGTGGTGGTCGGCGACCGCAAGCTGATCGAACCGCAACTCAGAAAGCTGGGCTTGCCGCTCGAGATCGCCAGCCCCGTTGACTCGGGCCCCTCAACGGGCGAGTGAGGCTCGCTATTGACCTGACTGTAAGGAGAGAGACATGTCTGTTGCCGGTACCTACGAATGCGTCACCAAGACCCCGATGGGCGACCAGAAGAGCGACATCACCATCACCGTCGATGGCGATACCTTCACCGGCACCAACGCGGGCGCGATGGGCTCGATGAGCCTCGACAACGGCAAGGTCGATGGCAACAAATTGACCTGGACGATGAACATGACCGTGCCGATGCCGATGACGCTCGAAGGCGAAGCCACCGTAGATGGCGACGCGCTGACCGGCTCGGTCAAAGCCGGCGCGTTCGGAACCTTCCCGATCTCTGGCACGCGTAAGGGCTGATTTGGGTCAATGAATGCAAGGGCGCGGAAGGCAACTTCCGCGCCCTTTTGTTAGGATTATAGCCCGTTTCGGTGGAACTGATGAGCCCTTCCCCGTGGGGAAGGGTTGGGATGGGGGGTCAGTCCTATCGAACGTGGAACCCCCACCCCCAACCCCTCCCCTCGGGGAGGGGAGAATGAACCTCCTCAAGACAGTCTCTAATTCAGCTTGGCCTTGATCACCTCGTTGACCAGCCCGGGATTGCCCTTGCCCTGCATGGCTTTCATGGTCTGGCCGACGAAGAACCCGAACAGTGCTTCCTTGCCATCTTTGTACTGCTGAACCTTGTCGGCGTTGGCGGCGAGCACAGTGTCGACGGCGGCTTCGATCGCACCGGTGTCGGTGGTCTGGGTGAGGCCTTCGCGTTCGACGATCGCCGCCGCGCCCTCGCCGCGCTCGAGCATCAATTCGAGCACCTGTTTGGCGGCCGAGCCCGAGATTGCGCCGCTGGCCACTAGACCGAGCAGTTCGGCGGCGCCAGTCGGAGTGACTGGCGAGGTCGCCAAATCCTTGCCCAGCTTGTTCAGCGCACCGAACAGTTCGCTGCTCAGCCAGTTGCTGGCCTGCTTGGCGACCTCGGCCTCGGCCTTGCCAGCATTGGCGGCGGTGGCCGTGACCAGCGCTTCGAACCAGTGCGCGACCTCCACGTCCGACGTAAGCACGCGCGCGTTGTAAGCCGATAGCCCCAGCGCGCCTTCATAGCGGGCGCGCTTCACGTCGGGCAGTTCGGGCAGGCTGGCCTGGCACTCATCCAGAAACGCCTGATCAAGCTCGAGCGGGAGCAGATCGGGGTCGGGGAAATAGCGATAGTCGTGCGCGTCTTCCTTGCTGCGCATCGAGCGGGTTTCGTTGCGATCGGGATCGTAGAGCCGGGTTTCCTGCACGATCCGCCCGCCGTCCTCGATCACGTCAACCTGGCGGCGCGCCTCGGCCTCGACGACGGCCATCACAAAGCGCACCGAATTGACGTTCTTGGTCTCGGTCCGGGTGCCAAGCTCATCGCCGGGCCTCCGCACCGAGACGTTAACGTCAGCGCGCATCGAGCCTTGATCCATGTTGCCATCGCACGAGCCGACATAGCGCAGGATCTGGCGCAGCTTGGTCAGGTAAGCCCCGGCCTCGGCGGGTGAGCGCATATCGGGGCGGCTAACGATTTCCATCAAGGCCACGCCCGAGCGATTGAGATCGACGTAGGACATGGTCGGGTGCTGATCGTGCATCAGCTTGCCGGCGTCCTGCTCAACATGGAGGCGTTCGATGCCAATGGTCTTGGTGCTGGCTTCTGGGTTCTTCTCATCAAGCACGACATCGATCTCACCCTCGCCCACGATCGGGTGATAGAGCTGGCTGATCTGATAGCCCTGCGGCAGATCGGCATAGAAGTAGTTCTTGCGGTCAAACCGGCTCCACGGATTGATCTTGGCGTTGAGCGCCATCCCGGTGCGCACCGCCTGGCGGATGCATTCACGGTTGGGCACCGGCAGCATGCCGGGCATCGCCGCATCGACCAGGCTGACCTGCGAATTTGGCTGCGCCCCAAACGCAGTCGCCGCGCCCGAAAACAGTTTGGACTTTGAGGTGATCTGCGCATGGACTTCGAGGCCGATCACGACCTCCCATTCGCCGCTACTGCCGGTTATGCGATAATTGCTCATGTCCAAGCCGATAGGGCGCAATGCCGCTCGTGAAAAGGGGCTTAGAGCGCCAGTGCCTGCCGCCGCGACCAGGCCCGCGCCGGGGTCTCGATCCAGCGCCACGCCAGCCACGCCGCCGGCAGCACGCTGACCAGGATCGATCCAGTCAGCAGGTTGGCGCGCCAAGCCGGGCCAAGCAGCTGGTCTGGCCCGGCCAGCACGGTATCGGCCCAATGCAAGCCAGTCGCCCGTTGGACCAGAAGCAGCGCATCGAACGCGCGGCCGATGACGAACCCGTGCACCATGTAGATCGCGTAGGACAGCGTCCCCAGCCAGACCAGCGGCCGGGTCAACAGCAAGCGCGAGAGCAGCCCGCGTTGGCCCGCGACCGTCACCACCAGCAGCAACGCCGCGCAGTCGAAGGCGCCCACCCCGGCCTCGTGGCTGACCAGCCAGCAAACCAGTCCGCCGGCCGCCAGTTCGAGCAGCGACGCCAGGCTTGCCGGCAACTCGGCGATCGTCGGGGCCAGCCGGGCGTAGATCGACCAGCCGGCGGTACCCAGCGCGAACCCGGCCAAGCCGCGCGCCAGCCAGTCATAAGCGCCGATCAGTCCGGGCTGAAACGTCATCACCACCAAGGCCGCCAGCCCCGTCAGCAGCGCCGCGGTCGGCACCAGCCGCCCCGCCAGCTTCCACGTCGTCGCGGCCAGCAGGTACAGCAGCATCTCGACCGAAATGCTCCAGCTTTGCACATTCCAGGTTTCCCGGCCCGGCAGCAGCAGCGCCTGCAGCAGCAGCAGCACCGCGGGTAAGTCGGCCGGATCGCGCGGCCCGGTGAAAGGCGCGCGGCCTGCGCTCGCCCCACCTCCGGCCAGCGCCAGCCCGGTTTCGGCGGCGAGATAGATCAGGACCATCGCCAGGTGCAGCGGATAGATCCGCCCCAGCCGCAGGACCGCGAACCGCGCCAGCCCAAAGCCCTGCGCCAGTCGCGCGCCATAAGCGTGCGCGATGATAAACCCGGACAGCACAAAAAAGAAATCGACCCCCAGCGCCAGTGCCGCGTGCCACGGGAGCGCAGCCAGTCCAGCGGCACTGTGCACATGGTGAAAGGCGACCCCCAGTGCAGCGATCCCGCGCAGCGAATCGAGCGCGGCGAAGCGGGGTTGAACCGCAGCCGGTGTGGCTACCACCACCGCTCGGGCCGGGCGACAAACCCGGCACGCTGTTCTATCGCCAGCCCGGCGTTGAGCACGCCTTGTTCGTCGAAGGCGCGGCCGATGATTTGCAGCCCGAGCGGCAGGCCTTGCCGGTTCAAGCCGGCCGGCGCCGACATTGCCGGTAGCCCCGCCAGCGACGCCGGCACGGCGAACACGTCGTTCAGATACATCGCCAGTGGATCGTCGCTCTTTTCGCCCAGGCCAAAGGCGGCGGTCGGCGCGGTCGGCGCCAAAATCACGTCGCACTTGGCAAAGGCTTCGGCAAAGTCGCGGCTGATCAGCGTGCGGACCTTCTGCGCCTGGGTGTAATAGGCATCGTAGAAGCCGGCCGAAAGGACGTAGGTGCCGATCAGGATCCGGCGCTTGACCTCGGCCCCGAACCCGGCAGCGCGGGTCGCGGCGTACATGTCTTGCAGCCCGGCGCCTGCGGGCAAATCGCGCAAGCCGTAGCGCACCCCGTCATACCGCGCGAGATTGCTTGAGGCCTCGGCCGGGGCAACGATGTAATAGGCCGGCAACGCGTATTTGGTGTGCGGCAGGCTGATCTCGACAATTTCGGCCCCGGCGTCCTTGAGCCAGGCGATCCCCTGGTCCCAGCTGGCGGCGACATCGGCATCCATTCCGTCCATCCGGTATTCGGCCGGGATGCCGACTTTCTTGCCGCTAAGATCGCCCGACAGGCCCGCTTCCCACTGCGGCACCGGCAGGTCGAGACTGGTCGCATCCTTGGGATCGAACCCGGCCATTGCTTCGAGCATGATCGCGCAATCGCGCACGTCGCGCGCCATCGGCCCGGCCTGATCGAGCGACGAGGCGAAGGCGACAATGCCCCAGCGGCTGCACCGGCCATAGGTGGGCTTGATGCCCGATATGCCGGTGAAGGCAGCGGGTTGCCGGATCGAGCCGCCGGTGTCGGTGCCGGTTGCGGCGGGTGCGAGCCGCGCGGACACCGCGGTGCTGCTGCCGCCCGACGAACCGCCGGGAGCAAGCGCCGCATTGCCGCCATCCGAGCGCCGCCACGGCGAGATCACGTTGCCGAAATAGCTGGTTTCGTTCGACGAACCCATCGCGAACTGATCCATGTTGAGTTTACCGAGCATCCCGGCTCCGGCATCCCACAGCTTTTGCGAAACGGTGCTTTCGTATTCGGGAATGAACCCCTCGAGAATGTGGCTGGCAGCAGTGGTTTGCACGCCCTTGGTGGCGAACAGGTCTTTCATCCCGATCGGCACCCCGCCCATCAGGCCGAGCGGCTGACCGGCGGCGCGGCGCGCATCGGTGGCTTTGGCAGCATCGAGCGCATGTTCAGGCGTAGCGATGATAAAGGCGTTGAGCGCGCCGGCGTCGGCGACGTTCGCGTTGAATGCAGCTGCCACTTCAACCGCGGAAAAATCGCCCGCGGCGACGCCATCGCGAATCGCGGCGACGCCCAGTTCGGTGAGATCGCTCATGCTCGTGCCCCTGCGGAGGCAGGGGTCTCAGGAGCCGAACCGCGAGCTTGCCCGAACAGGCCTGAGGCCCCTGCCTTCGCAGGGGCGCGGGAATCGGTGAGGCTGGCCATCACTCGATCACCTTGGGCACGCCGAAGAACCCGTCCATCGCCGCCGGGGCATTGGCCAGCACCGCCGCCTGCTTGCCGCCGCCGGTCAGCGGATCGGGGTCGATCGCATCGGCGCGCAGCCGAAGGTGATTTGCGATCACCGCCGTCATCGGTTCGACTCCGCTCACATCAACTTCACCGAGCTGTTCGACCCAAGCGAGGATCCCGTTCAGTTCGGGAACCATCGCCGCCAGTTCGGCTTCGCTCACCTTGATGCGGGCCAGCGCAGCGATTTTGGCTACGGTGGCGGTATCAACCGACATTGCGCTGTATCACCTTGCTACGGGTTACTTGGTCTTGGGTTCAGGGGCGGCGGGTTCTTGGCCCGGTCCAGCTTGGCCCGGTCCACCTGAATTGGGGCCACCCTTGCCCGCAGCGCCCTGCTGCTGCTGCATCTGCTGCATCATCATCTGCTGCTGCTCGTACTGGTCGGCGTTCATGAAACCGATCAATTCGATATCGAAATAGAGGTCCGAATTGGCCGGAATGCCTTCGGGTGGCTGATCGCCGTAGCCCAGCTTGGCCGGGATCATCAGGCGATATTTGCCGCCTTTTTGCATGCGCAGCAGCGCGCGTGAAAAGCCCGGGACGATCCCGCGCAATGCCAGCGGCCCAGACGCTTCGGGCTGGAACACCTTGTGATTCTTAAGCTCACCCTTCAGCTTGACCATCGCCACGTCGTCCATGGTTGGCGATGGGCCAGTCCCGGGGGTAATTGTCGTTAGTTGAATATCGGGTGGCAAGCTGGCCCAGACCAGACCGGCGGCGCACAGCGCCACGAACAGCACCCCCAGCCACAACTTGGTCAGTACGCCCTTGGCAACGGGCTGCAATGGTACGCGGGTGATCTCGGTCATGGGTTTCCCTGTCTGGTCGTTCAAGGTCTGATCAAATACGCAAAAGGGCGCGGAATTGAACCGCGCCCTCATGGCCTAACACGCGCCGCCGTTCAAGCAGCCATGCGGCTGTTACTTGATGCCGTCGCGTTCCATCCGCTTGCGGTCCATCTTGCGGGCTCGGCGCACGGCAGCAGCCTTTTCGCGGGCGCGCTTCTCGGACGGCTTTTCGTAATGACGGCGCAATTTCATCTCGCGATAGACCCCTTCGCGCTGCAGCTTTTTCTTGAGCGCACGCAGGGCCTGCTCAACATTGTTGTCGCGGACGAGAATTTGCATAAACCGAATTACCTCACATGCAAAAAGACCAGAACCCCGCGGCCAGTCAGTGCGGGGGAGCACCTTTTAATTCAAAACGTAAAACGCTCCCGAATCCAAGCGGAACGGGGCGAACCGGCGGGCGGCTAGCAGGAACAAGGCACCATGGCAAGCCCGTGGAACCGCCCGAGGTGGCAAAATCGTCGGTGAACCGGCCCATCTGACGGTTAAACCCTTCCGGCTTGCTGGACCCGCACGGCTGACCTAATGCGGCATCCATGAACCCGCCGACCTTTCTTGCCGCTTCGCTTTATGTCATCCTCGGCGGCGGGGTAGGGGCGTGGCTGCGCTATGCCTGCGGGGTTATCATGTTCCGCAACCTTGGCCCGGCAACGCATTTTCCATGGGCCACGCTGAGCGTTAATCTGCTCGGCAGTCTGGCGATGGGGCTGCTGGCTGGCGGGCTGGCGCGTTATGGCAGCCATGGCGAGAGCTGGCGGCTGCTATTGGGGGTCGGCCTGCTCGGCGGCTTTACCACGTTCTCGGCGTTCAGCCTTGAACTGGTGCTGATGATTGAGCGCGGCGCACTCGGCACCGCGCTGGCCTATGCCGCGGTGTCGGTGCTGGCCGGCATTCTGGCGCTATTCGCCGGGCTGGCGATCATGCGGATGACAGCATGAACGGCTTGGCACCCCAGTCCAGCGATACGGTTCGCCAGTTCACGGTCGCGCCCGACGATGAAGGGGTGCGGCTCGATCGCTGGTTCAAGCGCAATCTGCCAGAGATCGGTTTCGCCACGATCAGTCGCTGGGCGCGCACCGGACAAATCCGGGTCGATGGCAAGCGTGCTGACCCGGCTGACCGGCTGGTCACCGGGCAAGTGCTGCGGGTGCCGCCGGGCGGCGATGCTCCGGCGATCAAAGGCCAGCGCGAGCGCAAGCCGCTGACCGCTGAACAGCGCGACCTGGCGCTCGACATGGTGATCCGCACCACCCCCAGCGCCTATGTGCTTAACAAGCCGCCGGGACTGGCGACACAAGGCGGCAGCGGGACCTTCGAACACGTTGACGGGCTGCTCGATGCCTTGGCGCAAGAGAGCGATCCGCGCCCTCGGCTGGTCCACCGGCTCGACAAGGACACTTCGGGCGTGCTGCTGATCGCGCGCACTCCAGGCAGCGCGGCGGCCTTTTCGCGGCATTTTGCAGGCCGCTCAGCGCGCAAGATTTATTGGGCGCTGGTGATCGGCGTGCCCGCGGTCGAAGACGGGCTGATCGAACTGCCGCTGGGCAAGCAGCCGGGCAGCGGCGGCGAAAAGATGATGGTTGACCAGAGCGAGCACGGCCAAAGCGCGCGCACCCGCTACCGCGTGATCGACCGCGCCGGCAATCGTGCCGCCTGGGTTGAACTGCAACCGCTGACCGGACGCACGCACCAGCTGCGCGTCCATATGGCGGCAATCGGCCACCCGATTGTGGGCGACGGTAAATACGGCGGCCCCGATGCGTTCCTGTCGGGCACGATCAGCCGCAAGATGCATCTTCACGCGCGGCGGCTGGTGATCCCTGCACCCGGCGGCGATACGATCGATGTGACCGCTGACCTGCCCGATCATTTTGCCTCCAGCATGGTAAGCCTGGGCTTTGACGAGAGCGACGGCGCGGTGCTGATCGGTCCGCCGCCCGCGCCCTCCAAACAGGTCAAAAAGGCCGAGGCCAAAGCCCACGCCAAGCAATACCGCAAGGAACGCCGCGGCGAGCGCCGCTCGCGCAGCACCGCCGCCCCGGTGCGACCTGCTGGCCCGCGCAGCAAAACTGCGGTACCGGAGCGACCGGTCAAGAGCCGAGGGCCGACCAAGGGCAAGGGTTCGCCCAAACCGGTCAAGCGCTGATGCACCCCAGCGCAGCTTTCCGCCACGGCGCCCGCGATGATGTCGGACGGGTGCTGCTGGAAACGATGATCGAAGAGATTGGCTTCGGCATGATCTTTGCGCAGATCCCCGATGGCCCGCGCGTGGCGCATGTGCCGTTGCTGCGCACGCCGCAGGGCGGGGTTCAGTTCCACCTCGCGCGCGGTAATGCGCTGACCCGCCACCTTGACGGCATGACCGTGCTGGCGGTGATCAACGGACCAGATGGCTATGTCAGCCCGCGCTGGTATGCTGATCCGGAGCAGGTCCCGACCTGGAATTATGTTGCACTGGAACTGGAAGGCCGTGTCCGCAAGTTGGATGACGCAGCACTGCTCGCCCAGATTACCGCCTTGTCTGACCACCACGAAGCCCGCGTGGCGGCAGGCGAGCCATGGACGATTGACAAGCTGCCCGAAGCCAAGTCACGCGCGCTGCAGGCCGCAATTGTTGGTTTCGAACTGGAGGTGCTGGCCTGGCGCGAAACCCTGAAGCTAAGCCAGAACAAGAATGCCGAGGAGCGCGCGCGCGTGGCGAGCGGGCTGGAGAGCGCTGGTGCAACCGGAATCGCTGCGCTGATGCGCCGGCTGGGGCAATGACCGTGCGGCTCGCTTTGTTCGATTGCGATGGCACCTTGGTCGATGGTCAGGCCGGGGTCTGCAACGCGATGGAGGCAGCTTTTGTCGACGCGGGTTTGCCCGCGCCCGATCGCCATCAAGTCCGCCGGATCGTGGGGCTGAGCCTACCGCAGGCGATCCGCCTGCTGACCCCCGATAGCGAGGAGCAGCTTTGCGGGGTGATCGATGCCGCTTACCGCGAACGCTTTCGTGCCGCGCGTGAGGCGGGGCAGCTGGTCGAACCGCTGTATGATGGCATGGCCGAATTGATGGTCAGACTATCCGCTTCCGGCTGGATCCTGGGAGTGGCGACCGGCAAGAGCCAGCGCGGGTTGAAGCATTGCCTGGCGGCGCACGGGCTGTCCGCACACTTTACGACGTTGCAGACCGCCGATAATCACCCGTCCAAACCCCATCCGGCGATGATCACGGCGGCGCTGGCTGAGACCGGCGCTGGCCCCGGCCAAACTGTTATGATCGGTGATACGGTGTTCGACATGGCGATGGCCCAGGCCGCCGGAGTGCGCGGCATCGGGGTGGACTGGGGTTATCACGCAGCCACTGAATTGCTTGGCGCCGGAGCCGTAGCAGTGGCCGCAAATCCGGCGCAGCTTGAGGAGCTTATGCAATGAATAACGACGACATGGCGAAACAGCGCTTTTTCCTGCTCTCCGCGATCCGCTTGCTCAGCATCGCCATAATCGTTGTCGGCTTGCTCGCGCTGACCGGCAAGATTGCGATGCCGCGCCCGGCCGGCGCGGCCTTTGCGGTGTTCGGGCTGCTCGAATTCGTGTTTCTGCCGCTGTTCCTCGCGCGCAAGTGGAAGACGCCCGATAAATGAAGCGGTTCTGGACGAATGCGGCGATCGTTGCGGCGGGTAGCGGTTGGCAGGTGCTGCTCGATGGGCGCGCGGTCAAAACCCAGGCTGGCTCGGCGCAAATCGTTCCCACGCCAACCCTCGCCGCTGCGCTGGCGGATGAATGGGCCGCGCAAGGCGCGACGGTCGATCCAGACACGCTGCCCCTGCGCGATCTGGCCGATCTGGCGATCGACGTGATCGCCGCCGACCGGGCCGGGGCCTCCGCGGCGCTGCTACGCTACGCCGAAACCGATACGCTGTGTTACCGCGCCGATCCTGAAGACCCGCTCCACACTCGGCAGACCGACCTGTGGGAACCGCTGCTGCTGGCGGCTGAAGCGCGCTGGCAAGTGCAGTTCGAGCGCGTCAGTGGGGTGATCCACCGCCCGCAAAGCGTCGCCACCCTCGCCCGGCTTGAACGCGCGCTGGCGGCGTACGATCACTTTACGCTGGCCGCATTGACCACGCTGAGCGCGCTCTCCGCGTCGTTGGCAATTGCACTCGCCGCACTGGAACCCGGTGCCGATGCAACCGCCCTATGGGATGCCGCTAACCTTGAAGAAGACTGGCAAGCCGAGCTGTGGGGAAGCGATACAGAAGCAGCTGACCGGCGCGCCCGGCGATTGGCCGCATTCAGCGCCGCGCAACGCTTTGCAAGGCTTGCCCGCGCTTAACCGGTGACCCAGGTCGCAACTTGCCCGGCGACATCGTTGGCTGCTTGATTGAGCGCTGGTCCGACAAATTGCGGCTTGGCCTGGATATTCGGGATCACGCTTTGAAAGCGCTTGGTCACCACAGCGCCCGACGGTCCGCTGCGGATCGCCTCGAACCGCACCACCACTGAGCTGGTGCGCGCATCATAGCCCATGTCAATCAGGCGGCCGGACACCCGCACACCGACATTAGCTGCGGCCTGCGAATCTTCGAGCACCAAGGTGTTGGTCTTGCCGCGCAGCGTTTCGGCGAGCAGCGCGCGGAACAGCCGCGCGGGCCGCTCTACCCAGGCCGCGCCCTTGAGATAGGCGACATTGGTATCGTCGATCTGCACCGGCACCCGCACCACCGCCAGACGCTGATCGGTTTCGGGCTCCATCACCATGATCGCGCTGCGCGGATCGCCGCTGGTGACCGTGCCCGCCGGGACCGGCATGGCCGGGGTCAGCGTCAGCAGCGTTGGCGGCGGCTTGCCGCCCAGGCTAAGGCAGCCGGGGAGGACCAGCGTCAAGGCCAGCGCCAACAGAACCGGTGCGGTCTTGAACGTGCGTTTTGGTGGCATCGCGGTGATCCCTGTCATGGCTTGTAATCCGGCAGTTGCTGCCCCCCGAGCAGGCCTTTGACGCCTTGTTCGTTGAGTTTTTCAGTCATCCCGCGCAATGACCGGGTGGTCGCGCGCAGATCGCGGATCGCCGCTTCGGCTTCGGGCAAGGTCTGCTCGCTTAGGCGCCGTGCGCCCGGTCGCAAATCGCCCAGCAGCCCGTCAAGCTGACCTGAAGCGTGGTCGATCGTCTTGAGCGACTTGTTAAATTGCCCGACCATCGGCTTGATATCTTCGTTCATCATCTGGTTGGCCGATCCGGCAACTTGCTGGAAGCCGGCGAGAGCGCCGCGAGCTTCGGCCAGCGTTCCCTGCAATTCCTGCAAGGTCCGGCGCATTTCTGGCGATGCATCGGCCAAGCCACGGGTCAGCCGGTCGGTGTTGGCCAGGATGTTCTCAATCGATGCCTGATTGCGATCTGACAACACCTGCGTCAGCCGTTCGGTCAGCGTCGCCAGTCGTTCGAGCAACACCGGCGCGCTGTTAAGCAGTTCGCCCAAACCGCCGCGCTTGGTCGGGATCACCGGCACCCCCTCGGGGCAAGCAGCCTGTCGATCCTGCGAACCGCAGGCGATCAGCGGCGCGTCTTTGCTCGCGCCTTCCAGCTGGATGTTCGAAACGCCGGTAAAGCTGCCTTGCATGGTGGCCGTAGTACCCACTCGGATCGCGACTTCCTTGTCGACCGAAATGCGCACACGCACAAAACCCGGGTCTTTCTTCCACAGCTCGATCTGAGTAACCTGCCCGACCGGCACGCCCGAGTAAGTTACCGACGAACCCTTGGCCAAGCCATCGACCGATTGCTTAAAGAAGATGTCGAATTCGTGCTTGCCGCCATCGTTGAGCCGGGCCATCCAGACGATTGCAACCGCCAGCAGCGCCAGCAGCGCCAGCGTTACGATACCCACCCAAACGTGATTGGCTCTGGTCTCCATAGCCTTTCTATGCCCCTGCTTTTCTGATTTTGTCCATGGCCTTGGCCTTGGCACGGCGTTGCGCCGCCTGCGCTGCGCGGCCGCGTGGTCCGTTGAAATATTCCTGAATCCACGGGTGATCGAGCGCCAGCAGTTCCGGAATTGTACCCACTGCGATCACGTGCTTGTCGGCCAAGACCGCCACCCGATCGCAAATCTCATACAAAGTATCAAGGTCGTGCGTGATCAGGAACACGGTGTGACCCAGCGTCTCCTGCAATTCGCGGGTCAGCTCGTCGAACGAAGCCGCGCCGATCGGATCAAGCCCGGCGGTCGGCTCGTCCAGGAACAGCAGTTCGGGATCGAGTGCCAGCGCCCGCGCGAGACCCGCGCGCTTACGCATCCCGCCCGACAGTTCGGATGGATACTTGTCCGCTGCTTCCGCCGGCAGGCCTGAGAGCTTAATTTTGTACAACGCGATTTCACGGCGCAAATCGTCACCGATTTCGGGGTGAAATTCCTTGAGCGGAACTTCGATGTTTTCGGCCACGGTCAGTGTCGAGAACAGTGCCCCGCCCTGAAACAACACGCCCCAGCGGCTGCGCACATCGACGTCTTCAGGGTCGCGCTCTTCGGCAACCTCGCCGCCCAGCACTTCGATTGTCCCTTCAACCGGTTGCTGCAACCCGATGATCGAGCGCAGCAGCACCGACTTTCCGGTTCCCGATCCGCCGACCACGCCCAGTATCTCGCCGCGCATGACGGTTAGATCAAGGTCTTCATGGATGACATGTTGCCCGAAGCAATTTTTCAGACCTTCGATCACGATGGCCGGCTCGGCTTGAGTTTCGGCCGCGTTCATCCCCACCCCACTTTGGT
>JAYVML010000031.1:0-37984 GCA_043758955.1 Novosphingobium sp. | reverse complement strand
GGCTTCAGCCTTGGCCGCGCTGTCGCGCAGCGATTTGGCGCGTTCGCGCGCTTCGGCGGCGGCGCGGCGCTGTTCCTTCTTGTTGATCACCGGACCTTTGCCATTGCCGCCGCGCGCCGATGCGGGGTCTTTGGCGAGAACAAAAGCGATGTAGTCTTCGATCGACCCGTCGAAATCCGTCGCTGTGCCTGAATCCACCAGCACCAGCCGGTCGGCGGTCATTTCGAGCATATGGCGATCATGGCTGACGATCATCACCGCTCCGGAATAGCCGTTAAGCGCCTGGATCAAGGCCTCGCGCGCATCGACATCGAGGTGGTTGGTCGGCTCATCGAGGATCAGCAGGTGCGGCGCATCGCGGGTGATCAGCGCCAGCGTCAGCCGCGCGCGCTCGCCGCCTGAAAGTTTGCCGACCTCGGTGGTGGCCTTTTGCCCGGAAAACCCGAACCGCCCGAGCTGACCGCGCACCGCGCCCGGTGACGCGCCTTTCATCAGCCGGGTCATGTGCTCGAGCGGAGTATCGGCGCGGTCAAGCTCCTCAACCTGGTACTGCGTGAAATATCCGACGCGCATCTTGCCCGAGGCGTTCATCGCGCCGTCCAGCGGGGTCAGCTGCGCTGCTAGCAATCGTGCGAGTGTAGTCTTGCCGTTGCCGTTGCGGCCCAGCAGCGCCATCCGTTCATCGGGATCGATCCGCAGGTTAAGTCGGCTGAGAACGGGATCGCCGCCATAGCCCACGCTCGCCATATCGAGCGTGATGAGCGGCGGGCGCAATTCTTCGGGGCTGGGGAAATCGAAACTGAGCGACGGATCGTCGATCAGCTCGGCAATTGGTTGCAATTTGGCCAGCGCCTTCTGGCGTGACTGCGCTTGTTTGGCGGTCGAGGCGCGTGCCGAATTCTTGGCGATATATTCCTGCAGGTGATCGCGCTGAGCCTGCTGTTTGGCCCGGGCCGAGGCGATCTGTGCCTGACGCTCTGCGCGCTGGCGCTCGAACGCGTCGTAGCCGCCCGGATACAGCGTTAGCTTGCCGCCCGCCAGATGCAGGATGTGATCGACCACATTGTTGAGGAAATCGCGCTCATGGCTGACCAGCAGGATCGTCGCGGGATAGCTTTGGAGGAAGTCTTCGAGCCACAGCACCGCTTCGAGATCGAGGTGGTTCGACGGTTCATCGAGCAGCAGCAGATCGGGCGCGGAGAACAGCAGTGCGGCGAGCGCGACGCGCATTCGCCAGCCGCCCGAAAAGCTCTCGAGCGGGCGTGTCTGCGCCTCTTCATCGAAGCCCAGTCCGCTCAGGATCCGTGCCGCGCGCGACGGCGCCGAATGGGCATCGATCGCGATCAGCCGCTCATGGATGTCGCCCAGCCGATGCGGTTCGTGGCAATGCTCACTCTCGGCCATCAGCGCGGCGCGTTCCAGATCGGCGGCGAGCACGGTTTCGAACGGGCTGGCAGCGCCGCCCGGGGCGTCCTGCGCGATATAACCGATGCGTGCCCCGCGCGGCATATCGACCGAACCGGTGTCCGCCTCAAGCATTCCGGCAATCACCCGCACCAGAGTCGATTTGCCCGCGCCATTGCGCCCAATCAGCCCGATCCGCCCGCGCGGCGGGAGCCGGCTGGTCGCGCCGTCAAGGATGGTCCGGCCGCCAAGCCGCACGGTGATGTCAGAAATATTGAGCATGGGAGAATAAGGGTTCCAGAATCAGGGTTGCTGGGCGGGCGCGCCGATATGGGCAGTTCCGCGTGCAATGGCGAGCAGTTCCTGCCGGTGCCGCTCGCGGTAGCCGGCGCGCTGTGCCGCGCTGCGCGTGCCGCGGCAAGCCGGGCAGCTCGCTCCCGCTTCAAACAGCGGTGAGGCACGGTCCTGGGCGCTTATCGGACGGCGGCAGGCGCGGCACAGCGTGTAGCCGCCGGGGGTCAGCCCATGGCCGACGCTGACTCGCTCATCGAACACGAAACATTCGCCCTGCCACAGGCTGTCCGCGGCGGGCACTTGCTCAAGGTATTTGAGGATCCCGCCCTGGAGGTGGAAGACCTTGTCCACCCCCTCGGCCTTGAGGAACGCGGTCGATTTCTCGCAGCGGATCCCGCCGGTACAGAACATCGCCACCTTGGGGGACTGGCCTTGGCCGAGCAGGCGCTCGCGGTGCGCGCGGAACCAGGCGGGGAAATCGCCGAACGATGCAGTCTGCGGATCGATTGCCCCAGCGAACGTCCCGATGGCGACTTCATAATCATTGCGGGTATCGATCAGCACCACGGCGGGATCGCTGATCAGCGCGTTCCACTCAGCCGGGGCGACATAATGTCCTGCGCCAGTCAGCGGATCGATCTCAGGCTGACCCATGGTCACGATCTCGCGCTTCACCCGCACTTTCAGGCGCGGGAACGGCATAGCCGCAGCCGCCGACAGCTTGACTTCGAGATCGGCGCAGTCCGGCAGGGTGCGCAAGTGGTCGAGTACCGCCGCGACCGCTGCTGCGCTGCCGGCTATCGTGCCGTTCAGCCCCTCGCGCGCGAGCAGCAGCGTTCCTTTGACCCCCTGCGCCGCGCACAGTGCAGCCAGCGGCGGGCGCAGCGCAGCGGGATCGTCAAACCGCGCAAATCGGTACAGCGCGGCCACCGTGATGGGGCGAATCGGGTCGGGCATTGCGCGCCTAATTAGCGCGGTGAGCGCGTATCGTGAACTGGACTGTTACCGGGTCGGGAAATCAGGGGGGTTAGAGGTGGCGGACTAATTGAAATGGCCGCAACGGGCCGCTTGCTCCACAGGTCAGGGATCGGTCCGCCCGTTCCCAGCCAGCCGCTCAGTGCCAACAACACTACGCCGCTCGCCAATCCCACTGCGGTCGGCAGCGCCGCGTGCACCATCCGGTCCGGCACGGCGCTGCGCTGGCGCAGATGATAGATCACCGCCGCCACATGCAGCGCGATCAGAGGGGGCAACGACCAGCCGAGTACGGTATGCGCCAGCGCGGCGGGCTCATGGAAAAGGGCGGGCAGCGGCAAATTCGGCCACAGGACTAGCCCGAACAGCAAGGTCGGCACCTTAAGCTTGGCGGTTGAGACAATAATCCACCCGCTGAGCGGGGCGAGGATCATCACCGCATAGAACGCCCAATGCACTAACTGTGCCGCCAGCTTTTGTAACCCTGCACCCAGTTCGGCGGGCCGCCGCAGCGTCAGCCGTAAGCCCAGCCGCGCGAAGCTGAGCAGCAGGATCGAAATGCCGATCGACTCATGAAACTGAAAGGCAGTGTACTTGGCTCCGCGCGCCGCAATCGTGTCGAGCCGCAGACCCAGCGCGAACTGGAACACCAGCAAGGCCGCCAGTGTCCAGTGCAGCACTATGGCTGCGCCGTGATAGCGCTCTGGCTGCAGAGTGGGGGCGGGGGATGACGCCATCGCCCTCCCCCTAGCAGTCCTCGTTAGCGATTGCCAAAGTTAATTGATCGGTTAAACGAGAATCGCGTATCACAGCGGAGAAGAGTCGAGCGGATGGCAATCAAGACCCGGATCACTGAAATGCTGGGGATCGAGCATCCGATTGTCCAGGGGGGGATGCAGTGGGTCGGTGTGGCCGAGCTCGCCAGCGCGGTCTCTAACGCTGGTGGTCTGGGCATCCTGACCGGGCTCACGCAGCCCAGCGCCAGTGCGCTTTCCGCCGAAATCGAGCGCTGCCGCAGCATGACGGACAAGCCGTTCGGGGTGAACCTGACCGTGTTTCCCACGATCAACGCCCCCGACTACAAGGCCTATGCGCAGGCAATCATCGATGCCGGCATCAAGATCGTCGAAACCGCGGGAACCCCGGCGGTGCGCGAATTGTGGGAGATGATGAAGCCGCACGGCATCCTGATCCTGCACAAATGCACCGCTGTGCGCCACGCGCTGTCGTCTGAGCGTGCCGGGGTCGACATCATCTCGATCGACGGATTCGAATGCGCTGGTCATCCGGGCGAGGACGATATTCCGGGGCTGATCCTGATCCCAGCGGCGGCCGATCAGGTCAAGATCCCGCTGCTGGCCAGCGGCGGTTTTGGCGATGGACGCGGGCTGGCGGCAGCCTTGGCATTAGGCGCAGACGGCATCAACATGGGCACGCGCTTCACCGCAACAGTTGAGGCGCCGATCCATCAGGCGTTCAAGGATGCGATGGTGGCGACCGATGAACGCGGCACCGACCTGATTTTTCGCACCTTTCGTAACACCGCGCGGGTCGCCCGCAACGAAGTGTCGCAAGCGGTGGTCGAGGCCGAGCGCGAAGGTAAAGACTTCTCCGCGGTCGCCGATCTGGTTAAAGGCGTGCGCGGGCGCGAAGGTTTGCAATCGGGCGATACCCAGCACGGCATCTGGAGCGCCGGGATGATCCAAGGCCTGATCCACGATATTCCAACCTGCCACGAACTCGTTACGCGGATCGTCGCCGACGCCGAAACCATCATCCGCCAGCGCCTTTCGGGCATGTTGGCTTAACCTTTCAAGGAGAACTCCCATGGCCGAAGCTTATATCATCGACGCCGTCCGCACTCCGCGCGGGGTGGGCAAGCCGGGCAAGGGCGCGCTCTCGCACCTTCATCCGCAGCACCTCGCCGCGACCGTGCTGGGCGCAATCAAAGAGCGCAATCACCTCGACACCAAGACCGTCGATGACATTATCTGGTCCACCTCCTCACAAAATGGCAAGCAGGGCGGCGATCTGGGCCGGATGGCGGCTTTGTCAGCCGGTTATGACGTGTCCGCCAGCGGCACCACGCTTGATCGGTTTTGCGGCGGCGGGATCACTTCGGTCAATCTGGCGGCGGCCTCGGTCATGTCGGGCATGGAAGACTGCGTGATCGCGGGCGGAACCGAAATGATGAGCTTCACCACCGCCTTCGCCGCCGAACAGGCGAATGCCGGCCTGCCGCCGCGCTTGATGGGCTCGGGCCACGAAGCACTCGACGCGCTGCACCCGCAAAGCCATCAGGGCGTCTGCGGCGATGCCATCGCCACGATTGAGGGGATCAGCCGCGAAGCGCTCGACGCCTTGGCCTTGACCAGCCAGCAGCGCGCCGATGTGGCGATCAAGGAAGGCCGGTTCGCCAGATCGGTGGTACCGGTGCTCAACGAAGACGGATCGGTCGCGCTTGACCGTGAGGAATTTCCGCGCCCCGAAACCACCGCTGAAGGGCTCGCCAGCCTGAAGCCCGCCTTCTCCCAGATCGCCGATTTCGAAATTGGAGGGACCACCTTTCGCAAGCAGATCAACCGCCGTTATCCCGATGTGGAGATCCAGCATTTCCACCATGCCGGCAACAGCTCGGGCGTGGTTGACGGCGCGGCGGCGATCCTGATCACTTCGAAGGATTACGCTGACGAGCACAAATTAAAGCCGCGGGCGCGGATCGTCGCCTATGCCAACCAGGGCGATGACCCAACCTTGATGCTCAACGCGCCGGTTCCGGCAGCGAAGAAGGTGCTCGAGAAGGCCGGCCTTAAGAAAGAAGATATCGACGTCTGGGAAATCAACGAGGCTTTTGCCGTAGTCGCTGAAAAGTTCATCCGCGACCTCGATCTGGACCGCGCCAAGGTCAACGTCAACGGCGGCGCGATGGCGCTGGGCCACCCGATCGGCGCGACCGGTTCGATCTTGATCGGCACCGCGCTCGACGAACTGGAACGCTCAGGCGGGCGCTATGGCCTGATTACGATGTGCGCGGCTGGCGGGATGGCCCCGGCGATCATCATCGAACGCATCTGAGCGGTGACTTTGAACATGGGGCGGGTTAGGCTCGCCCCATGACCCCACTGCTCGACCAAATTGCTGCAATCACCGGGCCGCAAGGGGTGCTGACCGGCACCGACGCGGCGGCGCGCGCGGGCGACTGGCTGGGGCGCAGCACCTGTCAGGCCCTGGCGATTGTGCGCCCGGCAAGCACTCAGGAACTCAGCCAGATCATGGCGCTGTGCCACGCCGCCGGGCAAGCTGTGGTCCCGGCCGGCGGGCTGACGGGGCTGGTCCACGGCACCGATTGCACGGCCAGCGATATTCAGATCTCGCTCGAACGGATGCGCGCAATCGCCGCGCCCGATCCGATCGGGCGGACCATGGTGGTTGAGGCCGGAGCGGTGGTGCAGGCAGTGCAGGAATCTGCCGCCGCGCATGGGCTCAAGTTCGCGGTCGATTGGGGCGCGCGCGGCAGCGCCACGATTGGCGGCGGGATCGCCACAAATGCCGGGGGCAATTCGGTGGTGCGGTTCGGCATGATTCGCGAGAACGTGCTCGGGCTGGAGGCGGTGCTGGCCGATGGCACGGTGATCTCGAGCATGAACGCGCTGCTCAAGAACAACGCCGGTTACGACCTCAAGCAGTTGTTTATCGGCAGCGAAGGCACCTTGGGGATTGTCACCCGCGCGGTGCTGCGGCTGCACCCCGCGCCGCGCTCGACGCAGACCGCGATGCTGGCGCTGGAAGGTTTTGCCGACGTGCAGGCGGTGTTCGTCGAACTTGGCCAAAAACTCGGCGCGAGGCTGACCGCGTTTGAAGTGATGTGGGACAATTTCTACTTGCCGCTGGCGGTCGAATCAGGCCGCCACACCCCGCCCTTGCCGGGCGGACATTCGCATTACGTGCTGCTCGAAGCGAGCGGCTCCGATCCCGATGCCGACGCCGCGCGGTTTGAGACGGTGCTGGGTGAGTGCCTGGAAGCGGGCCTGATCGCCGATGCCGCGATTGCCGCCAGCGGCGCGCAGGCCGACGCGATGTGGGCGGTGCGCGACGATATCGAAGGCCTGTTCGGCTACGCGGCGCCCAGCGTGACCTTCGACGTCAGCCTGCCGATCACGGCGATGGCGGACTATGTGGCGGCGGTGGCAGCCAAGGTCCACGCAGGGTGGGGTGAAGGGACCAAATTCATCGTCTTCGGCCACATTGGCGACGGCAACCTGCATCTGGTGATCGGCCCGCGCCCCTATGATGCCGCAGCGCACCACCGCGTCGAGGAAATTGTTTATCAGGCTCTGATCCCGCACCACGGCTCGGTCTCGGCCGAACACGGCATCGGCCTCGAAAAGCGCGAATGGCTGGCGATCACGCGGAGTGCGGCGGAGATTGCGCTAATGCGGACGCTCAAGGCGACGCTCGATCCGCAGGGGATTTTGAATCCGGGGAAGGTGCTAGGGCAGAGGCTTTCGGGAGACTTTGGCGCGCGTGCTTTGCCAGGTTCAGCATGAGTGGGGTCGGGAAAAAGTTTAATCCAAAGTTCGCTCAAACCCAGCGTGGGCGCCGCGACCATTGCGTAATCACCGCCAAATCGATTCCCAACCCCCGCTATATAACAACCCTACATTTGCGTTGTTGTGTCCATTGCGCCACATGAACCAGAATTCGCTGAATGATCGGAACCTTCGCCGGGCCCGGCCATTCTTTTCGTAAGATTAGAAAGGGCGATTTTTCGTGGAGGTTCAGCCGATTTTGGTGGTCGAGGACGAGGCATTGATTAGGTTGAACCTGGTTGATGTCCTCGAAGCGGGCGGCTTCACCGTGCACGAAGGCATAGACGGCGACATGGCAGTTGCCGAGATCGACAGTTACGACGTTCTGCACGGATTGGTGACCGATGTGCGGCTCGGCTCAGAAGTGGATGGATGGGGTGTCGCCCGCCATGCCCGCTTGAAATTTCCTTTCATTGCAGTGGTTTATATAACGGCGGACAGCGCCGACGCCTGGTCCTCCGAGGGAGTTCCAAACAGCATTGTGCTGCAAAAGCCCTTCGCCGATGCACAGCTGATGGACGCAGTCACGACCTCGCTCCGTGAAGCTGGAACCCAGCCGCTTTCTTGACTTCAATCGCGCCCCGGCACCTCAACCCTCCAACAGCATCCTGCGCCCCACATCGCGCGCATTGACCGCCCCGGTCAGCCCCAGCGCGGTGCGCATGTCCTGCTTGTACAGTCCCAGCATCCGCGTCAGCGCAGTCTCACCGCCAGCCGCCAGCGCCATCACCCATGGCCGCCCGATCAGCGCAGCTTTGGCGCCCAAAGCCAGCGCCTTGACCAAGTCCTGTCCGCTGCGAATCCCGCCATCGACCAGCAGGGTAGTCTCGCTGCCCACCGCATCGGCGATCCGTGGCAGCATGCTGGCGGTGGAGACGGCGCCGTCCAATTGACGCCCACCGTGGTTGGAAATGATCATGCCGTCGGCGCCGATGGTCACGCTTTCGCGGGCGTCTGCCACGTCGAGCACGCCCTTCAGCACCAGCTTGCCCTTCCACACCTGACGCAGCCACGCGATGTCTTTCCACGTTACCGAGCTATCGAACTGGCTGCCGGTCCAATGCAGGTAATCGCGCGGGTTTTTGCTCTGTTGCACATAGCGCGCGATGGTGCCAAAGCCGTGCGGCCCGCCGCGCAGGCCCACATTTATCGCCCAGCTGGGATGCAGTGCATAGTCGAGCGCGCCCGAACGAAACCTGCCCCAGCTACCCAGCCCGCCGGCCATGCCGTTGCGCACATCGCGGTAGCGCGTGCCAAGGATTGCGAGGTCAATTGTGAAGGCCAAGGTGCGAACGCCTTGCGCCCAGGCGCGGTCGAGAATTTCCTGCACGATACCGCGATCTTTAAGCATGTAGAGCTGGAACCAGAACGGTTTGTCACTGACCTTGGCCACTTCCTCCATCGGGCAGATTCCCACGGTCGAGAGGCAGAAGCCAATCCCGGCTTTGTCAGCCGCGCGTTTGGCCTGTACCTCGCCGCGCCGCGCGCTCATCCCGCCCATGCCGATCGGCGCGAGGATAAGCGGCATGGCCAACCTCTCGCCGAACAGTTCGACCGAGCAATCGAGTTTGGAAGCGTCGATCAGGACTTTCTGGTTCAGCCGCAGCGCTTCCCAATCCGCCGTATTGCTGCGCAAAGTTACTTCCGCACCCGCACCGCCATCGTAATAGTCGAACAGGAAGCGCGGCAGGCGGCGTTCGGCCCCGCGCCGGAAATCTGCGAAGCTGGCGGGCAGGAGATTGAGAGAATCAGCCATGCGTTACCCCGCCGCCGCGAAAGCCCTTCCCCGTGGGGAAGGGTTGGGATGGGGGGTCTGACCAATCGTGAGGGCGGGCCCCCCACCTCCAACCCCTCCCCAACGGGTAGGGGCTTTAGGAAGTAAGCAGCGCGTCACAGCATCGCCTCGATCAAGCGCGGCCCTTTGTGCGCCAGCGCATCCTTCAGCGCCGCGTGAAACCCCTCCGCCGTATCAACCCGCACCGCTGGCACGCCCATGCCTTCGGACAGTTTGGTCCATTCAATCGCCGGGTTTTTCAGATCGAGCATCGACAGCGCCTTGGGTCCGGGGTTCTGCACGCCGACCCGCATCAGTTCGATATTGAGGATTGCGTAGCTGCCGTTGTTGAGGATCACTGTGGTCACGTCCAATTGCTCGCGCGCCATCGTCCACAGTGCTTGCAGCGTGTACATCCCGCCGCCGTCGGCCTGCAGTGCGATCACCTTGCGGTCGGGACAGGCGACCGCTGCACCCACCGCGAGCGGCAGGCCCTGGCCAATCGCGCCGCCGGTCAATTGCAGCCAATCGTGCTGCGCTGCGCCGCCGCACATGCCATAGGCCGCGCCTCCCGAGGTCGCGCTTTCGTCCGAAACAATCGCGTTTGCGGGCAGAAGCTGCGCCAGCACCGCGCCGATATTGGCCGAGTTGAGCTTGCCCGGTTCCCAGGGAACGGTGGTCGCGGCCTGCACCAATGCCGGTTCAGCCGGCGCGGCGAGTGCCTCTGCCAGCACGCTTAGCGCGGCCTCGGCATCCTCGCGCAGCGAGGCGAGGCGGACCAAGGTCGCGCCGGTGGGGGAGAGCCAGCTGGGCTTGCCCGGATAAGCGAAGAACGAGACCGGCGGTTCACTGCCGCAGAACACGATGGTCTTGAACTCGGCCAGAAAGGCCTCGGCCTGCTCGCCGAAATAGGGTAGCTTTTCAGTTGCGACGCGCCCCCCGCCGCGTTGATGGCGGGCCGCAAACGTCTCGGTAATCAGCCGCGCGCCGGTTGCGGCGGCGATCCGTCCGGCCTGGACCAACGCGTCGGCGCGCAAGGCTCGTCCGCCGAGGAACAGCGCCTTGGCTCCATCGCCGTGGAGTGCGGCCACAGCGGCGGCGATCGCCTCGTCGGGCGCACGAGGAGCGGCAGCCAAGACCGGCACCGCGACCTTGGCCGCGCCTTCGGTCCAGGCATGATCGGCGGGCACCACCACCGTGGCGATTTTGCCCGGATAGGTTTGCGCCACCGCAAAGGCTTCCGCACCGGCGGAGGCGAGATCGCGTTCATTCTTCGACACGCGCACCCAGTCCGACATTGGCCGCGCGACACCCACTGCATCTGAGGTCAGCGGGGCATCGTAATGCAAATGATAGGTGGCGTGATCGCCAACCATGTTGATCACGGGCGATCCTGCACGGCGCGCGTTGTGCAGGTTGGCGAGGCCATTGCCGAGCCCCGGGCCAAGGTGCAGCAAAGTCACCGCGGGCTTGTCCGCCATACGGCCATAACCATCGGCTGCGCCGGTCACCACCCCTTCGAACAGCCCCAGAATGGCGCGCATTCCGTGCTGGCGGTCGACCGCTGCAACCAGCTGCATTTCGGAGGTGCCGGGGTTGGCAAAGCACACCTCCACCCCGCAGGCCGACAGTGTTTCAATAAAAGCTTCGGCCCCGTTCATGCGCGTGTTCTCCTTGTGCGGTAAAGGTAGCGCGGCGCTTGCCACGCGCAAGGCCAATCAGCCTGCGGCGCGGCGGTATGCGGGCAAATGCAGACCCCAGCCAATCGCGCCGCCGCGCAAGGCAAACCCGGCCAGCGCGGCGAGCGGCCAGACCAGCCCGCGCGGCAGTGCCAGCACTTGCCCTGCGGCGCTCAGCGCCGCCGCGAGTGCGGCAGCGGTGACATAAAGCTCGGGCCGCATCAGGATCGATGGCCGCCCGGCCAGCACGTCGCGGATGATCCCGCCGACGCAGCCGGTGATCACCCCCATCAGCATCGCCGGAACCGGCGGCAGCCCGAACGCCAGCGCCTTGGCCGTGCCCAGCACGCTGTAAGCCGCAAGGCCGACCGCATCGGCCCATTCGAGCAACTTACCTTCCCACCATTTTTGCGGAGTAAACCAGGCAAGCAGCGCCACCGCCAAGCACACCGGGGCGACCCACGGATCGCGCACCCAGAATACCGGCGAGCCGATCAGCAGATCGCGCACCGATCCGCCGCCGACCCCGGTAACCAGCGCAAAGAAACTCATCGTCACAAAGGTCTGCCGCAGCCGCGCGGCGAGTAACGCACCGGTCAGCGCAAACACCGCGGTGCCGGCCAGATCGAGCACCGCGGGAATTTGGGGCAAGGCGCCGGGAAAAGCAGCAGCCAGGCTCACGCCCTGGCCTTGCGCCGCCGGAACAACAGCACGCTGCCCAGAACACACGAGGCCAGCGCAATCCCGCCGAACACCCACAGCAGGACGTTGCTGGTATTCTCCCGCGTGCGCGGGTCCATGATATGCAGCCCCCACATGAAATCATACGCGCGCCAGAATCGCGTGCGCAGCGCCAGCACCTCACCGGTATCCGCATCGATGTACACATGCGTGCCATCGGCGAAGCTGGCTTGCCACGACGGGCGCGGCTTGCGCAGGTCGAGCGGCGCGGCGTCGGCGGCAAAGCGGCGCATCGCAGTGAGCTTGCTGGTGCCGGCAAACGCCGCTTCGGCCAATTGCTGCGCTTCGATCACCGAAACCGGGCCAAGTGGCGCACCGTCGCGGGCATTATAGCGCGCTTGCACCTGGTCGGCCCCGGTCACCAGCCAGACTGGCTGACCCAGCGCATCGGCCAGCGTCAACCGGGTGACAGCGCCCGCGCGCTGCGGGGTGACCAGCCCTGTCGCGGGCAGCGCGGCCGCGGCCGTGCGCAGCGCCCCACCGCGAACCACTTCGATCGGGCGCGCGGCCATGAACAGCCCCGATATAACCCATAGCAGCAGCGGAATCGCGGCGATCCAGCCCAGCCAGATGTGCCAGCGGGCAAAGCGAAGCATGAGCGGGCGGCGCTGTCTACGCCGCGTTTCAGCCGAATTCCCCCCCCGATTCACCACTCAGTCTTCGATCAGCTCTTGCAGCCGGGCCAACAGCGCCTGGATGCGGGTGGCGGCTTCGGTATAAGTTGCCACTTCATCGCGGCGGGTGTTGCCGCGGGCTTCCTTGGCGGCTTCGACATAGCCTTCCATATCGGCTTCGAGCCCGTCGACGAGCATTTCGAGTTCGTCTTGCGTCAGGTTGATTGAGACAGTGTCAGCCACGAATGAAGTCCTTTGTGTGCGAAGTGAACCGCCGCCATAGCCAAGCACGGCCTCCGGGGGAATGCCGATTTGTCACATCCTGTGAACGGCTGGACGTCTATCGCAGCAGCTGGATGCTCGCGCGCCCGGTGCCCCACACTGGCAGATACAAGCCATTGCCCGCCGCCCTGAGCGAGCCGGTGCGCACGTTCTGGATATCGGCGCGGATCAGCAGGTTACCGGCGCGCTTGTCGGAAATCGCGCGATCGATCTTGCCCAGCAGCTGATCGTAATCTTCGGTGAAATTCTGCGCCAATGCTTCTGCGATGGTATCCGCAAAGGCGGGGGTATTGGCCAGCTTGAGCAACAGATTGGTGCCAGTGCTGTCAGTCGCGCCGTCCACCGATACGTCGGTAAAATTGATCTGGCGGGTGTTGGGCTGGTTGATCGGCAGCCCGGTCAGCCAGATCGTGCCGTGAGATTTTGTGCTGCGCCGGTCGGTGTCGAGCGCGGTAAATTCCAGCCCCACCGCGATCCTGCCATTGTTGGTGCCATAGGCGGTAACTTTGCCAAACTGGACATAGACATCGCCCACTCCTGGCACGGTAAATGGTCGGCTGGAACGTTTGACCAATGCCTTAGCGATGACCGGTTCCAGTTCGGCGTAATCCGCGATCACCGGCACGTAGAATTGCAATTCGCCGGTATCGGCCGCCAGCGGTCGCACGCTTGGCAGGGCAATCGCCGCCGGATCGGCCGGACGGTCGCCCACGAAGGTTTCGGTCAGGGCCTTCATCCCCAGCCGCAGCACCAGCTGACGGCCTTGCACAGCATAGCCGCCATATTGCAGCTCTTGCGGGGTGACGCGCATCCACACCGGCGGATTGTCGCGATTGAGCAGCAACGAGGTAAACGCTGATCGCCAGACCTGTTCCACTTGGCTGCGGAACTGCAGCTTGCCGATTTCGGTCGGCAGCGTCCGCTCCAGCTTGGCCACGACACCTTGCAACTTGGCATCGGCCTTGCTGGTCAGCACGATATGCTTGCCCATGAAATCGACTGCAGGTTCGTGCGTCCAGTCATAGGCAATATCGACTTTACCGCGCAGCGACCAGTCAGCGGCCAGATCGAGGTGTACGATGGCGCGGACCTGCGCCTGCGCGGTGGCGGTTTCTTGCTTGACCAGTCCGCCAACGTCGCGGGCATGAATCACTGCGCTGATCGGCATGGTCACCACGATATCGCGGCCGCTGCCCGAGATTGCCATTGGCCCGCGCATCACCTGCCCTACCAACCGGCAATGCAGCATTGGGGTGTTGACCTTGACGAACAGCACCTTGACCTTTTTGCTCGGCACACAGACTTGCCCGGCTTGGTCGATGGTCCACAATTTCCGCGGCACTTCGCGCTCGAGCGCAGCAGACAGCGCCGACAAATCGACCGCGATCGGCACCGCGATGATCGAGCTTTGCGGCTGAGACTTGATCGCATCGGTGGCGCGCGGCGGCGCGCCGCCGTGGCCCTTGCACGCGGCCAAGCCAAGCGCGAGCGCGAGTGCTGTCGCGATTGCTGAAATCCGCATGCCTGATCTGCCCCGTTGCCCCGCTAATAGCACAAACGCGCAGGTCCCCCAGCGCGTTCCCATGCGGCGCGGTCGGCAAGATTTGCGGTCAGATGTGGATGGCTTTCCCGGTCACCGCCATCGCCGCCTCCTTGATCGCTTCGGAGTGGGTGGGGTGCGCGTGGCAGGTGTAAGCGATGTCTTCAGAGGTCGCGCCGAACTCCATCGCCACGCAAGCCTCGGCAATCATCGTCCCGGCAACGCTGGCGATGCACCACACACCCAGCACCCGGTCGGTCTTGGCGTCGGCGATCACTTTGACGAAGCCATCGGGCTCGTGATTGGTCTTGGCCCGGCTGTTGGCGAGCATCGGGAACTTACCGACCTTCACTTCGCCCAGCTCTTTGGCTTGATCTTCGGTCAGGCCGACCCCGGCGATTTCGGGCCAGGTATAGACCACGCCGGGGATCACCGCATGATTGACGATGCCGGTCCCGCCCGCGATATATTCGGCCACCGCGATGCCTTCGTCCTCGGCCTTGTGCGCCAGCATCGGGCCGGGAACCACATCGCCGATCGCCCAAACGCCCGTCACCGCAGTGCGAAATTCATGGTCGATCTCGATCTGGCCGCGCGCATTGGGGGCGAGCCCGATCGCCTCGAGGCCAAGCCCTTCGGTATTGGGACGGCGTCCGATCGAGACCAGCACGCAGTCGGCTTCGAGCGTTTCCGCCGCGCCGCCCGCAGCAGGTTCCAGCGTCAGCGTGGCCTTGCTGCCTTTGACCTTTGCGCCGGTGACCTTGATGCCGAGCCGAATCGTCATGCCCTGCTTCTTGAAGATCTTCGCGGCTTCCTTGCGCACGTCCATGTCCATGCCGGGGAGCAGCTGGTCGAGGAATTCGACCACGATCACTTCCGCGCCGAGCCGCCGCCAGACCGAACCCAGCTCCAGCCCGATCACCCCGCCGCCGATCACGACCATGCGCTTGGGAACTTTCGTCAATTCAAGCGCGCCGGTGGAGTCCACGACGACTTTCTGATCGACGGTCACCCCGGGCAACGGGGTCACGCTCGACCCAGTGGCAATCACGATATTCTTGGCGCGGTAGCTTTTACCTGCGATGGTTACCGTGTCGGCGCTGGTGAACTGCGCATAGCCTTTGAGCCAATCGACCTTGTTCTTCTTGAACAGGAACGCAATCCCGCCGGTTAGCTGCGTCACCGCGTCAATCCGCTGCGCGTGCATCGCGGGAAGGTTGAGCTTGGGGGTGACTTCCACCCCCATCTTGGCCATCGCGCCATTCACCGCCGCATCGAAATACTCCGACGCATGGAGCATCGCCTTACTCGGAATGCACCCGACGTTGAGGCAAGTCCCGCCCAAAGTCTCGCGCCCCTCAGCGCAAGCGACTTTCAGCCCCAACTGCGCCGCGCGGATCGCCGCGACATAGCCGCCGGGACCGGAACCGATAATCAGCACGTCGTAATCGTAGTCAGCCATATCGTTCACTCCTGAGTCCCCACGAAGGCGGGGACCTCGTGCCCTCAGGCTGGACTGCTCCGGCCTGAGGTCCCCGCCCTCGCGGGGACGCACGACAATTCACAAATCAATCAACAACCGCGTCGGATCCTCGATCGCTTCCTTGATCGTCTTCAAAGCCGTTACCGCCTCGCGCCCATCAATCAGGCGGTGGTCGTAGCTCAGTGCCAGATACATCATCGGGCGGATCACGATCTGGCCGTCGCGGACCACCGGGCGGTCCTCAATCCGGTGCAGGCCGAGCACCGCCGACTGTGGCGGGTTGATGATCGGGGTGGACATCAGCCCGCCGAACACGCCGCCGTTGGAAATGGTGAAGGTGCCGCCCTGCATATCGGCCAAAGTCAGGCTGCCGTCCTTGGCGCGGCGGCCAAGTTCGCCGATGGCCTTTTCGATCTCGGCAAAGCCCATCGCATCGACGTTGCGCACGACCGGCACGACCAGCCCGTTGGGGGCCGAGACCGCGACCGACAGATCGACGTAGGGGAAATAGACAATCTCATCGCCTTCGATCTGAGCATTGACGCTCGGGAAGTCTTTCAGCGCAAGGCAGGCGGCCTTGGCGAAAAAGCTCATGAAGCCGAGCTTGACCCCGTGCTTCTTCTCAAAGCTGTCCTTGAACTTGTCGCGCGCGGCCATCACCGCGCTCATATCAACATCGTTGAACGTCGTGAGCAGCGCGGCGGTGTTCTGCGCTTCCTTCAAACGCCGCGCGACCGTCTGCCGCAACCGGGTCATTTTGACCCGTTCGGCGCCGCGTTCCCCGATGGGGGTGCCAGCGGCCGCAGCGGGTGCTGGTGCGGCGGTACGGACCGGCGCAGGTGCTGATGTCTTGGCTTGCGCCGCCGCAACTACGTCTTCCTTGGTCAGCCGGCCGTCCTTGCCGCTGCCTTTGACCGTACCCGGATCGATCCCGTATTCGAGCACCGCGCGCCGCGCCGAAGGGGACAGCGCCGCCGCATCGGGCGCGACCGCTTCGGCCTTGGGCGTCTCGGTCTTGGGCATTGTGTCCGACGCTGGCGGCACCGGTGCGGCGGTGCGTTCGGTCACCGGAGCGGGACCGGCGGCGGGCGAGCCATCTTCGATCGTGGTGATCACCGCGCCGACCGCGACATTATCGCCGACCTTGGCGATATGCTGACCCATCACGCCAGCGGCGGTCGCGGTGACTTCGATGGCGACCTTGTCGGTCTCCAGACTGGCAATCGGCTCGTCCAGCGCAACCGCGTCGCCGGGCTGCTTGAGCCACTCGCCGATGGTCGCTTCGACGACCGATTCGCCCAACACGGGAACTTTGACTTCGGTTGACATCTTCAGGCCTTCTTTCTGCGGCGGATTTCGGTGCGCACTGAAAGCCCGAGCGCATTGCCGATCAGCGCGCCTTGCTCGCTCTGGTGGCGGGTGGCGAGGCCAGTGGCAGGCGAAGCGCTGGCCACGCGCCCGGCATAGCGAGCGCGGGTGACGGGGGCCTTGGCCGCTTTCAGGGCTTCCTCGATAAACGGTTCGACAAAGAACCACGCCCCGTTGTTGCGTGGTTCTTCCTGGCACCAGACCACCTCTTCGAGGCCGGGCATCCGCGCCAGCCGGTCGGCCAACGGCTCGCCCGGGAACGGATACAATTGCTCAAGCCGGATGATCTGGGTGTCGGTAATGTCGGCCGCTGCGCGCGCTTCCATCAGATCGTAAGCGACCTTGCCCGAACACAGGATCACGCGTTTGGTCTGAGCGTCCTCGGCGCCGCCCCGGTCGGACAGGATCCGCTTGAAATGCGCCACGCCGATGAACTCGCTGGCTTCGCTTTTGGCCATCGGGTGACGCAGCAAGCTCTTAGGCGTCATGATGATCAAAGGCTTGCGGAACGGGCGGTGCATCTGGCGGCGCAGCACGTGAAAATAGTTAGCCGGGCTGGTGATGTTGCACACTTGCAAGTTATCCTGCGCGCACAATTGCAGAAACCGCTCAAGCCGCGCCGAACTGTGCTCGGGGCCTTGCCCCTCGTAGCCATGCGGCAGCAGCAGCACGAGGCCATTGGCGCGCAGCCATTTGGATTCTGACGAAGCGACATACTGATCGATGATGATCTGCGCGCCGTTGGCGAAATCGCCGAACTGGGCTTCCCACAGCACCAGCGATTTAGGATCGGCGCTGGCATAGCCATATTCAAACCCGAGCACGCCGTATTCGGAGAGCGTGCTGTCGTGGACTTCAAACCGCCCGTGCGGCACGGTTGAAAGCGGGATATATCTGCGCTCGTCGGTCTGATCGATCCACGCGGCATGCCGCTGGCTGAAGGTTCCGCGGCCCGAATCCTGGCCTGACAGGCGCACATTGTAGCCTTCGGAACACAGGCTGCCGAAGGCCAGGGCCTCGGCTGTCGCCCAGTCGAACCCGGCCGCACTCGCGAACATTTCACGCTTGGCTTCCAGCACCCGGCCGAGCGTTTTGTGGATGGTCAGCCCCGCTGGCACCGTGGTCAGCGTGCGGCCCAGACTGTCGAACAGCTTGGCCTCGATCCCGGTCGGCACGTTGCGCCGAGCGGTTTCTGGGTCGCCGGGAGCGTGCAGTCCGGTCCAGCGCCCAAAGAACCAGTCGGCCTGATTGGCCTTGTAGCTTTTGGAGGCTGCGAATTCCTGTTCGAGCAGCGCGGTAAAACGCATCTCGCTTTCGCCCGCCCAGTCTTTGTCGATCACGCCCTGCTGCACCAGCCGCGCGGCATAAAGCGCGCTGACCGGCGGATGCGCGCGGATTTTCTGGTACATCAGCGGCTGGGTAAAGCCCGGCTCGTCGCCCTCGTTGTGGCCGAACCGGCGATAGCACCACATATCGACCACAATATCGCGGCCAAAGGTCTGGCGGTAATCGATCGCCAGCTTGCACGCGAAAGTCACCGCTTCGGGATCATCGCCGTTGATGTGGATGATCGGGGCCTGGATGCCCTTGGCCACGTCCGATGGATAGGGCGAGCCGCGCGAGAATTGCGGGCTGGTGGTGAAGCCGATCTGGTTGTTGATGATAAAGTGGATGCAGCCGCCGGTGTTGTAGCCCTTCACCCCGGAAAAGCCGAAGCACTCCCACACGATGCCTTGGCCGGCAAAGGCCGCATCGCCGTGGATCAGCACGGGCAGCACTTGCTTGTGTTTGCCCGGGCCAATGTCTTCGCGCACCACCTGGCCGGCGCGGGCCTTGCCCAGCACGATCGGATCAACCGTTTCAAGATGGCTGGGGTTGGGAACCAGGCTCATATGCACTTTGATCCCGTCGAATTCACGGTCAGTGCTGGTACCAAGGTGATATTTTACGTCGCCCGATCCGCCGACATCTTCAGGATTGGCGGTGCCGCCCGAAAATTCGTGGAAGATCACGCGGTATGGTTTGGCCAGCACGTTCGCCAGCACGTTCAGCCGCCCGCGGTGCGCCATGCCGTAGACAATCTCGCGCACGCCCAGCTGCCCGCCGTACTTGATCACCGCTTCGAGCGCCGGGATCATCGATTCGCCGCCATCGAGCCCGAAGCGCTTGGTGCCGACATACTTCTTGCCGAGGAATTTTTCGTACTGCTCGCCGCGGATCACCGCAGCCAGAATTGCCTGTTTGCCCTCGGGGGTGAAGTCGATCGACTTGTCGCCGCCCTCAATCCGGTCCTGAAGGAACCGGCGTTCCTCCACGTCCGAAATGTGCATGTATTCGAGGCCGACCTTGCCGCAATAGTTGCGCTTGAGGATCCCGACCAGCTCGCGCACGGTTGACCACTGCAGGCCCAGCGTGCCGCCCAGATAGACTTTGCGATCAAGCGCGGCGCCTGAAAAGCCGTGGTATTCTGGCGACAAATCGGGCGGCAGGTCCTGCTTGGCCAGCCCCAGCGGATCGAGATCGGCCGCGAGATGCCCGCGCACGCGATAGGTGCGCACCAGCATCATCGCGCGGATCGAATCGCCCGCGGCTTCTTCCACCGCTTTGACCTCGAGCGGGGCACCGGCTTTCGCCGCCGCCGCCTTGATCGCCACCTGCATCGCGGTCGGGTCGAGCGCTTGCGTCAGATCATCCTCGGCGGTGCGCCACTGCGCGCGCGCCCACGACGGACCCGGCTGGGGGTCATCGGGGAGAAATTCGAGGTTTTCGTTACCCATCACTTCAAACCTTAGTTGCTCCCCTGCAAAGGCAGGGGTCTTAGGCGTTATCAACTTCCCGCAGCTCCCCTGCGAAGGCAGGGGCCTCAGGCCAATGTAGCGCTACCTCGCCTGAGGTCCCTGCCTTCGCAGGGACTCGGCCCGCGTTTCAATCGTTCAATTCACCACTCAAATCACGCCATTGCGGGTTTTGTTCGATAATCCCCCGCACCTTCCACGCCCGTTTCCAACGCTTCATTTGCACTTCGGCCAATCGGGCATCCTGCAGATCTTCGAACCGTTCGAACCACACCAACTTGTCGCAATTAAATGTCTTGGTGAAGCCAGCCACAGCGCGGGTCCGGTGCTGTTCGATCCGTCCCGGCAGGTCGCTGGTAACGCCGATATACAAAACGCCCATCGGCTTGTTGGTCAGGATGTAACCGTAACCTGGCTTCACAAACCCATCACCCTGTAACTTCCCCTGCGAAGGCAGAGGCCTCAGACCAATCCAGCGCAACCGCTCCCCTGCGGAGGCAGGGGATCACGTCAGACCAATTCCTTCAGCAGCCCATCGAGCGTTTCGCCGAGCAGGCTGGGCGAGGGCGAGACGCGGATGCCGGCAGCTTCCATCGCCGCGATCTTGTCTTCCGCGCCGCCTTGCCCGCCCGAGACGATCGCCCCGGCGTGGCCCATCCGGCGGCCCGGCGGGGCGGTGAGGCCCGCGATAAACCCGGCCATCGGCTTGCTGCGCCCGCGCTTGGCTTCATCCTTGATGAACTGCGCGGCTTCTTCTTCGGCGCTGCCGCCAATCTCGCCGATCATGATGATCGATTTGGTCGCATCGTCGGCCAGAAACAGTTCGAGCATATCGATGAAGTTGGTCCCGTTGACCGGGTCGCCGCCGATGCCCACCGCGGTGGTCTGGCCCAGGCCGATCTGGGTGGTCTGGAACACTGCTTCATAGGTCAACGTGCCCGAGCGCGAGACCACGCCGACGCTGCCCTTCTTGAAGATCGAGCCTGGCATGATCCCGATCTTGCATTCGTCGGGGGTCAGCACGCCGGGGCAATTGGGTCCGATCAGACGGCTCTTGCTGCCCGACAGCGCGCGCTTGACCCGGACCATGTCGAGCACCGGAATGCCCTCCGTGATGCAGACGATCAGTTCGATCCCGGCATCGATCGCCTCAAGGATCGCGTCGGCCGCGCCCGGAGGCGGGACGTAAATGCAGCTGGCGGTTGCGCCGGTCGCAGCCTTGGCTTCGGCCACAGAATCGAACTGCGGCAGCCCGATATGAACCTGCCCGCCTTTGCCCGGCGTGACACCGGCAACCATCTGCGTCCCGTAATCGAGCGCCGCCTGGGTGTGGAAAGACCCGGTCGCGCCGGTCATCCCTTGGGTGATGACCTTGGTGTTCTTGTTGATCAGGATGCTCATGCTTTCTGTCCCCAGTACTTTTCTTTGAGTTCGGGGTGGAAGGCCCACCCAAGTGCGGCCAACCAACCAAAAAGGAAAATCAAGAACAGTCCAATGCCAAAAGCATGCGGGCTATTCGCTGCGGGCCTAAGGAAAAACACGCAAGCAATTGCGATCCATCCCAAGAATGCCAACAAAGTCAGTCGTCTCTTGCGCAATAAGACGGTCAGAACGGGCAACGCGCCAGCTGCCGCAATTGCAGCAAGGAACAACAATGCGTCCACTAGCCGTTCAAGCTGCCATCAATCGCCCGGCACGCCACCAGCAGTTCCTTGACCGCATCGACGCTGACCGTCAGCCCAGCCTTGTCTTCGTCATCAAGCGCGATTTCGACAATCTGCTCGACCCCGCCTGCACCGATCTGCACCGGCACGCCAACATACAGCCCGTCGAGGCCATACTTGCCGTCAACGTAGGCCGCGCAGGGCAGGATGCGCTTCTGGTCATTGAGGAATGCCTCGGCCATTGCGATCCCCGAAGCAGCAGGCGCGTAGAACGCCGAGCCGGTGCCGAGCAGCGCAACAATCTCGCCGCCGCCGCCGCGCGTGCGCTTGACGATCGCGTCGATCTTATCCTGCGAGCTGAGCCCCATTTTGACCAGATCGGGCACCGGGATGCCGTTGACGGTCGAATAGCGCACCACCGGGACCATCGTATCGCCGTGCCCGCCGAGCACGAAGGTGTTTACATCGCGCACCGAGACTTTGAATTCATCGGCGATAAAGTGGCTGAACCGCGCCGAATCGAGCACGCCCGCCATGCCGACCACCATGTGGTGCGGCAGGCCAGAAAACTCGCGCAAGGCCCAGACCATCGCGTCGAGCGGGTTGGTGATGCAGATCACGAAGGCGCCCGGCGCGTTGGCCTTGATGCCCTCGCCGACCGCTTTCATCACTTTGAGGTTGATGCCGAGCAGATCGTCACGGCTCATCCCGGGCTTGCGGGCAACTCCGGCGGTGACGATGATTACGTCGGCTCCGGCGATGTCCGTATATTCGTTCGATCCAGTGATCTTGGCGTCGAACCCCTCAACCGGGCCGCACTGCGACAGATCGAGCGCTTTGCCCTGCGGCACGCCTTCGACCACATCGAACAGCACGATATCGCCCAGTTCCTTTTGTGCGGCGAGGTGAGCCAAGGTGCCGCCGATATTGCCGGCGCCGATCAGCGCGATTTTCTTGCGAGCCATGATTACGACGGTGTCCTTCCACTCAGGCGGGATCGGCAAACAGCGTCAGGTAAGGCCCGTCAATCCCGCGAGGCGCATGGGGCCGCCCGATGAACAGCCCCGGCCCTAAGCCCGCGATAGCGCGATTGCAAGGTGGTAACGACCCGCGATCAAGCAAAATTTATGATAATAGTTCGCAATTGCAACAAGCCATGCTCGCTTGAGTCATTGTTGCAACCAGCACGCATCATCGCTGGCGGCGAATCAGTCTAGTGGCGAGAACCCGCGCGCGCCGGGCATCGAGCGCGCGGCAAATTTCGAGCCAGTAGTCGTATTCGCCCTGCTCGTCAGCCGAATAGGCCACGGCGGCGCGCTCGCCAGCATCTTGAGCGGCGTGCAGACCGTGGACTGCAAAATGCATTAAGGCCTGGCGCAACACCAGGTCGCGCAGCAAGGCATCGCCGTTGTCATTGGCGGGAGCGCGGCTGATCCGGCCCAGCGCAGCCCGGCTCAAGGTGACCGGAGCTGCGGCGGGGCGGGCAGCGGCATAGCGGATCGTCATAATTGGGGCCTGCGACTTGTTGGTGTTGCGACCGCTATAGGCAAACGCCTGCTAAGGCTTGGTTCTGTGGTATGGTTGCTGGCTGTTTACCAACGCCGGATTTGGCTCCGCGGGCCGCATTAGCCGCCCGGTTGAGCGATCCAGTTGCCCGATTGCTGATATTCGGGCTTAACCCCGTGCGTACCGGGCTGCGATCCGGGTAGCTTGTCGCCGTTGTACTGGCGGTCGCCGCCTCGGCTTTGAATCTCGGCCGAATAGCGCGGCGCTGGCCCGGACTGGGCCAGTGCCGATGGGCTTTCACCGGCCGGCAGGACGCCGCTGGCCTGCGCAATTTTGAACCCGCTATCGTAGGCGCGCTGCAGCGCCAGCGGATCGAGTGCCGGATCAGGCAACCTGTCCGCCGCTGCGCTGTGCGGATGCGGCGCGGCGAGCGGCTCGCCGCCGCCATAGGCAAAGCGGAATATGCCGCTGTCACCCGCGCGGCCCATCAGGCTATAGAACCGGTGCGCGCCAATCGCGGTGATGAAATGCAGGCTGGGCGCCCAATAGGGGTGCACCGCATTGGTATGGTAATGCGTGGCAAGCCCCACGCTCGGCTCGACATAACCCGATAGCGCCGAGGCCGCGAAATCGCGCGCCCGTTGCCAGAAGAACTTGCTTGGCACGCGCGCCAGGGCACCATCGCAGGCAAAGCTGAACTGGCAACCGGTGCTCCGCTCGCTGCCCTGATAGACGACGCCGCAAACGGTGTTGGGAAAGGCGGGGTGCGCCACCCGGTTCAGCACCACCTGCGCCACCGCGCGCTGGCCTTGGTCAGGCTCTGAGGCGGCTTCGTAATAGATCGCCGCAGTCAGGCATTCGAGCGCGCGGGTCCGGTCGAGGCTCGAATTGTCCATCCGCATCGGCCGCGCAATCGGCCCGCTGCCAAAGTCGGCCAAGCCTGCGCCAGCCCCGGTTCCGGCCACGGGGGCATCACTGCTGGCCCCGGAATAATCGGGTGGCAACTGTTCGGTGGGCGCGATGTAATAGAACGCTGAGCCGGGGAAGCTCGCGCCGGATTGTTCGAACGGCATTGGATCGACGGTGAATTGCGCCCCTCCGGCATCGCCAATGCTGAACGCTTGCCACGGCGAAGGTGCGGCCAGCGCGGGCACGGCGATCGCCGCCACCAGCACCAGCAGCCGCCGTCCGCGATGCCGCCGCGCGCGCCATTGGCCCAGCGTCGGCACCGCACGCCGCCGCAACCGCATGGCGAAATCGCGCGGTCGGGGTTCATAGGGCAGGGCAGGCATGTGGCTCATTCAGTCTCGCATCTGGCTACGCGTACCGCGCATTAGGTCGCGCGCTTTGCGCGTAGGCGCTCAGCCGCCCGCCGCGCCACCGACCAATTCGCGCCGTGCCGCAGCGGGACATTACCCGCGCATAGTGTGTAGCGGTTAAAATTGGCCCAACTTGCGCTGAGCAAAACGCGCAGCTAAAGGCTGCGCCGTGTCATTGGTTGTCTGCGCCCAACGCCCGCGTGAGCGGGGGACAAGCACAGGCTGAAAAGGGAAGGGGGTTCAATGCCCCCGCTGCCCCCGCAACTGTGACCGGGGAGTCTGCGCTCATCATGCCACTGGCTGAAATGCTGGGAAGGCGAGCGTCGGCACTGATCCGGGAGTCAGGAGACCTGCCGATGACCGTCGTTCCGCGCCGGGCGGGGTGTACCGGAATGCAGCTTGGACTTGGGCAGTGGTGCCCGGGCCCTCCGCCTTGAACGGCATTCGTTCAAGAAGGGGAATGCCGCGTGAAATATCTGTTATTGTTGAGTTGTTCGCTGGTTGTTGCTGGGCCTGCCGTGGCGCAGGTTGAGGACAGCGAGGTCATTGTCGCGGACTCGAGGATTGATCCCGACAGCATCGTCGTGGTCGCGACGGGCAGCAAAGTTCCGCTGCTCCAATCGGGCCAGTCGATCAGCGTGATCGATGCCAAAGAGCTTGAAGCGGTCCAAGGCCCCGATCTGACCCGCGCGCTCGGACGCCTGCCCGGCGTCAGCTACGCGCGTAGCGGCGGGCTGGGTAGCCAGACCAGCCTGTTCGTGCGCGGCGCCAATTCGGAGCAATTGCTGGTCACTATCGACGGGGTGCGGGTCGAAGACCTTGCCGCGCCTTCGGGCGGGTTCGATCTTGGCACGCTGATGAGCGGCGGGATTGGCCGGGTCGAACTGTTGCGCGGATCGAACAGCCTGGCCTGGGGTTCGGAAGCCATCGGCGGGGTGCTCGCGCTGGAAACCGACACCCGCAGCGGCGCGCGCGCCAGCGTGGAATATGGCGCGCACAATTCGCTCGACGCCAATGCCGGGATTGGGCTGAATGGAGATCGCTATACACTTGGGCTGACCGGCGGAGACCTGCATACTGACGGGATTTCGGCCTTCGCCGGGGGCAGCGAGCTTGACCCATTCCGTCAGTGGCATCTGGGCGGGCGTGGCTCATTCGGTCTGACTGGCAGCCTGAAGTTGGTCGCTGCGGGGCGCTATGCCGACAGCAAGGTCGATTTCGATGGCTATGCTGCGCCACTGTACAACTTTGGCGACACTCCCGAATACCAGACCACCCGCCAGGGTTCGGGCCGGGTTGGGCTGGAATACGCTTCCAGCGCACTAACGCTGGGCGCGGGAGTGGCTTTGGCTGATACCCGCCGCGCCTATTTCGACCCGACATATGGCACCGCACCCAATTTCGAAACCGCTGGCCGCGCGGTCCATGCCGATCTTACTGGCCGCGCCAATCTGACAGATCAGTGGAGCTTGGACTTTGGCGGTGACGCCGATTGGTCGCGGTTTTCAACCACCTTCGATCCGCGCCAGTCCGCGCGGATCGTTGGGGCACACGCGCTGCTCGGTTATCATGGCAAGCGGCTCAACTTGACTGCGGGCGGGCGGGTCGATGACCATGACCGGTTCGGCAGCCATATCTCGCTGGGTGCCAATGGCAGTTTCTCGCTGGATCATAACTGGCGGATGCGTGCTTCGTGGGGGCAGGGGTTTAAGGCCCCAACGCTGAACCAGCTTTATGGATATGGCGGAAACACGGCGCTCAAGCCCGAAACCAGCGAGGCCTTCGATGCCGGTCTGGAATACGGCGACCGCAATGGGCCGGGCCACGTCGCGGTCACGCTGTTCCGCCGCGATAGTGCCGATCTGGTCGATTACGTCTATCCGGCCGGTTACTTCAACGTCAGCCGTGCCCGGGCCGAGGGGATTGAGTTCGAAGGCGGGGCGCAAGTGACCGAGCGGTTCAAGGTCCAGGCCAGCTACACCTATCTGACCGCGACCAACCGCTTGACCGGCAAAGACCTTGCGCGGCGGCCACGGCACATGGCAAGTGTTTCAGCCGACTGGACCACTCCGCTGCAGGGCTTGGCCGTGGGCGCGGATCTGCGGCTGGTCGGCGATAGCTTCGATGACCGCGAAAACTTAACCGCGCTCGATGGCTATGGTCTGGTCACGCTGCGTGCCTCTGTACCACTGGGCGAACATCTGGAGCTGTATGGCCGGGTCGAGAATGTCACCGATGCGCAGTATCAGGTGGCCGCCGGATACGGCACCTATGGCCGCTCGGCCTATGGCGGGGTCAGGGTAAAGTGGTAAGCCGCTATGCGCCGCTGACCGCGCTGATGCTGGCGGCCTGCACCGCCGCACCGGCGCGCGAAGCGGCGCATCCCAGCATCGTCAGCATTAACCCGTGCACCGACGCGATCCTGGCCGAGGTGGCCGATCCGGCCCAGATCGCCGGCCTGTCGCGCTATAGCAGCGACCCGGCCGCGAGCTCGATGGACGTGGGCTTGGCGCGGAGCTTTGCCAGCATCAGCGGCAGTGTTGAGGAGCTGGCCGCGCTGCATCCCGATCTGGTCATCGGCAGCACTTTCACCCCGCCCGCCAGCGTCAACGCGATGGCGAGGATGGGGCTGCAGTTTAGTGCCTTCGGCGCGGCCAGCACGGTGGCTGATAGTCAGGCGCAGGTGCGCGCAATCGCCGCGCTGGCCGGGCATCCCGAACGCGGAGCGGCGCTCAACGCACGGATCGACCGCGCGCTGGCGCTGGCCCTTCCCCAGCAGGGGTCTGCCGTTCCCGCGATTGTCTGGCAATCGGGCGGGATGGTAGCGGGCGCGGGTACGCTAATTTCCGAACTGCTGAGCCGCACCGGGTTCACCAACCTGGCGGCCGCGCGCGGAATGCGTCAGGCCGATCTGTTGCCGCTCGAAGTGATGTTGGCGGACCCGCCACGGGTGCTGTTCATCGCAGGCAATGGGCGCGGAAATGAGGATCGCCTGCTCGCGCACCCGGCGCTGCGCGGGCTGACCGCCACGCTGCGAGCGCCGCTTGATCCGGCGCTGCTGTGGTGCGGTGGTCCCAGCATCCCGCGCACGGTGGCGCGGCTGGTGGAAGTGCGGCAGTCCTTCGAGACGGGCCTTCGCAAGCGCTCAGTCCCTCCTCAGGTCGAACGGAATATCACCACCATTCGTCCTGATGAGCGAAAGGGATTGAGCTTGTCGAAGGCTCATTCGCGTCTCGAAGGACATGCGCGATGACCCGCCCCGTCGCTCTCCTCCTGTTCGCGCTGGCTATCGCCTTTCCGCTATCGCTACTCGCCGGGCGGGTGTGGATCGATCCGTTCGCCAGTCCGGTCCCCAACGCGCTGATCATCCTGACCGAGCTGCGCCTGCCGCGCGCGGTGCTGGCGCTGATCGTCGGTGCGGGGCTGGGCGCAGCGGGGGCCGCGATGCAGGGCTATTTACGCAATCCGCTGGCCGATCCGGGGCTGTTCGGGATCGCGCCGGGCGCGGCGCTGGGCGCGGTGTTGAGCTTCTGGACCGGGCTGGCGGGGATCCCCTGGCTGCTGCCGCTGTTTGCGCTGTTGGGCGCGGCCACCGCGATGGCGCTGCTCAGCCTGATCGCCGGGCGGAGCGGTTCGGTGCTGTTGTTCACGCTCGCCGGGATGATCATTGCCAGCCTGGCCGGGGCCTTGATGAGCCTGGCGATCAGCCTCTCACCCACCCCGTTCGCGCTTTCTGAGATTGTTACCTGGCTGATGGGCGCGCTCAGCGATCGCAGTTGGAACGACGTCGCCATCGCCGCCCCGCTGACCATGGCCGGGATCGCGCTGCTGCTGCGCTCCGGGCGTTCGCTTGATGCCCTGACGCTGGGCGAAGCGACCGCGCGGTCACTCGGGATTGATCCGCGGCGACTGCAATGGCTGATGATCGGCGGGATCGGTCTGACGGTGGGCGCGAGCGTAGCGGCGGCGGGGATCATTGGCTTTGTCGGGCTGATTGTGCCGCACCTGCTACGCCGTTTCACCGATCGCCGCCCCTCGCAGCTTATCGTGCCAAGCGCGCTTGCCGGGGCTTTGCTGGTGCTGGCCGCCGATGCTTTGTGCCGCGTGCTGCCGCTGCAAAGCGAGTTGCGGCTGGGGATCGCGCTGTCGCTGCTGGGCGGCCCATTCTTCCTCGCGCTGCTGCTGCGCCTACGGCGGGAACTGGCATGATCCTGAGCGCCCAAAATCTCAGCTTGCCCGGCCGCCTTGACCTTGCCAGCGCCGCATTTGCACCGGGTCGGGTAACCGCGATCTGCGGGCCCAATGGTGCGGGCAAGTCCAGCCTGCTGGCATGTCTGGCCGGAATACTTGCGCCGACCAGTGGCATTGTAGAACTCGGCGGCACCAATCTGACCGAAATGAATCCGCGATCCCGCGCGCAGGCGCTGGGCTTGCTGCCGCAGCAGGCCGAGGCGGCATGGGATCTATCAGTCGAGACGCTGGTCGGGCTGGGGCGTCTGCCGTGGGATGAGGGCGTAGCGAAGGATCGGGCGGCAGTGGATGCTGCGCTGAGCGCGATGCACCTCGATGCGCTGCGCACAACGCCGCTGTCGCGATTATCCGGCGGGCAGCGGGCGCGCGCCTTGCTCGCCCGCGTGCTGGCCGGAACCCCGCGCTGGCTGCTCGCCGATGAGCCGCTCGCCAATCTCGATCTGGCGCATCAGCTGGCGCTGCTGGCGCACCTGCGCGGGCTCGCGGCGCAAGGCATGGGGGTGGTGTTGGTGCTGCACGATCTGGCGCAAGCGATGAATTACGCCGATCAGGTGTCAGTAATGGTGGGCGGGCAGGTACTGCACCAAGGCGCGCCCGACAAAGTGCTGGACCAGGACAATTTGCGCGAGGTTTGGGGGATCGACGCGCGCTGGCTGGGCGATCCCGGCCAGCGCGCGCTGAACGCCCGGCTTACTTCAAACCGCGCGCCTTGAGCATTGGCTCGATGCTGGGATCGCGCCCCGTGAAGTTGCGGTACATAACCGCATAGTCCTGGCTGTGGCCCTGCGACAGGATCATGTCGCGGAACCGCTGGCCGTTGGCGCGGGTCAGCCCGCCGTGATCGGTAAACCAGGCAAAGGCATCATGATCGAGCATCTCGGTCCAGCTGTAGGCATAATACCCGGCGGCATAGCCATTGGCCCAGATGTGGCGGAAATAGCTCGACCGGTAACGGGTCGGCACGTCTTTCACATCGAGGCCATCGGCGGCCAGTTCGCCCATCGATTTGGCTTCGAACCCGTCGACATCCTGCAACCCTGCTTCCGGAGAGAGCGAGTGCCATTTCAGATCGAGCAGCGCCGCAGTAACCACTTCGCCCAGCGCATAACCCTGATTAAAAGTACTGGCCTGCTTGATCTTGGCAACCAAGGCAGCAGGCATCGGGGCCCCGGTTTTATAGTGTTTGGCGAAATGGCCCAGCACCTTGGGATCGGACAACCAGTTTTCGTTGAATTGGCTGGGGAACTCCACAAAATCGCGCGCGGTGTTGGTCCCGGCGATTGATGGGTAGCGCTGGTTTGAGAGCATTCCGTGCAACGCATGGCCAAATTCGTGGAACATCGTATTGGCATCGTCCCAGCTGATCAGCGCGGGCTGACCCGCGGCGGGCTTGGTGAAGTTCTCGACATTGAATACCACCGGCTTGGTGCCCAGCAGCCCTGACTGGTCAACAAAGCTCGACATCCAGGCCCCGCCCGACTTGTTGTCGCGCTTCCACGGGTCGAAGTAGAACAGCGCGAGTTCGCTGCCGTCGGCATCATAGACAGTGTAAACGGTGATGTCTGGCTGATAGACCGGGATGTCGGTGCGCTGCTTGAAGGTCAGCCCGTACAGCTGGTTCGCTGCGTAAAACACGCCGTTTTCGAGTACGTTGTGAATCTCAAGGTAGGGTTTGATCTGGCTTTCATCAAGGTCGTACTTCTGCTTGCGCAGCTTCTCCGAATAAAAGTCCCAGTCGGCTGGAGTGACCGCGAACTTGCCGCCCTGCGCCTTGATCAACTGGTTAAGCGCGCCCGCATCGCGGCGCTGGGCCGCGCCGATGGCGGGGAGCATCTGGCTGAGCAGCCCAATGGCATTGGCCGGGGTCTTGGCCATCTGATCGTACAGCGTGAAGCTGGCATAGTCCGGGAAGCCGAGCAGCTTGGCCTTCTGCGCGCGCAGCAAAGCGATCTTCTGGACCAGTCCGCGGGTATCATTGGCATCGCCGCGTTCGCTGCGGTTGTAGCTGTGCTCGAACAAGGCCTGGCGGGTTGCGCGATCAGTCAGCGAAGCCAGCAGTGGTTGCTGGGTGGTGTTCTGCAGCGCCAGCACATAGCTGCCTTTGGGCAGGCCGCGATCCGCAGCAGTCTTAGCAGCGGCGGCGATGTCGGCCTCGCTCATCCCGGCCAGTTTGGCCTTGTCGGTGATCACCAGTGCGCCGTCCTTGGTGCCCTTGGTCAGCCGCTGCGAAAAGTCGGTCGAGAGTGTCGAAAGCTCGCCGTTGATGCCCGTTAGCGTGGCCTTGTCGGTGTCTGACAGGTTGGCGCCGTTGTGGACCATGGAATTATATTGCAGCGTCAGCACCTGTAGCTGATCGGGCTCAAGCTTGAGGCTGGCGCGGTTATCGTACAACGCCTTGACCCGCGCAAACAGCTTCGGATCGAGCGTGATTTCGTCGCGCATTGCCGCCAGCTTGGGCGCGGTTGCGGTATCAATCGCATCCAGCGTGTCATTGGTGTTGGCCCCCGTCAGCGCGCTAAACACCGCATTAGCCCGGCCCAGCATCTGGCCCGAACGCTCCAGCGCGGCGATTGTGTTGTCGAAAGTCGGAGCCTGGGGATTGTTGGCGATTGCCGCCACTTCAGCCAGCTGGATCGCGATCCCCTGCTCGATCGCGGGCTGGTAATCGCTATCCTTGATCCGGGAAAAGTCGGGCGCGTGGAACGGAAGCGTGGAGGCTTCCGCGAAAATTCCGGTGCCGACTGGAATAACCGGGGCATAGGCCACGGCTGTGGCAATCACCGCCGGGGTCGCAGCGGTCCGGGTGTCAGACATGGCACATCCGGTGAGGGCCAGCGCGGTCAGCGAAACGAAAGGGAGGGAGCGCATCGAGATATCTCCTTAAAACAATCGGGGGCAGCGTTGCCGCTGCCCCCATGAGTATTGGCTGAATGATTTAGCGCATTTGCCGCCTTACCAGATTTTCGCGCGTTTCTCAGGCGCAATATACAGCTTGTCGCCGGGCTGCACGTTCCAGGCATCGTACCACGCCTGAATATTGCGCAGCGGCGCGAACGAGCGGAACTGGCCCGGGCTGTGCGGATCGGTGGCAACCTGGTTGCGGATCGCATCCTCGCGCGATTTCGAGCGCCAGACTTGCGCATAAGCGAGATAGAAGCGCTGGTCGCCGGTCAATCCGTCGATCACTGGCGCGGGTTTGCCGCCCAGCGAGGCATGATAGGCATCGAGCGCCACCGAGACTCCGGCGAAATCGGCGATATTCTCGCCCATGGTCAGGTCGGGATTGATGAAAGCGCCTGGGGCGACTTCATACTTGGCATATTGATCACCAAAGATCTTGGTTTGCTGCTCAAACCGCTTGGAGTCATCGGCCGTCCACCAGTCGCGCACTTTGCCGGTGGCGTCGATCTTGCGGCCCTGATCGTCGAAGCCGTGGCTGATTTCGTGGCCAATTACCGCGCCGATCGCGCCGTAGTTGACCGCGTCATCGGCGTTGGGATCAAAGAACGGCGCTTGCAGGATTCCTGCCGGGAACACGATCTTGTTTTCCAGTCCGCCGTTGTAAGCGTTCACCGTCTGCGGGTTCATACCCCACAGCTTGCGATCCACTGGCTTGCCCAGGAAGCTCATCCGGTAGGCGTTGTTAAACATGCTAGTGCGCTGAACGTTGCCGTATAGGTCGCCCGGCAACACCGCCAGCTTGGAATAGTCGCGCCACTTATCGGGATAACCGACCATCACATCCATACGGGCAAGTTTTTCGAGCGCGGCGGCTTTGGTGGTTTCGCCCATCCAGTCGTTGGCCTTGATCCGCCCGGCCATTGCGACTTTGAGGTTGCTGACCAGCACTTCCATCTTGGCCTTGGACGAGGCGGGGAAGTAATCGGCCACGTAGGTCTGCCCGACCAGTTCGCCCAGCGAGCCGCCGACCACATCGACCGCGCGCTTCCAGCGCGGGCGATTTTCTGACACACCCGACAGCGTCTTGGCGAAATCGAACCGGCTGCTCACCATCGCCTTGTTGAGGTACGGCGCGGCCTGATCGGCGACGTGGAACGCCTGCCACAGCTTGAGCGTGGTCAGCGGGGTCTTGGCATAGACCTGCGCAATATCGCGCACCGCGGTGTTTTCACCGACGATCATGCGCTGCTGCGCGGGCACTGCTGAACCCGCAAAATACTGCGCCCAGTCCAGCCCCGGGGCATAGGCCACCAACTGCGCCGTGCTCATCGGGTTGTTGGTCTTTTCGATCTGGCGGCGATCGGCAATCTTCCAGCTTTTATCGGCAATTTGCGTTTCGAACGCGATAATCGTGTCGGCCACCGCCGCGGGGTTGGCATAGCCGAGCATGCCCATGGTGCGGGTGATATAGGCGCGGTAGGCGTCGCGCTGCTTCTTGAACTGGTCGGCGAAATAATATTCGCGTTCGGGCAGGCCCAGCCCGCCCTGACCAAGATAGAGCACATTGAGGTTAGGGTTGGCCGTATCGGCATCAACCCCCATGTCGATCACGCTGGCGCCAAATCGGCCGTTGGTGGTGCCCATGTAACGCGCGAACTGCGCCTTGGTCTTGATCGCTTTGATCGCCATCAAATCGCGCTTGAGCGGGGCAATGCCAATCGCTTCAAGCCGCCGTTCGTTCATGAAGCTGGAATAGAAACTCGCCACTTTGGTGCCCGGCTTGGCGGCGGTGATCAGCGCCTTGAGTTGGTCCTGAGTGCGTTCGCGCAGGTCATAGAAGGTCCCGGTCGAAGCGCGGTCGGCCGGTATGACGGTGGCATCGAACCACTTGCCCGCGGTGTAGCGGAAATAGTTGTCGCCCGGCTTGACGCTGTGATCGCCGCCGGCCAGATCGACGCCCCAGGCGCCGATCGCCGGCTTGCCCGAAGTGGATCCGCGGGCGGCCATGGTGGTGGTCGATCCCTGCGCGATCAGCGCGGTGGTAGCAAACGGCACAGCCAGCACAGTCAGCGCGGCACTGGCGATCAGAAAACGTGATTTCATAGGTATTTAACTCCCAGGGAGGATAAGCGTCACCGCAGCCAAAACCGCGCGCGCAAAGCTGGCCCTGCCTCGCGCGCGCGGCTGTTGGAGTCAATGTTGTTGGCCGATGGGAGTGGGTGGTTGGTGGATGGGGTTTAGCCTGTTCACCCGATCTACATCGCGGGCTTGCCGCACCGGGTCATATCGCCCGCCTTGCAGGCCGCCGTATCGGCAGTCCATTTGGTCATGGCGGCATCGTATTCGGCTTTTGCCCGGGCAATCTCGGCGTCGCGGGCGGCCACCGCTGCTTCGTAGGCGGCCTTATTGGCGGCATTGCGCGCGTTCTGGGCTTGCGCTGCGGCGGCCTGTTCGGCGTTCAGCCGGACGCGCTGCTGTTCGGCGGTTTCGGTGGGCGCGGCGCTCGCCGGGACCACAGCCGCCGCCGCAGCGCGATGGTTGCGTATGGCATGGGCATCTGCCGGTACCGCGACGAGCGATAGGGCCATTGCGGCGGTAGACAAGCTGCCCAGCGCGATCGAAAGTTTGCTCATGATACGTCACCTCCTGCGTTCCTGACCGCCAGCATAGCCGCTCCCCCGCCGGCGCGAAAGCCCCGCCCGGTTTAAGGTGCGCGTGCTGTGCGTTCAGAGCCGCTCAGTATTGCCGGATTGGCTATTGCTCGCGCACCGAGCTATCAGGCGACGCGGGTGCGGGGCGGGTGACAGGCGACGCCGCCACCTTGGAGTCTAGTTGCCGCGGCGGTGATCTTCCTGCCATTCGCGCCACTCGCGCCATTGCCGCGACATCCGTGCATCGCGCGCGCGCACTTTGCGCATTTCGGCCAGATTGAGCTGGCGGATGATTTCGTGGTCACGCGCCCTCGCGCGCTGGTCGCGCATCACCGGATCATGCGGATCGTCAGCTAGCACTGTGGTTCCGATAAGCGAAACACCCAGCGCAACGGCGCTGGCGAGCAATGTGAACTTCACTGGATGACCCTCCCTGATTTGCCCGGTTTTACCTTCGTGCACCTTAATAGTAGGTTGCACGAAACCAGGGCCAGTTTGAGCTCGTCGCGCGCGGCGGGCGCTTGGCCGAATTGGCAGTGCTGGCTTGTGATTTTGGGTGTCGCCGCCCATCTAACCACAAGGGACCGCGCGGTGCCTCTTGCCTCCAGTGAACAAATGTGGAACATCGGCGCGTTATGTCGCTTACCAGTATCGTTGTCCGGGGTGCCCGGGAACACAACCTCAAAGGCTTTGACGTCACGCTGCCGCGGGACAGCCTGATCGTGATCACGGGTCTGTCGGGCTCGGGCAAGTCGAGCCTGGCGTTCGATACGATCTATGCCGAGGGCCAGCGCCGCTATGTCGAAAGCCTGAGCGCCTATGCGCGCCAGTTTCTCGAAATGATGCAGAAGCCCGATGTCGAACATATCGACGGCCTCAGCCCCGCGATCAGCATCGAACAGAAGACCACCAGCCGCAACCCGCGCAGCACCGTGGCGACGGTGACCGAGATTTACGATTACATGCGGCTGCTGTGGGCGCGCGTGGGCGTGCCGTACTCGCCCGCCACCGGGCTGCCGATTGCGGCGCAAACGGTCAGCCAGATGGTCGACCGGGTGATGACGCTGCCCGAGGGAACCCGCGCCTTCCTGCTCGCCCCGGCGGTGCGCGGCCGCAAGGGCGAATATCGCCGCGAACTGGCCGAGTGGCAAAAGGCCGGCTATACCCGGGTGCGGATCGACGGGGAGTTCTACCCGATCGAGGACGCCCCCGCGCTCGACAAGAAATTCAAGCACGACATCGAAGTGGTGGTTGACCGGATCGCGGTCAAAGATGGGATCCAGACGCGGCTGGCGGATAGCTTTGAGCAAGCGCTGAAGCTGGCCGATGGTTTGGTTTATCTAGATTTGGCGGACGACGCAGTGCCCGGGCGCGAGAACGAGGAAACAGGTGGCGCGATGAAGGGCACCGGCCTGCCCGCCAACCGCATCGTCTTTTCCGAGAAGTTCGCTTGCCCGGTCTCGGGCTTTACGATCGAGAGCATCGAACCGCGGCTGTTCAGCTTCAACGCCCCGCAGGGGGCCTGCCCGGCCTGCGACGGGCTGGCCGAAAAGCTGCTGTTCGATCCGCAGCTGGTGGTGCCGAACGAGAACCTCAGCCTGAAGCAAGGCGCGGTGGTGCCGTGGGCCAAGAGCAATCCGCCGTCGCCCTATTACATGCAGGTCTTGGCCAGCCTCGCGACCGAATTCGGGTTCAGCCTTGAGACGAAGTGGCAGGATCTGCTGGGCGAGGTCAAATTGGTGATCCTCCACGGCACCGGCGGCAAAGCGGTGCCGCTGACCTTCATCGATGGCCGCAAAAGCTACACCGTCAAAAAGGCCTTCGAAGGCGTGATCGGCAATCTCAACCGGCGGATGCTGCAAACCGAAAGCGCGTGGATGCGCGAGGAGCTAAGCAAGTTCCAGACCGCGCAGCCGTGCGAAACTTGCCACGGCAAACGGCTCAAGCCCGAGGCGCTGGCGGTCAAGGTGGCGGGCGAGGATATTTCCACGATCACACAAATGTCGGTTGCCGCAGCGGTCGAGTGGTACCTCGCGCTCGATGCCCAGCTGACCAACCAGCAGAGCCAGATCGCCAAGTCGATTCTTAAGGAAATCAACGAACGGCTTGGTTTCCTTAACAATGTTGGGCTTGACTACCTGAACCTCAACCGTACTTCAGGTACGCTCAGCGGCGGCGAAAGTCAGCGCATCCGGCTCGCCAGCCAGATCGGCAGCGGACTCTCAGGCGTGCTCTACGTGCTCGACGAACCCAGCATCGGGCTGCACCAACGCGACAATGACCGGCTCCTGGAAACGCTCAAGCGGCTGCGCGATCTGGGCAACACGGTGATCGTGGTCGAGCACGATGAGGACGCGATCCGCCACGCCGATCACATCGTCGATCTCGGCCCTGGCGCGGGGGTGCACGGCGGCGAGATCGTGGCGCAGGGCAGCCTGCAGGACATCCTCGATAGCACGGCCAGCCTGACCGGGCAGTACCTCTCGGGCAAGCGCCGGATCGAAGTCCCGCCGCAGCGCCGCCCGGGTAATGGCCACGCGATTGTGGTCCACGGGGCGCGCGCCAACAACCTCAATAACGTCACCGCGCGGATCCCGCTCGGCACTTTTACTTGCGTAACCGGCCTGTCGGGCAGCGGCAAAAGCTCGCTGGTGATCGATACGCTGCAGGCCGGCGCGGCCCGGGTGCTCAACGGCGCGCGGGTGATCGCCGGCGCGCACGACAAGATCGAGGGGCTGGAATTCTGCGACAAGGTGATCGAGATCGATCAGTCACCGATCGGCCGCACCCCGCGCTCCAACCCCGCGACGTACACAGGCGCCTTCACCCAGATCCGCGACTGGTTTGCCGGACTGCCCGAAAGCGGCGCGCGCGGGTACAAGCCCGGGCGGTTCAGTTTCAACGTCAAGGGCGGGCGGTGCGAGCGCTGCCACGGCGACGGGCTGATCAAGATCGAGATGCACTTCCTCCCCGATGTCTACGTCACCTGCGAGGAATGCGACGGCAAACGCTACAACCGCGAAACGCTCGAGGTGAAGTTCAAGGGCCACAGCATCGCCGACGTGCTCGACATGACGATCGAGGACGCAGAGGAGTTCTTCAAGGCCGTCCCCCCGATCCGCGACAAGATGCACATGCTCAACGAGGTCGGGCTGGGCTACGTCAAGGTCGGCCAGCAAGCCACCACGCTCAGCGGCGGCGAGGCGCAGCGGGTGAAACTCGCCAAGGAGCTCAGCCGGCGGAGCACCGGGCAGACGCTCTATATCCTCGACGAACCGACCACCGGGCTGCACTTCGAAGACGTTCGCAAACTGCTCGAAGTGCTGCAGCGGCTGGTCGATCAAGGCAATTCGGTGGTAGTGATCGAACACAACCTCGATGTGATCAAAACCGCCGACTGGATTTTGGACCTTGGCCCCGAAGGCGGCGTGCGCGGCGGCGAGATCGTGGCCGAAGGCACGCCCGAACAAGTCGCGGCCAACCCGCGCTCGTTCACCGGCGGTTACCTCAAATCCTTGCTCGCCCGCTGAGCGCAGGACCCGCGTTACTGCGGACCCCCGTTACTGTGGAGTGGGCGTGGCGGTGGCGGTCGTGGTCACTGTCGGACCGGGAACGGGAACGGCGACGACCGTAGTCGAGGTCGGGCCGGGAACCGGGATTACCGTGGTCGAACTCTCAGCCGGGACCGCGACCACGGTGGTGGCGGTGTCGGCGGCAGGATAATTGGTCTCCTGCTTGCACCCGGCGAGTGCCAGCAGCGAGCAGCCGAGAGCAGTGATTGTTGCAGTGGTACGCATGTCAGTCCCCTTCATGATCGGCGCAAGAGTGGCCGCCACGAAGACGTTGGGCAAGCCATTTTGTTCCCGGCGGGCCGATTTGTCCGTTGCGAGGCACCCGCCCCACCCGCAACCTCAACAATCGTCATTGCGAGGACCGCAGGTCCGCGGCAATCCGGAGCGCCACTCGCAGACGCCCTGGATTGCTACGCTACGCTCCCAATAACGAGTGCTGGGATAGACCATCACCCGCGCGGGCAGGGACCTTACATCTTGTGCGTAGTGACCATTTTCTTGTGCATCATGGTCTTCGTGCAGGTGCGTATCTTTTTGCCGTGGCGCCATTTGGTAGTGCAGTGCCGCATCGCATGGTGCTTG
>JAYVML010000030.1:0-13828 GCA_043758955.1 Novosphingobium sp. | reverse complement strand
GCGTTGCTCTCGGAATCATGCTAGCTTTACGCCGATGGAGATATATTCCAGCGGCCTTTGTTGTCCTGACATTGACCGTGGCAGTGTCGTTTATCGTCGACTTTAATCGGGTGGGCGTTCCGCTGATCGGCACAATAGTGCTCGACGTCGGATTGCCCACAATGCCCCGCTTCGACATCCCACGATGGTTGTCGGTCGCGTCGGGGAGCCTCCCGCTTGCGCTTATCCTGTTTGTTGAAGCGTGGGGGACAAGTCGAACTTTGGCACTTCGTCACGGCGATGCGCTCGATCCGAATCGTGAGCTGGTGGCCCTTGGGCTTGCCAATATCGCTGCGTCGACCATCGGCGGACAGCCAGTCGGGGCGGGTTTCTCAGCCTCTTCGGCCAACGACGCAGCGGGCGCCAACAGTCGTCTTGCCGGCGCCGTAGCCCAACTCATCGAGATGATGAGGTCAAGGCGCAGCCGGCGCTCGGCGAGCTGGAAGACCAGAACTTGCTCAACGAGCTGATTGGGGCTCTGACAACCGTTATTGTTGCTGCAGAACGGACTGGCTTTACCGTTCGAACCGAGCATTGTCGTGGGCGTGCCGGCCGAGTCGGGCACTCACCCCTGATCATGGATCCACGGGGCTTCAGGTCGTGCGGAGGCGCATTCAGCGCCGTCCGCGCTGGAGACCTGCAATGACCGATATCGTTTCTGATCAATCCGACGCGCGAGCCACGGCAGCCCCGGTTCGCACCATACTTACCAAAGCAGCGACCGTGACCAAACTCCTGTCGCGCAACCGGGGCGCAACGCTCGCCGAGGTCATGGGCGCGACCAACTGGCAGCCACACAGCGCGCGCGCATTCTTGGCGGTCTTGCGCAAGAAGGGGAAGGTGCTGATCAAGGAGGTTCGCAAGGACGGCGAGACCTCCTACCGCATGGATGCCTAATGGTGGCCCTCAAGGCCCTGCTGGCCGGGCTGGCCACCATGACGCCCGCGCAGCTTCGTGCCGAGTGGCGACGCCTGCATCGCGGGCACCCGTTGCCAGAGGGCCTTAGCGCCGACCTCGTTGCGCGTGGGGTCGCCTGGCGGACCCAGGAGCGTTGCCATGGGGGCCTGCCCCCTGCGCGGGTCCGTGAGCTCGCCCGCCTGGCGAAGCAGATGCGCGCCGGCGGCTGTCTTGACCTCGAACGCGATTTGCGACTGAAGCCGGGTACGCGCCTGGTCCGTCAATGGCATGGCCGAACCTACCGCGTGCTCGTGCTCGACCATGGGTACCAGTACGACGGTCGCCACTTTCAGTCGCTGACCCGGATCGCGCGCGAGATCACCGGGGCGGCGTGGTCGGGTCCAAGGTTCTTCGGTCTGAAACGGCGCACCGGCACCAATAGCACTGCGGGGACAGGCGGTGAAGCGTAAGAGCGAGCCCGCTCCTGGCGGCAATCCGCGCTGCGCGATCTACACACGTAAGTCGACCGAGGAGGGGCTGGAACAGGTGTTCAACAGCCTCGACGCGCAGCGGGAAGCATGCGCGGCCTATATCCTGAGCCAGTGTCATGAAGGCTGGCTGCCGTCTCCCGAGATCTACGACGATGGTGGGTTCTCCGGCGGCACCATGGAGCGCCCGGCGCTCAAGCGGCTGCTAATGGATGTGCGCGCCGGCAGGATAAACGTCATCGTTGTCTACAAGGTCGACCGCTTGACCCGAAGGTTGGCCGACTTCGCCAAGATCGTCGAGGTGCTGGATGCGGCCGGCGCATCGTTCGTCAGCGTGACGCAGGCGTTCAACACCACGACCAGCATGGGGCGGCTGACCTTGAATGTCCTATTGTCGTTCGCGCAGTTTGAACGCGAGGTGACCGGCGAGCGCATCCGGGACAAGATTGCGGCGTCCAAGGCGAGAGGCATGTGGATGGGCGGCAATGTGCCGCTTGGATATACGGTGCGCGAGCGCAAGCTTATCATCGACCAGAATGATGCGGCGACCCTTTGCATGATCTTCGAACGCTACCTGGCGCTGGGGTCGGTTTTAGCATTGCAGGCCGAACTTTCCGCAAAAGGACTTCGCAGCAAGGCTCGTATTAGTCGCAGCGGACGCGCCTATGGCGCAGCTCCGTTCAGCCGCGGCGCACTCTACCTCATGCTTAAGAACCGCATCTATCTCGGAGAGGTCAGTCATAAGGGTAAAGCCTATCCCGGCGAACACTCGGGGATCATCGAGCCTGCCTTGTTCAATGAAGTTCAGGCGCTGCTGGAGAAGCACCGCTTGAATCACGAGCACGGTACCAACGCTTCGAATCCCAGCCTTCTGGTTGGCATCATCTGGGATGGGGAGGGGAGGAGGATGTCTCCAAGCCACGCTACCAAGGGCAGCCGGCGATATCGCTATTACGTCAGCCGGCTCGATCCGACCGCACCGGCCTGCGCGGCATGGAGAATACCAGCAGGCGATCTCGAGGCCCTGATCGTTACGCGACTGCGAGCATTGCTCGATGCATCGATCAATGACGTGCCGGACGACAACGTGAGCGATCGCCTCGCCGCCTCGCGAACATTGGCGACAGGACGGCCGAGCGAACAACGCGCGGTCGTGCTCGAGCTGATCGAATGCATCCGGATAGAAGAGACTCATATCCGCCTGCAGCTGAGCGCGACCCGCTTTGCCTGGGCGGACGCGTCCCCCTCGATCCCAGCCCGGCTGGTCCGGCGGGGCAAGGAAGTCCGGCTCGCGCTCGCGCCAGACGCGGGGGGAGACCGGCTCCAGGATCCCTCGCTGATTAAGCTCATCGTCAAGGCTAACGTCGCCCGCGAAGCTCTCGATCGGGCCGAGCACCAAACACTCGCCGAGCTGGCAGCAGCGCATGGATATACCCGCGACTATTTTGCGGTGCTGCTGCGACTGAGCTATCTTGCGCCCGACATTACCGCCGCCATCCTGGACGGGCGTCAGCCCGTGCAACTCAATCGCCAGCGCCTCGCGCGCGCGGCCAACATCCCGCTTGAATGGCAGGCCCAGCGCGAGATGCTCGGGTTCGCCTGAGCTAGCCGCTCAATCGCGCATCATGATGCGCATCACATCCGCCGACTGCTTTTTAGGGCCCGCGAGATAATGCGCCTTATGGAGCGCGATAAGGCGTGCCGAAATCGTCTCCAAGCACGGTTGTCGATGCATGCTCGTCGCCAAAGCCCCGGACTTCCCGGCACAATTTGGCGAACCGAAAATCCATGTGAGTAATATTCAACGATGTCGGAAATAGTGGTGCCCGGGGGCGGATTCGAACCACCGACACGCGGATTTTCAATCCGCTGCTCTACCAACTGAGCTACCCGGGCCACTCTGCTGCGGGGGGCCTGAAACAGGCTCACCGGGCGGCTGGAAGCGCGCCTATGGCGAACCGATGCGCGCTTGGCAAGGCTCTTATGCCCCCCGCTATCCTCTGCCTTCATCCTCGTCGAGCGCGGGCGGGCCAGCCAGCACGTAGCCATCGTCGAGCCAGCGTACAAGGTCACGGTCCTTGCACCGAGGCGAGCAGAATGGCGTGAATTCGGCGCTGCGCGGTTTGCGGCAAATCGGGCATTTGCGGGTGGAAGTCATGCCGGGACAGCCTGCGCGAATCCGCCGTCGAGCGCAAGCGCCGGGTTGTCTTCCCAGCGCACCTTGCGCCCACTCCGGCGAGTGAGTTCGGCCTCCCATTCGGCGGGTGTTGCGCGGTGCACTGCGGGGTGGGCAATCAGCAACAACTTGCCGGGTTGTTCCACCTGTTCAGCCCGGCGCACCAACAGCCGTGCCGCAGCGCGCACGCGGCCAATCGCCAGTGTGTGGAGCAGCGATGAACGCTCAAGTCGGGCAACCAGTTGCACGAAGCCGAACCCGTTCATCGCAGTGCGTTCGTGCGGCCAATGGCCCAGCGCATCGGCCAAGGCTGCGTCAACCGCCTGCCGATCCGCCTTGGCCGCGAGCGTCGGAAAATCGATGCCAATCGAACCGGCCAGATCGAGCCGCGCCAGCGCCGCTGCCAGCGCGGGCACGGCTGCCAGCGACAGTTCACGCGGGGGCAGGGTACCGTCGATATCGATCACGGTCATTGCCGGGGCCGGAGTGAAGGTGAGCGATCCTCCGGCAAAGTCCACCGCGCCGCTCCAGGCTTCATTGAACAGCTCTTCCCACAGTCCGGGCGGGAACCGGCGAACCACACGCGCGCCGAGAGTTTCGGAAAGGGTTGGGGCCGGGCCGGGCGCTTGCTCGGTTGGGCGGGCCTGCGCACGTTTCAGCCGACCGGTTTCAGCCATGGCGGCGCGGGTCACGATCAATCGCAGTGGCGCGCCTTCGCTCGCTTCACGCGGCAAGCCGGTGACGAGTACCTCCTCGCCCGAGGCGAACCGTGCGGTGCCACGCTTCGAGCCGCCCAGCCGAGAGACGAGCGCCGCATCGGCCACCTCGCCTGCTACCAGTGAGCCGTGAACCTGCAACCACGCAGCCAAGGCATTACCGCCCTCGACCAGCACCGCCCGATCCTCGCCGATGCCCTGCTCGACCAGCCACTCAGCCAAGCGCGAACCCTTCCGCCTTGAGGAGTGCCCGGGTTTCGAACAGCGGCAGCCCCATCACGCCCGAATGACTGCCCGAAATCCACGCAATCAGCCCTTCGGCGCTGCCCTGGATGGCATAGCCGCCAGCCTTGCCGTGCCATTCGCCGCCAGCAATATAAGCCTCGATCTCGGCCGCAGAGAGTGGCTTGAAGCGCACGATGGTTTCGGACAGTCGCTCGCGTAGAGTGCCGTCCGGAGAGGCGAGGGCAATCGCCGAGAATACCCGGTGGCGGCGGCCCGAAATTAGTTTGAGACAGTGCCGCGCGGTCGCTTCATCTTCGGCCTTGGGCAAGATGCGGCGGCCCAGCGCAACCACGGTATCGCCAGCCAGCACGAAGGCTCCGCCGCCAGTTACCGCGAGGGCCTTCTCACGCGCCATTCGCGCTGCATAAATGCGCGGCAATTCGGCCTTGAGTGGAGTTTCGTCAATATCCGCGGCGGCAACTGCGCTTGGCACAATCGCCAGCCGCACGATCAGTTCGCGGCGGCGCGGGCTGGCCGATGCGAGGATGAGTTTCATCTCAGTCATTGGCCCAGTCATTGTGCGCCATCACGCGCCGGATTTAACCGAACTGGCCAGGACCGCCGCGTCCGGGCATGAAGCGGTAGGTGATCCGGCCCTTGGTCAGATCGTAGGGGGTCAATTCGACCAGCACCTCATCGCCGACCAGCACGCGGATGCGGTTCTTGCGCATCTTGCCGGCGGTGTGGCCGAGCACTTCGTGATCGTTTTCGAGGCGGACGCGGAACATCGCATTGGGCAGCAGTTCGACCACCGTCCCGCGCATCTCGAGGAGTTCTTCTTTCGCCATGCGCGCTTACAGTCCGTGTGTTCGGGGGTTCATTGCCGCGCCCATAGCGGCGCTTGGCGTAAAAGGCCATAGCTGCGCGCGCAAAATGACGGGTGCTGCCGTTGGTCGATTTGGGTGGCACGCCTGACAATTTGTTACACGAGGGCGGCTTGCTAGGCGGGAACCCATTCGCCAATGCAACAATTGTATCAGCACGTTGATCGCCAATCGCGGCGGCTGTTTGAAAGTATTGAGCTTGAAGAATGCGTAAGATTGTCACTATTCCGCTGGCTCTGTGGGCCGCTCCGGCTTTCGCCCAGTCCAGCGAACCTGCACCTTCGGCCGTTGGAGTCCCGCCCAGCGGGGCCCCTACAAGCCAGGTCGATGCGCCATCGCAGACTGTGCAAGTCATGACCGACCCTAATGCGGCGCTAGACACCGACATCGTTGTAACCGCGCCCCGTCTGAAAGGTCAGGTCGACACGGTCGAGGCGCCGATAGCCACGCTTGACGAGGCCGATATTCAGGCCACCGGGGCAGGCTCGGTTAGCGATTTGCTGACCCGGATCAGCCCGCAGACAGGTTCGGGCCGTGGGCGCGGCGGCGGTCAGCCCGTGGTACTCGTCAACGGCCAGCGCGTGGGCAACTTTCGCGAATTGCGCAATTTCCCCCCCGAGGCGATCCGTCGGGTCGAGATTCTGCCTGAATCGGTTGCTCTGAAATACGGGTTTCCGCCAGATGCCCGGGTCGTCAACCTGATCCTCAAACCGAAGTACCGCAGCAAAACTGCTGAGTTGAACTACGGCTTGCCGACTCTTGGCGGCTTCAGCACTTGGGGACTGGAAAGCTCGTTGACCAAAATCGACGGCGCTGCAAGGCTTAGCCTCACCGCGTCGACCGACGATACCACTCCGCTGTTCGAGAGCGAACGCGGGGTTAGACAACAAATGCCGACGATATCGACGGTCACCACCGATCCGCAGACAGCTCAGTACCGCACATTGATTGCCGATTCGCGTAATTTCGGACTTAACGCTGCTTGGACTCGCGGAATTGGCAAAGACGGCATGGACGGATCGCTTAGCCTCAGCGGCGCAGCGAGCCGGACTGACAGCCATTCGTTCCAGGGGCTCGACGCGGTTGTGCTGACTGACCCAGGCGGGAACAGCGTGCTGCGGACCCTGCCGGGGCCGCTTGAGCGGGTCAGCCATGTCACCACGCTGCAGGCCGGTGCGGGTTATAACACCTATCTTGGCGCATGGCAGCTCAACACCACGCTCGACGGTTCGCACACCGAGACCACTTCGCAGTTCGATCGCCGCGCGCAAACCTCTCTGCTGGTCAGCGCGGCGGCGGCAGGGACGTTGCCGATCAGCGGGCCACTACCGACTTTGCCAGATGCTGGGTTCGATACTACCAAGAGTACTGTCAACTCAGTTACCTCACTAGCAACGCTGGTTGGGCGGCCGTTACGGCTCCCCGCAGGCTTGGTCGGGATGACTTTGAAGGCCGGTTATGCCTGGTCAGGTATCAACAGCAGTGACAGCCGAAGTATCGGCGGGCCAGTTAGCCTGAGGCGCGGCGACTCCTCGGTAGGCATCAACTTGTCGATCCCGATCACCAGCCGCCGCGAAAATTTCGGACAAGCGATTGGCGACCTCTCGCTCAATCTCAGCGCGGGGTATGACTACCTGTCCGACTTTGGTTCGCTCACCGATTGGAGCGCGGGGCTGACCTGGGCGCCTACGACAAAATTGAACCTTGGCGCGAGTTACATCGTCAACCAGGCGGCGCCATCGCTGACCCAGCTCGGCAACCCGCAAGCAATCAGCTTGAACGTCCCGGTTTACGATTTCACTCGCGGTGAAACCGCGCTGGTTTCGATTGTCTCCGGCGGCAATCCGCTGCTGGTCAAGGAACAGCAGCGCGACATCAAGCTCTCGGCCAACTGGCAACTGCCGTTCCTGAGCAATTCAAACGTCATCGTCGAATATTTCCGCAACCGCTCGGACACTGTCAGCGCCAGCTTCCCGATCCTTACCCCCGCTATCGAGGCGGCGTTTCCCGGCCGGTTGGTTCGCGATCCCAGCGGTCGGCTGATCAGCATCGACCAGCGCCCGGTGACTTTCGCGCGGCAGGACGGATCGCGGCTGCGCTGGGGGATAAATACCTCAGGCGGATTCGGCACCGCCGATAGCAACGCCGGCGGTGGCATACCCGGCCTTGGCGGCGGCAGACGTCCGGGTGGCGGCAGTGGTCCGCGTGGCGGCGGCGGTGGACCGCGCGGTGCCGGCGGACATGGCGGCGGTGCCATGGGTGCGGTGATGGGCGGCGGTCCGGGCGGTAAGCCGGGACGCTGGAGTTTGGGTGTCTTTGACACCGTGCAATTTACCAGCCGGGTGCTGGTCGCGCCGGGTGGTCCCGTGCTGGACCTGCTCAATGGCGATGCACTGTCGGGCGGCGGCACCCCGCGCCATACGCTCGAGTTCAACGGCGGAGTGTTTTACAAGGGACTGGGGACCTTCTTCCAAGGCACTTGGTCATCACCGACTACGCTCAAGGCATCGGGCCTGCCGGGCACGAGCGACCTGCGGTTTGGTAGTGTCACAGCGATTAACTTGTTCGTGTTCTTCAATTTCAACCTGCGGCCCAAGCTGATCAAGCAGGTGCCGTTCCTGAAGGGCGCGCGGATCTCGCTGCGGTTTGAGAACCTGCTCGGTTCGCGTCAGCGGGTGACCGACGCGAGCGGCGCAGTGCCGCTGTCGTACCAAGCCGATTATCTCGATCCGCGCGGGCGGGTGATCCGGGTGGAATTCCGCAAATCGTTCTGACTTGGCCTCCCCGCACTGACGGGGAGGCCGTCAGATCAGTGGAACACCGCGATCAGCAAATGCAGGCACAGCGCGATCAGGCACAGGCTGGACAGCGCGAACAGGATGAAGCGCGGGGCGACCTTGTTGACTGTGGCCTGGAACACCGAGTGGATGATCCGCAGGCCGACATAGGCCCAGGCGATTGTGGCGTTGAGACCGTCACCCTGACCGACCATCGCCAGCGCCAGCGCAACCGCGTAGAACACCGTTGGCGCTTCGTGCAGGTGGTTGTAATTGTGCGCTTTCCATTGCACTTCGCGCGGCAGCAAGCCCTCCAGCATTGCCCCGGTCCAGCCCTGATCGGCGCCGGGGGTGGTCGGTTTGGGCAGCCTGTTAATTGCTGGAAAGCGGGTGGCATACATCCACACCCACATCACCATGGTCCACATCGCAAGGACCGCGAGCGGCTTTAGAATTTCAGCCTGGATCATTGTTCGTCCCCCAATTGGTTAAATATGCAGCAGATACAGGAGGCCGCGCAGCACCAGTGCCGCCACGACCAGCTGGGATGCAATGTAAATGGCCAGCCGCCAAATCACTTTGTTCCACAAAATCTGGATCAGCGAATGGATCAACCGCAGGCCAAAATAAAGCCACGCCAGTTCGGCGTTGAGGCCGTGTCCTTGGCCGATTACGGCCAATCCAAGAGCCACCGCATAGAACACGGTCGGCGCTTCGTGGAGGTGGTTGTAGTTATGCGCCTTCCATTGCACACGGTCAGGCACCACGCCTTCAGCGCCGCGGCCGGTCCCGCCCTTGAGCTTGCCCAGTTTGACGCCCGCAGCACGCAAAGCTGGTAATCGCGTTGCCAGCATCCAAGCCCATATAAACAGAGTCCAAGCAGCCAGTGCCAGCACTGGGCCGACGATCTGCATTTGCGCTGCGCTGGTGGGCATTACCGAAGAACCGTGAGTTCAAACGCGTGAATGGCCAGCAGTAGCAAGCAAATCGTTGACAGAATAAACAGCGTGAAGCGTACCGGAACCTTGTTGACCGTAGCCTGCCACAGCGAATGTGCGATCCGCAGCGCGACATAGCCCCAGGCCAGCATCACATCGCCGGCCGTGACACCCATCAAAGCCAGGATTACTACCGTGGCGTAAAACAGCGTCGGCTGCTCCAGCAGATGCGTGTAATTGTGCGATTTCCAGTTGATGGAATCGGGCAATACCCCTTCCAGATCCTGTCCGCGTCCGCCCAGCTTGGCGGCGGCCAGCCCGCCCGGTTGCTTAAACAGTGGCGGCGGGCGGGTGGCAGCCAGCCAGGTTAACATGATGAGCGTCCACAGCACCAATGTTGCGGCTGGCGCTAAAATCTGCGCTTGCACGATAATATTCCCCTCGGTTTTTTGCGTCCCCGACAAAGGGTGTTCCCGCTGCACCCGATTGTCAAATGCAGCTAATCGCCGCTGTTGATGACTGCGGAAAAAGCGGCAGCATCGGTGTTCCCCCCGCTGAGCACCACCACGGTGCGCCCGTCGATGCTGACCTTGCCCGCCAGCACCGCGGCCAGTGCCACCGCGCCGCCCGGTTCGATCACCAGATGGAGTTTGGCAAAGGCCCAGCGCTGCGCATTACGGACTTCCGCCGGGGTAACCATCAGTCCAAACGGCACCCGGTCTTTGAGCACGGCGAAGTTTATTGGGCGGGTCGCCGGAGTCTGCAAGGCATCGCAGGCGGTCGGATACGATTGATCGGCCACGCCGACGATTTCGCCGCGCTCCAGGCTGATCCGCACGTCGTCCCAGCCTTCGGGCTCGACCGGCACGATTGACGCATCGGGGCAGGCCAACGAGAGGCCAGCGGTCAGCCCACCGCCGCCGCACGGGCACACAATGCGGGTGGGTCCGTCGAGCCCACGTGCGGCCATTTGCGCGGCCACTTCCAGCCCGGTCGAGCCTTGGCCTTCGATCACCCACGCATCGCCGAACGCATGAACCAGCGTCGCACCGCTCTGATCGACCAAGCGCTGCGCCAACACATCGCGGTCTTCACCGCCTGCGCGGTCATACATCACCACCGTAGCTCCAAGAGAACGCGTGGCATCAAGCTTCACCTGTGGCGCATTGGCGGGCATGACGATGGTGGCGTCGATCCCCAACCGCCGCGCCGCCCAAGCCACCCCTTGCGCATGGTTGCCACTTGAGACTCCGACCACCCCGGCGGCACGCTCGGTCTCGGACAAGTCGCTCAACCGGTGCCACGCGCCACGGATCTTGAACGAGCCAATCGGTTGCAGGCTCTCCGCCTTGAGCCAGATCCGCGTGCCGTTCACTTCGGCTTCGAGCAACGGTGTTTGCGGGAGCAGCGTGGCAAGTTTCGCTGCGGCGCGGGCAACGCCCTCGGCGCTGGGCCCACCTCGATCAGGCAAGTGCATTTGTTGTGTGGACATGAAACTTTCCTATATGCGGATGCGCGGGCGATAAAGGAGATTCACGGCGTGTCCAAAGTTCTGGTGATCGGTGCGGGGGGGGTCAGCTCGGTGTGCGTCCACAAGATGGGGATGAATGCCGATATTTTTCGCGAAATCCACCTTGCAAGCCGCACGCGTGCGAAGTGCGACGCGATCGCCCAATCGGTGCTGGAACGCTCCGGGCGGCTAGTCCAGACTTACGAGATCGACGCTGAGGAAGTCCCTGCTTTAACTCGGCTGATTCAGGAGATCGGCCCCAAGCTGGTGGTCAATCTGGCGCTGCCTTACCAGGATCTGCCGATCATGGATGCGTGTCTTGCCGCCGGGGTGCATTATCTCGACACCGCCAATTACGAGCCCAAGGATCAGGCCAGGTTCGAATACTCATGGCAATGGGCCTATCACGACCGCTTCAAGCAAGCCGGCCTGATGGCGCTGCTCGGCTCGGGCTTCGATCCGGGCGTGACAAGCGTGTTCGCAATGTGGCTTAAAAAGCACAAGCTTAAAACCATCCGTCAGCTCGACATTCTCGATTGCAACGGCGGCGATCACGGGCAGGCGTTCGCAACCAATTTCAACCCCGAGATCAACATTCGTGAGGTCACTGCGCCCGCGCGGCACTGGGAACACGGCCAGTTCATCGAAAGTCCGGCGATGAGCAGGAAGGTGGCGTTCGACTTTGAGGGCGTCGGCCTCAAGAATATGTACATGATGTACCACGAGGAGCTGGAAAGCCTCGCCAGGTTCATCCCCGAGTTGGAACGCGCGCGGTTCTGGATGACCTTCGGCGATGCCTATATCCAGCATCTGACCGTGCTGCAGAACGTCGGCATGACCCGGATCGATCCGGTCATGTATCAGGGCAGGGAAATCGTCCCGCTGCAATTCCTCGCCGCAGTCCTGCCCAAACCCGAATCGCTCGGCCCGACCACCACGGGCAAAACCAACATCGGCGATATCGCGACCGGCGAAGCGCTTGATGGGTCGGGCGAAAAAACCTTCTACATCTCCAACATCTGCGACCATGAAGCGGCCTATGCCGAGACCGGCAATCAGGCCATTTCGTACACCACCGGTGTGCCGGCAATGATCGGTGCTGCACTGGTTATGACCGGGGTATGGAGCGGTGAGGGGGTGTTCAACATCGAACAAATGGACCCCGATCCGTTCATGGACATGCTCAATACGCAAGGGCTGCCGTGGCAGGTGAAGGAACTGGCCGGGCCGGTGGAGTTCTGATGGAAACCAGAGCCGGCGATCCGGGCGCATTCGCCACCTTCGACTTGGGCCGCGTCGATAGTCCCGCCTTCGTGGTCGACGCGGCGAAATTGCGCGCAAATCTGGCGGTGCTGGCCGATGTGCGCGACCGTGCGGGGATCAAGATGCTCGCTGCGCTCAAGGCCTTTTCGATGTGGCGGGTGGCGCCGATTATCGGCGAATACCTTGACGGAGTCTGCACCTCAGGCCTGTGGGAAGCGCGGCTGGCAGGCGAATTCTACGACGGCGAGATCACCACTTATTGCGCGGCTTACAAACCCGAAGACCTCGACGAAGTGTTGCGGCTGTCGGACCATGTCGTGTTCAATTCGCCGCAGCAGATCGTACGCTGCAGCGCGATCATCGCGGCGGCGCGTAACCGGGGCGAGACATTCGATATTGGCCTCAGGATCAATCCGTTGCACCAGACCGGTGAAGTGCCGCGGTACGATCCATGCGCCCCGCATTCGCGGCTGGGCTTTCCGATCGACCAGTTGATGCAGGATCATTTCGAGCTGATCGACGGCCTCCACATGCACACCCTGTGCGAGCAGGATTTCGAGCCGCTGCGCGAAACCTGGGACGCGGCGTTTGACTATCTCGAACCGTTCTTCGGCCAGTTCAACTGGATCAATCTGGGCGGCGGGCACCACATCACCCGCTTGGACTATCAGCGCGACGAACTGGTCCAGTTCCTGCTCGATTTGAAAGACGACACTGGCGCGGAGGTCTATCTGGAACCCGGCGAAGCCGTTGCGCTGGATGCGGGCATTCTGGTCGGCACGCTGCTCGATCTGGGCGACAACGGCATGCCGGTCGCGATCACCGATATTTCGGCAACCTGCCACATGCCCGATGTCATTGAAGCGCCCTATCGGCCCGCGATGCTGGGCGAAGTGGACGGTGAGGAGGGAGCGGTGCGTTTGGGCGGGCCCAGCTGTCTCGCGGGTGATGTGATCGGCGACTACCGCTTTGCCTCGGGTCCCCGCGTGGGCCAGCGCTTCGCCTTGCTCGATCAGGCGCATTATTCGATGGTCAAGACTACCACCTTCAACGGCGTTCCGCTGCCCTCGATCTGGTTGTGGGATAGCACCACTGATACGCTCGATTGCGTCAAGAGGTTTGGCTACGAGGACTTCCGCGACCGGCTATCCTGAGGCATGCTGCAAAAAAATTCCATAATCGGAGAGTGCTATGCCCGACCAGATTCTCGACGCCCATTCCTCCGATCCCGTCACCATGGGCTGGCAGCAGGGATTTCCGCCGCCCCCGAACAAGATGATCCACTGGGCCGAAGCCGGGCACATGCGCTTCCCAACGCACCGCTACGCTTTTTCCAACATGCGCCAATTTTTGCCCACTGCCCGGGTATCGCGCGGGAGCGGGCCAGTGTGGGACCTGCCGCTGGCGCTGCGCGATGACCTCGACAGCGTTAGCTTTCAGGCGCTCGACGATGGCCGCGACCTGACTTGGGAGCAGTCATTAGCTGAGAATTTCACCGATGCCATCGTGGTGCTGCACAAGGGCGCGATTGTCTATGAGCGGTACCTCGGGGTCACCCGCCCGGACAGCACCCACATCGCCTTCTCTGTCACCAAAAGTTACGTCGGCACACTGGCGGAAGTGCTGGTGGCTGAGGGCAAGCTTGATCCCGCAGCGCCGATTGCCGAACTGATCCCCGAACTGGCGCGCAGCGGGTTTGGCGATGCGACGCTGCGCCAAGTGCTTGACATGACCACTGCGCTCGATTTCTCCGAGGAATATACCGACCCCAATTCGGGGATCGGTGCATTCTCGATGGCACTGGGGCTGACCCCGCGTCCGCCGGGCTATACGGGACCCACCGATGTGTTTTCCTATTTGCCGGGGATCGCCAGAGCGGGAACGCATGGCGAGCGGTTCACCTACCGGACCTGCA
>JAYVML010000029.1:0-14027 GCA_043758955.1 Novosphingobium sp. | reverse complement strand
CCCGGCAACCATAATCCCAATGCTCGGTCGATTGTTCCGCCGGCTGCGTCGCGCAGCGCTACGCTGGTGGCATGCCGCGGCTCCAGCTTGCGGCCCAGCAGAACGGACATTGCCGCAGCGGCTTGCAGCCCACTAACGCGTATTATGGCGATGGCCGCTGGTGGTGCCCCGCTCGACAAGGCGAAAATGGTATCGCTCATAAGCTGCTGGCCAATGCGCTCAATCGGTCTTTTTCTTGCCCGCCCCACCGGAAAATGCGGCGCCGCTTTCCATGAATTGCTGGAACAACTTCATCCCCATCTGCCCCATCGGCGCGATACCCTTAGCGAAATCCTGGATTTGTTCGACGCTGCCCGCGCCTTTCATCGCTTTAGAGACCATGTCGACATACACCGAGTTGGCCTTCGATACATCGGGCAACCCCAGAAACGTGCGCGCCTCCTCGGGCGTGCAGTCAATCTCGACATGGACTTTCATCGGAATCGGCTCCTGGTCAGCAGCGACAGAGTTAAGTGGGTGGTGCAGGCTGGTAAGCCTGGCATAGCCCCTTCACAAAGTCCACGCCGCGCTTAGAGTGGCGTCAAATCGCTGCAGGAGATCAGGCAATGAGCGAGACGGTGCGCACTGCTCCATTCCCGAGCGAACTTTTGGCATGACCGGCGGAGAGTACGGCCTCGCAAAATGGCACCACTATATGGACACCAACGGCGACCTGGCGCTGCTCGCCGCGATGGTAGCGGGCGACGCAGTGTTCCACTCACCAGTGGTGCACACGCCGCAGCTGGGTAAGGCCAAGGTCATGGCTTATCTCGGCGCGGCCGCCCAAGTGCTCGGCGGTGAGGGCTTTGCCTACGTGCGCGAACTGGTCGACGGCAATCACGTGTTGCTCGAATTCACAGATGAACTCGAAGGCATTCACATCAATGGGGTCGATCTGATCGAGTTCGACGATGCCGGAATGATCAAGGACTTCAAGGTGATGGTCCGCCCGATGAAGGCCATGAACAAGCTGTGGGAACTGATGGCAGCGCAGCTTCAAGCGGGTTGAAGGCGGGTTGCTAGAAATTCCAGACGCTTCTCCACCCCCACCAGCGGCAGATCCACCACCGCATAGCCATAGCGCCGCCACGCCGCCGTGACTGCCTCGTCGCTCGCCACGGCCTGATCCCAGGTTTGGATGCGCTCGTGGTCCTGGCGATAGATCGCCGCCCAAGCCGGGGCGCGAAAGATTGGGCCGGTATAGCGGATCTGGCGGCAAGCCGCATCGATGGACTTGGGCACCGGCAAGCCTGAAACTTCGAGGAACCCGACAACATCGGGGAAACCGCGGTCGAACAGCACAGGGCCCGGCTTGGCGGCAGCCGCCTCGAATTCGCGCACATGTGCTTCGAGCATCGCCTCGGCGAAACCCAAGGGGTCGGCCTCGCGCAGTGCCATCCCACCGGGCAGCTGCAGCAAGGTGCGCGCCACTTCGGGCGAGGTTGAAAGACCCGCCGCACCGGCAGCAGCCAGCAGTGTAGTCTTCCCCGCCCCCGGCGCGCCGGTCAGAACCGCGTGCCGGGGGGCGGACAATGACACTTATTGATTCATCGTTGCGAAGAAGTCTTCGTTGGTCTTGGAATCCTTCATCTTGTCGAGCAGGAATTCCATCGCATCGATCGTGCCCATCTGCATCAGGATCCGGCGCAGCACCCACATCTTGGAGAGCTTGTCCTTGGCCACCAGCAGTTCTTCCTTGCGGGTGCCTGACTTGCCGACATCGAGCGCGGGGAAGATGCGCTTGTCCGAAACCTTGCGATCGAGCACGATTTCAGAGTTGCCGGTGCCCTTGAACTCTTCAAAGATCACTTCGTCCATGCGGCTGCCGGTGTCGATCAGCGCGGTGGCGATGATCGACAGGCTCCCACCCTCCTCGATGTTGCGCGCCGCGCCGAAGAAGCGCTTGGGACGTTGCAAGGCATTGGCATCGACGCCGCCGGTCAGCACCTTGCCTGAAGACGGAACCACGGTGTTGTAAGCCCGGCCCAGCCGCGTGATCGAATCCAGCAGGATCACCACATCGCGCTTGTGTTCAACCAGCCGCTTGGCCTTTTCAATCACCATTTCAGCGACTTGCACATGGCGCTGGGCGGGTTCATCGAAGGTTGAGGAGATCACCTCGCCCTTGACCGAGCGCTGCATGTCGGTGACTTCCTCGGGCCGCTCATCGACCAGAAGTACGATCAGGAACACCTCGGGGTGATTGTCGGTTATCGCCTTGGCGATGTTTTGCAACAGCACGGTTTTGCCGGTCCGCGGCGGCGCGACGATCAGCGCGCGCTGGCCTTTGCCCTGCGGCGAGATGATGTCGATCACTCGCGCCGACTTGTCCTTGACCGTGGGATCAAGCGTATCGAGATTGAGCTTCTCGTCCGGATACAGCGGGGTGAGATTATCGAAGTTGACGCGGTGGCGAACTGCTTCGGGGTCATCGAAATTGACGCTGATCAGCTTGGTGATCGCGAAATAGCGCTCGCCATCCTTGGGCGCACGAATCTCGCCTTCGACCGTGTCACCGGTGCGCAGGCCCCACTTCCGAACCTGATTCGGAGAGACATAGATATCATCCGGCCCAGCCAGATAATTTGCTTCGGCATTGCGCAGAAAGCCGAAGCCGTCGGTCAGCACTTCGATTGTGCCCTGCCCGATAATTTCCTCACCATCCTCGGCCACTTCCTTGAGGATGCCGAAAATGATGTCTTGGCGGCGCATCGTAGAGGCGCCTTCGACCCCCAGCTCTTCGGCCATTTCGACCAGCTCGGCGGAGGTTTTCTTTTTGAGTTCTTTAAGATGCATGTGGGGTTCTATTCCGTGAATTTGCAGGCTGGAATGGCCGGACGATCATTGGGCTTGGAGAAAGCAGATCGCGCCGCGCAGGTCTGCGCTGGCCTTGCCGGTCAGGCGAGCCAATTAGGCGCTCGGCCGCACCGCGTCAATCAAAACGGCTTGAGCACCACCATGATCACGATCATCGCTACGGCGATCCCCGGAACTTCGTTAAGCAGCCGCAGTTGCTTGCCCGAAAGTTTCCGCTCCCCGCGCGCAAGCACTTTGTGATAGCCCGCCAGCCAGACGTGATAGGCCGACAGCGCCAAGACCAGCGCCAGTTTGATGTGGAACCAGCCCTGCAGATAGGCTCCAGTGCTGTAAGCCAAGGCCAAGCCCAACACCCAGGTCACCACTAACGCAGGCCACAGGATGATCTTGAGCAGCCGTGCCTCGCGCTCTACCCACGCGGCATTTTCAGGCGAATCCAACGCGGCTTCCTGATGATAGACAAAGAACCGCGGGAGCATGAACAGCCCGGCCATCCAAAAGACCACAAAAATGATGTGGCCCGCCTTGAGCCAAAGATAAGTCATTGCCAGCGCCCGGTCCATTGCTGCCTCACAAGCTAATTACGCCACCCACGCACCACTGCCAACAGCTCGCCCACATGTTCGAGCGGTGTCGTTTGCCCGATCCCGTGACCCAGATTGAACACGTGGGGACGATCGGCAAAGGCATCAAGGATCCGCAGTGTCTGCCGCTCGAGTTCCGCCCCCCCAGCGATCAGCAGTAGCGGATCGAGGTTGCCTTGCACCGGCAACCCAGAAGGCAGCGCGCGCGCCGCCCAGACCGCGTCAATCATCTCATCGAGACCCAGTGCTGCCACGCCAGTCTCACGCGCGTAAGCCGGCAGCTTCTCACCCGCACCTTTAGGAAAGCCGATCACCGGAATGTGCGGAAACCGCGCCGTCAGTGCAGCCACGATTTTGGCATTGGGCGCAATCACCCAGCGTTCGAATTCGGCCGGCGCCAAACTTCCTGCCCAGCTGTCAAACAATTGCACCGCTTCGGCCCCTGCGATGATTTGCCCGCCGAGATATTCAATCGTTACCTCGGTAATCGCATCGATGATTGCCTGAAATGCTCCCGGATCGCGATACGCCATTGCCCGCGTATCATGCTGGTCGCGGCTGCCTTCGCCCGCCACCATGTACGTTGCCACGGTCCACGGGCTGCCTGCGAAGCCCAACATGGTCTTGTCTGCGGGGAGCGCTGCTTTGACCTGCCTGACCGTCTCATAGATCGGGCTGAGCCGTTCAGGCACCGCATGAAGGCTATCCAGCGCGGCATCGATCAGCCGGGGTGACAGCCGCGGTCCTTCGCCCTGCAGGAACTCCAGATCCTGGCCCATCGCATAAGGTACAATCAGGATGTCGGAAAACAGGATCGCGCCGTCCAGCCCATAGCGCCGGATCGGTTGCAGGGTGATCTCGGCCGCGGCAGCGCTATCGTACACCAGCGGCAGGAATCCGCCCTTTTCAGCCCGCAAAGCCCGGTATTCTGGCAAATATCGACCGGCCTGCCGCATCAGCCACGCTGGCCGTGGCCTGATGTTTGCACCGCGCAATGTATCGAGCAGTAAACCGGGCATTCTAGCGATTCCAATTCAAATCAAATTAGAGTCTTAAAAGGATTCTGTTGTAGTTGGCCCTGTGGAAAACGAGGGTTGAGCGCGCATGCCGGAATTCTCCCGGCGTGAACAGACCCCGCCGTGATCCGAATCGCCGGGACCATGGGTCAAGTACCCTTTTTGCCCGCTATCCCCAGGCTGTGGGTAGCTCTATCCACCTGTCCACAAGCAACCGATCGGCGCGCCGGTAGTGGGTGCAGAATCGGGCTGCAAACTTGTCAGCCCTCTTCTCCCGTGGTTTATGCCGGCAATCATCCACAGCCCGCTGGCCCGCTCACCTGCATGTCGCGCCTCCATCTCCATCTCCTCTCGGACTCGACCGGCGAAACCCTCGAGATGCTAGCCAAGGCCGCGCTTGCGCAGTTCGAAGGCGCGGACGTGGTGCGGCACTTCTGGCCGATGGTCCGATCGCAGCAGCATCTCGACCGGATCATGGACGAAATTGCGGCCAATCCGGGCCTGGTGTTCTATACGCTGGTCAACGCCGACACGCGGGTCCGCTTGGAAGAGCACTGCCGTGCGCTGGGTCTGCCGGTGGTCGCGGTGCTCGAGGCGGCGGTGGCTGCGTTCGAGGCGGCGCTAGGCCAGCATCCCAAGGCTCGCCCGGGCCGCCAGCACGCGATGGACGCGGCCTATTTTGCCCGGGTCGATGCGATCCACTACACCATTGCGCACGATGACGGGGTCGGCTGGGAAAACTGGGAAGAGGCCGACATCGTGCTCGCCGGGGTATCGCGCAGTTCGAAGACCCCGACCAGCATTTACCTCGCCAACCGAGGCTACAAGGTCGCCAATATCCCGATTGTGGTTGAAAGCCCGCCGCCCAGCCTGTTGTTCGGGCTCAAGCACCCACTGGTGGTCGGGCTGACCACAGCGCCCGAACGGCTGGTGCAAGTGCGCCGCAACCGGCTGCTTTCGCTGGGGCAGGCGCCTGAAACCGCTTACGTCGATGATGAGCGGGTGGCGCGCGAGGTGCAGTATGCGCGGCGGATGTTCGCTGACAACGGCTGGCCGGTGATCGACGTTACCCGGCGTTCGATCGAGGAAAGCGCAGCGGCGATCGTCAACCTCTACAACGAGTTTCTCGCCGCGCGCGCCGATGCTGCCAGCGCGGAAAGTTCTGCATGAGCGTGGTGCTTGCTTCGAACAGCCCGTCGCGCCGCGCGATGCTCGATGCGGCCGGGGTCGCTTATGAAGCCGTCCCGGCGCAGCTCGATGAACGCGCGCTGGAGGCCGCTATAGCCGGAGCCGGCGCTGGCGATGTCGCGCTGACGCTGGCTGAGGCCAAGGCGCTGGCGGTCAGCGCGGTGCGACCCGGATCGCTGGTGCTGGGCTCTGATTCGCTGGTCGAAGTAAACGGGCGGCGATTCGATAAGCCCGCCAATCGCGAAGCTGCTGCCGAGCACTTGCGGCAGTTTTCAGGGCAGGCCATGCAGCTGCACAGCGCTGCTGCCATAGCGCGCAACGGCGCTGTGCTGTGGCGGCATGGCGAACTTGCACGGCTGCAAGTGCGCACCTTGTCGGACGATTTTATTGCCGACTACCTCGCCGCCGAATGGCCAGCGGTGGCGGGCTGCGTCGGGGTGTTCCGGATCGAGGCGCTGGGCGTGCAGCTGTTCGAACAGATTGATGGCAGCCACTTCACCGTGCTGGGTATGCCCTTGCTCGCGGTCCTCGCGGCGCTGCGCGATCACGGGGCGCTGGGGCGGTGATCTATGCCGAAGTGATCGGCGATCCGATCGCGCAATCCAAATCGCCGACGATCCACAAGTTCTGGCTGGGAAAGCTGGGGATTTCGGCGGACTATCGCGCTTGTCAGGTCCCCGCTGAGGGCTTGGCGGCCTATTTTGCTGCGCGCCGCACCGATCCCGATTGGCGCGGCTGCAACATCACCATGCCGCACAAGCTAGTCGCAATTGCTCAGCTTGACGAACTCGATCCGCTCGCCGCGCGGCTTAGGGCGGTCAACGCCGTGGTGCGTGATCCTGCCGGCCGGTTGCGAGGATTCAACACCGACGTTGACGGATTTCTCGAACCGCTCTTGCCGCTGCTAGCCGCACCGCATTTGGTGCGGATGGCACGCATTATCGGTGCGGGCGGCGCGGCGCGGGCCATTGTCGCGGCCTTGGCCGATCACGGATTTACTTTGGTGCTGGCGGCGCGTGATCCGGCCAAAGCGCGCGCGCTGCTCGACGAATTGGCCCCGCACGGCGAGCATCACACCTCGCCGCTGGCGCACTTTGCGACGCCGACCGACTTTGCCTTCGATGACCGCAGCCAGCTGTTCGATCTGGTGATTAACGCCAGCCCGCTGGGCATGGACGGGCAGCCGCCGCTGGTCTTCGATCTCAGCCATGCCCCGCCGGGCAGCGTGATTTACGACATTGTCACGCACCCACTCGAAACCGCGCTGCTTAAGACCGCCTGCGCGGCTGGCTTCGCGACGATAGACGGGCTGGCGATGCTCATCGGCCAGGCTGCGGCCGCGTTCGAAATGTTCTATGGTGAGCCAGCCCCGCGTGAGCACGACGCCGAATTGCGCGCGCTGTTGACCGCATGAGCAAGCCCTTTATCCTGGGCCTGACCGGCTCGATTGGCATGGGTAAGTCGGCGGTTGCGGCGATGTTTCGCGAGGCCGGTGTGCCAGTGTTCGATGCCGATGCCGCAGTGCACGAACTCCAAGGACCGCGCGGCGCGCTGCTCGGCAAGATCGAACAAGCGTTTCCCGGTTCGACCACTGCGCAAGGGGTTGATCGGCAGAAACTCGGCACGGCGGTGTTTGGGGATCCGGCGGCACTCAAGCGGCTGGAAGCCATCGTTCACCCTGCGGTCGGGGCGCTGCGGCAAAAATTCCTCGCCGAGCATGCCGCAGCGCCGCTGATCGTTTTCGATATTCCGCTGCTTTATGAAAAAGGCGGTCCGCACGAGCTTGATGCAGTTGCGGTGGTCTCGGCCTCAGCCGCTGTGCAGCGTGCACGGGTGCTGGCTCGTCCCGGGATGAGCGCAGAAAAATTCGCGCAGATCCTCGGCTTGCAAGTACCCGATGCCGAAAAGCGCGCGCGCGCCGACTATGTGCTCGATACCGGAGCGTCGCTGGCCGACACCCGCCACGCGGTGCAGCGGTTGGTGGACACCCTGACCCGAGTCCAAAAATAGCACCGAGCCCCCTTGTAACCAGCGTCCGTTAAGCTGATATCAATAGGATAATGCGCGAGATTATTTTCGACACGGAAACCACAGGACTTGATCCCAAGAGCGGTGACCGGCTGGTCGAAATTGGCTGCATCGAGATGGTCAACCGCGTACCGACCGGCCAGACCTTCCACGCTTATTTCCACCCCGACCGCGATATGCCCGCCGCCGCCGAGGCGGTGCACGGCCTATCCATCACCTTCCTTTCGGACAAGCCCCGGTTTCACGAACGCGTGCACGAAATGCTCGAATTCCTGGGCGATTCGATGCTGGTGGCGCACAATGCCGGGTTCGATTTCGGCTTCGTCAATTCCGAGCTTGAGATTTGCGGACTGCCGCACCTGAGCCGCGATCGAATGATCGACACGGTGCAAATGGCGCGCGTGCGGCACCCCGGGGCCAAACTGTCGCTCGATGCGCTGTGCACTCGCTACGGGATCGATCGCAGTCACCGTACCCGGCACGGTGCGCTGCTCGACGCCGAACTGCTCGCTCAGGTCTATGTCGAGCTGACCGGCGGGCGTCAGATCGGGCTGAGCCTGTCGGCTGAGCGCGGGGACGATGGCCCTACAGCCACTCATGGCCTCCCCCAGCGCCAACGCATGTTTCGCCCTGCTCGTCCGCATGGGCCGAGCGCGGCCGAGCTGGCGGCCCATGCTGCCTTTCTCGCAACGGTGAAGTCTCCGCTCTGGCTCGACTGACCCCGTTCACATTCAAGAAGGAGTACCATTGCCATGGACATTCGCGTATCGGGCCACCAGATCGAAACCGGCGAGGCGCTGCAGAACCACGCGCAGGATCGGATGTCTGCAATTGTCGGAAAATATTTCGCGGGCGCCCTGTCAAGCACAGTCACGTTCAACCGGGCCCCAGCCGGTGCGTTCCGGGCCGACGTGGTAACGCACGTGATGCACGGTCTGGTGCTCAAAGGCGCCGGTATCGCGCAGGACGCGCACTTGGCGCTGGACCAGGCGGCCGAGAAGATTGACAAGCAGCTGCGTCGTTACAAGCGCCGCCTGACTGACCATTCGGCGCAAAGCGCACAGGCGGTACGCGAGGAAGAAGCGGGCTATACGGTGTTTGCGGAACCCGACGAACACGCCGACGAAGTAACCGGAGATGCCCCGCTGGTGATTGCTGAAACCCGGGTCGATGTGCCCGAAGCCACCGTGTCCAATGCGGTGATGATGCTCGACCTTCGCAACACGAATGCGCTGTTGTTCAAAAACGCTGGCACGGGGCGGCATAATATGGTCTATCGCCGCGGTGACGGTTCGATCGGCTGGGTTGAACCTTCCTGACGCGTAGCGTAAAGGCGCGCACGTATCCACTATGCGGCGGGGCTGAACGTCGGGAATTTCCCGTCGCGCTGCTCCCTGTTCGAACCATCTGTGCAATTTTTAGAGACGTGTGCCCGCTATGACCGCACTTTTCACACTGCTGCCCGAGGCTGTCGGCACGATTGCTGCGGAGAGCAAGCGGATCATCCTTGACCGCCTCGCCCAGCGCTTCGCCGGGGTTTACGGGCTCGACCGCGTACTGGTGCTCGAACGGCTTGAGGAGCGCGAGAAACTGGGCAGCACCGGGTTTGGTCGCGGCGTAGCAATCCCGCATGCGCGGATCCCCGATCTGGGGCGACCGGTGGCGGTGTTTCTGCGGCTTGAAACCCCGGTCGCGTTCGAGGCGGCGGACGGCATGCCGGTCGATCTGGTATTCGGACTGCTCTCGCCTGAATCGGCTGGTGCAGCACACCTCCATGCGCTCGCGTCGATCAGCCGGATGATGCGAGATGATAAGATGCACGCCGCATTGGGCGAGGCGACCACGGTGGAAGCGCTCTATGCGCTGCTGGCCAGCAGCATTGATCGCGATGCGGCCTGACCGGCTTGGCTGACGCTGTTCGGTTGATTCGGCTCGCATGACCCCGCGACTTCCCGCTCACCTCGAAGTTTCGGGCCTGTTGCGCCAGGTTGCGGCCGCCGGTGGATTTGCCGCCGTGCTGCACAAAGGTGAACGCGAGGCCGGGACAATCATCATAGTTTGTGCGGAAAACGGCTCAAACCGGCGCGTTTACGAACGCATGCCGAGCGTAAATGGGGATCGACAATGGACGCTGTCTCAGTCTGAAGCGATTGATAACAAAGAGATTTTTGATAATTATTTGGCGCGGCGTCAGGAACAGGACCCTGATTTGTGGATTATTGAACTGGATATCGTGAATGGTGAACGCTTCATCGGATTGTCGGGAACCAATAATTGACTTTGTTGCACCGCACAATCTAAGCGAGGCCAACTTTTGACGCGTGGGCGGCGCGCTGAGCAAAACGGCTCAGTACGCAAGCACGCAGTCGGGGGGCAGCCGGCAGGGTCACCGGTTTGGGGCAAAGTTAACACAACCAGCTTCAAACAATCCTGCGTCAGGCGCGCCAACCGCCCAAGAATGACGATTAATGAGTAAGAAGCTCCACCGGGCCAGCGCGTTTGCTGTGGCCGCGATGATTGGTACAGTTATCTTCAGCGCCAATGGTTCGGGCGCCTCCGCGCAGAATGTTGCAGCAAACGTCGCTGCAGCACCGGTCCTCCAGATTCCGTCGCAGCCGACTCCTGTCCCTGGTGTCGTGCAGACAGATGAAACTCCCACCGCACAGAACTTGCCCGTCACGGCCGAGGTTCCTGCAGACGTGCCGCAGATTCGCGCCGGATCGCTCGCCACGCTGGTGGCCGCGCAGCCCCAGCCATACGATCTCTCGCGCGAGCTCAATTGCTTGGCCGGGGCGATCTATTTCGAAGCCAAAAGCGAATCACTGACGGGTCAACTCGCTGTCGGACGCGTAATTGTCGCGCGCTCCAAGTCTGGCCGCTTTCCCAACTCGTATTGCGGCGTGGTCTACCAGCCTTCGCAGTTCTCGTTCGTGCGCGGCGCTTCGATGCCCGGCATCGCTCGAACTTCACGCCAGTGGAAGAATGCCGTGGCCATTGCCCAAATCGCGCATTCGGGCACTTGGCGCAGCCCAGTTGAAGGTGCGCTCTATTTCCACGCTGCTTACGTCAGCCCCGGCTGGCGCCTGAAGCGTGTGGGTCGGATCGAGAACCATGTGTTTTTCCGGTAAGCTAATTTCGCGGCGAGTCGCAGGTTCGCCCGACTTATTTCACTCTGCAAATTCAAACCACACCGGCGCGTGATCGCTAGCTCTTTCGCGCGCCCGGTGGTCTTTATCGACACCTGCGGCAACTAGCCGGTCGGCCAGCTCGGGTGAAAGCAGCGCGTGATCGATGCGGAAACCGTGATCGCGCTGCCAAGCCCCCGCCTGGTAATCCCAAAAGGTCCAAACCCCGCCTTGCGGATTGAGCGTGCCCAGCGCATCGGTCCAGCCATCCGCCAGCAACCGGGCATAGGCATCGCGCGATGCGGGCTGCATGAGCGCGTCGGCAGCCATGGCGGCGGGAGACCAGACGTCGTTATCGCGCGGGATCACGTTGTAATCGCCCAGCACGATGGCCGGAACTTCCTGTGCCGCGATCGCTGCCATCCGCACGCGGAGCCGTCCCATCCAGCGCAACTTATAATCGAACTTCGGGCCCGGAAGCGGGTTACCGTTGGGCAGGTAAATGCAAGCGACCCGCACCCCGGCAACGTCAGCTTCGAGATAGCGCGAATGCTCGTCCTCGGGCTCCCCCGCCAGCCCGCGCTGCACCTCGATCGGGGTCTGACCATCGGCCAGAATCGCAACGCCGTTGAAGCCTTTTTGGCCGTGCCAGATCGCGTGGTAACCCAGTTTCTCGAACTCGTCGGCCGGGAAGCCTTCGTCCTGCGTTTTGATTTCCTGAAGACACGCGACCGTAGGCCGGGTTTCGCTTAGCCATTCGAGCAAGCGCGGCAGCCGCGCCTTGATCCCGTTAATGTTGTAAGTGGCGATCTTCATCAGATCGCGAAGGACGAGCCACAGCCGCAGCCCGAAGCCGCATTTGGATTGGTGACTTTGAAGGCCGCCCCGCCCAGCGATTCGATGTAATCGACCTCGGACCCCGCGACGAGATCAAGGCTTATCGCATCAACCAGCAGCCGCACGCCGTTTTGTTCGACCACCAGATCATCGCCTTCGGGCGCATCGGCCAATCCGAACTTGTACTGGAACCCCGAGCAGCCGCCACCTTCGACGGACAGCCGCAATATCGCGGGCTTGCCCTGTTTGCTGGCAATAACTGCCACCCGTGCTGCGGCCGACGGGCTGAGGGTCATCGTGGGCAGGGTGGGAGCGTCCATGCCCTCAATGTAAGCGCTCGTCCGGTTATCAGCAAGGCCGCGTCACGCGCTCTGGATGTAGCTGCGCATTGCCTGGGCGTCAGCCTCGATTGCTTCGATCCGATATTTGACCAGGTCGCCGATTGAAACGAACCCGCAAACCTCCCCGCCTTCGACCACCGGCAAGTGGCGAATGCGTCGCCGCGTCATCAAGGCAAGCGAATCGAGGACCCCGCTGCTTTTCTCAATCGTGATCGGCGGCGAGGTCATCACTTCGCCCACCGTTTTATCGAGCATGGCGGGGCCGTGTGCGGCGAGCTGGTACACCACATCGCGCTCTGAGAAGATTCCGGCGATCTTGCCGTCCTGGTAAACCGGCAGTGCGCCGATCCGCTTCTCGGCTAGAATTTTGACCGCTTCTCCGACATTGGCTGATGCCTCGCAGCTTACAATTTCGCCGCTTCGGCCTTCGATCAAGCGCGCAATCGTCACGACAACTCTCCCGGTTGAATACGATTCCGCAAGGATGCCACGAACCGGCGTGTTTGGCGAATCAGCCGCTCGGGACTTCACGGTTTTCGGGGTAAAGCCTGAATTCCTCAACCGGCACGCCGCCGACCAGGTGTTCTTCGACAATCCGTTCGAGCACGCTTTCGGTGCACGAATGGTACCAGACGCCCTCCGGCCAGACTACTGCGATCGGACCGGCAGCGCAGATCCGCAGGCAATCGGCCTTGGTCCGCGCGATCCGCTGCTCCAGCCCGCGCAGTTTAAGCGCTTTCTTGAGGTATTTCCACGCCGGGGTGCCGACGCTGCGCGAACAACACTCCCCCTTCTCAGACTCCGCGCACAGGAAAATATGCCGGCGGATCTGATCGCCGCCAGTCTTGGTCAGCGCGGCTCGGGCCTTGGCCAGCTCGGTGGGCTTAACGGTCATTGTTGCAAGCTCCAGTGAACAAACAGTTCGCGGTAATCGCCCGGGACTGGAGCTGGCCGGTCATTGACAATGGCCACGATAACCGAACGGGCAAAGGCCACCGCCTGCCCATCCTGCGTGAGTAATTGGGCGATCGACCAGCTGGTGCGGCCAACCTGTTCGATCCCGCAATGCGCACCAACCGGCTGGGGAAAATGCCCCTGCGCCAAATATTCCATGCCAACGCTGGCGACCATCGCGCGGCGCTCGCCCATCTTCACGTTCAGCCCGATCGCTTGGTTGAAGCGCACCCGCGCATCTTCCATCATTGCGGCCAGCGCCACATTGTTAAGATGCTGGTTGGGATCGACGTCGGCAAACCGCGTGGTCACGGTATGTGTGAACGGATAGCGGGCTGGCTCGAGCAGGGCGGGATCGGGTCGCGGCATATCGAGGTCAGCTGCCCGGCTTCAGATAGCGCGCTAACCACGAAAACACTGTTCCATGGCGTTGCGCCGAATCCTTGGGCTTGGGCACCCGGTGGTTCTCTTCGGGAAAGACCATGCGTCTGGGGCTAGCGGTGCGCGAACACGCTTTCTAGCCTTTCTTGCCGACGATCCGCGCGATTTCGGTTGCGACCAGCTTTTCCACGAGCGCCGGCAGGTGCTGCTCGAGCCACTCAGCCAGTTCGGGGCGCAGCAGATCGCGGACCATCCCTTCGAGCGAGGTTTCGCCAGACCGAACGATTTGCGGCGAAGCGGACGGCTGTGCCAGCATGGCCAGCGCGGCCAGCGATTCGCTAATCGAACTAACCGTCTCTGAGCCGACCAGTGGATTGTCGCTCACAGCCATTTCGGCCCCAGCATGATGCGCAGCATCAGCTTCGGCTTCCTCGTCCTCGATGTACGCGCCGATTGCTGCCAGATCGAGCACATCGTCCTGAGCAGCACCGCGCAGATGACCGGCTGCATCGCCTGCCAACCCGCGCTCTTCGCGCTCACGCCGTTCATCGGCAGCACCCGTGCGATTGTCGCGCGCAATCACTTTCTTGATCGATTCGAGGATTTCCTCGACTGACGGTTCTCCGGCCTGGCGCATCGCCCCAACTCCACGCTGTCCCCTAACGGGACAAAATTCACTACGGGCTAACTGAACCGTCCTGCAGGGGTGTGTCAACG
>JAYVML010000028.1:0-7782 GCA_043758955.1 Novosphingobium sp. | reverse complement strand
CCTAGACCGGCCCCGATGACTTCCGAGGAACTCCTGTCTGAACGTATCGACGACGCTGGCGAAGCGGTGCCGGAGGTGCACGCGGCGGACCGGCTCGATGACGAAAACACGCTTACGAAAAATTTCGTCAGGCGGGTTCAAGCGGCGCTTTATGCGGGCGAGGACGAGCGGGTTTATAACCTGGTCGAACCGTTGCACCCGGCTGACATCGCCGATCTGTTCGAACTGATCGACGCCGATGAGCGGCTGGCGCTTTCAAAAGCAATCACCGACCTGATGGGCGGAGAGGTGTTCGCCGAGCTTAACGATCACGTGCGCGAGCTGCTGGTCGAATCGCTGCCCGCTGGCGAAGTTGCCGACATTGCCGAACAGCTCGACACCGATGATGCGGTGGCAATGCTCGAAGACCTCGATGAGCATGACCAGCAGGCCGTGCTGGCAGAGATGGAGCCCGAGGATCGGGCCGCGATCGAAACCGCACTGGCTTTCCCCGAGGAATCCGCTGGCCGCCTGATGAGCCGTGAATTCGTTGCGGTGCCCGAACATATGAGTGTTGGCGATCTGATCGACTTTTTGCGCGAAAGCGAAGAGCTTGCCAACGAATTCTGGGAAATATTCATCGTCGATGCGCGCTACCATCCGGTTGGCACCTGCGCGCTCTCTTGGATCCTGCGCACGCCGAGGCACATCGCATTGACGGATGTGATGACCCGCGAGCAATCTCTGATTCCAGTCAACATGGACCAAGAAGAAGTCGCGCTGCGGTTCCAGAAATACGCGCTGATTTCGGCCGCTGTAGTCGACGAATATGGGCGGTTGGTCGGCCAGATTACCGTCGATGACGTGGTCCACATCATCCAGGAAGAAGCGGGTGAGGACGCTTTGGCGCTCTCTGGCGCGGGCGATGGTGATATCAACGAGCCAATCCACCTTACAATCCGCACCCGGTTATTCTGGTTGTTCATAAACCTTGGCACCGCGATCCTCGCTGCTGGCGTGGTTGGGCAATTCGAGGCCGAGATTTCCAAGTTTGCGGTACTCGCGGTGCTAATGGGTATTATTTCGGGGATGGGCGGGAATGCCGGAACGCAGACGCTGGCGGTGGTGGTCCGTGCATTGGCGACCAATCAGCTGACTGACAGCAACACGGTGCGAATGATCCTGCGTGAGTTGACGATCGCGCTCGCCAACGGTGCCGTGCTGGGAATTGCTACCGGACTTGGTGTGGCCCTACTCTACCACAACCCAACACTGGGTTGGGTCATGGCCGCGGCGATGCTGATCAACAATATCAACGCCGGACTGTCGGGGATCATGATTCCACTTGCGCTCGACAGGTTCAAGATTGATCCGGCAGTCTCTTCAGCGGTATTTGTGACCATGATGACCGACGTGCTTGGATTCTTCTGTTTCCTGGGTCTCGCCGCGCTGGCTGGCTTGGCCGGATAGCGCTGCTGTGCCGCTTCATCTGACGAAGGTCGCCTATGGCGCGCAGTCGATGGAAGAACTGCATTCCTGGTTTGCCAACCGCGGCGACGAGGCGCGGCTGACCACGCGCTATCTACCCAAACGCGCAGGAGAAATTGCCCCGGGCGGCTCGCTCTACTGGGTCTACAAACACCAGTTGGTCGCCCGCAGCGAAATTCTGCGCTTCGAGGAAGCCGAGGGCGGTCGCACGCACATCGTCATTTCCACCCAACTGATCGACGTTTACCCGGTGCCCAAACGCGCGCACCAAGGCTGGCGCTATCTGGCGGACGAAGACGCCCCGCGCGACCTGGCCGATGGCGAAGTGGCGGGAGACGTAATGCCCGGCAAACTGGCTGGTGCTCTCGCGCGGCTGGGGCTGGTCTAGCTTACCAAGCGATCAATTTGGGAATTACCAGACGGCCCAGCAGCCCCGCCAGCACCACAGTCAACCCGTGCCACACCCCGATGTGGACCAGATCATTGTGCGGGCAATAAAGCGTCACCGCAAACACGCCCGCCGCGCCCGCTCCCACGCCGGCCAGCAGTCCAGCTCGCTCTGGCCGTGAGGGCGCGCCGCGGCGCAACCACCAGACCAGCGCAGCCGCAGTCAGCAAGCCCCAACCGAGGCCAGAGCCCAGACAAGTCAACCCGTCAAGCTCCAGTTCCGAAGGCTCACCATGCAGCCAACTCACCGCCAACAGCACCAGCGCGGCAACCGGTAACACTCCGGCCATCAGCGCGGTCCAGCCCCAGCCTTCGCGGCGGACCCCCACGTAAGGCCGCGCCATATCGACCACCGCCCAGCAAGACGCCAGCGCCAGCACCAGGAACAGACCCCCGCTGATCAGCACCATTGCATCCGGCTGGCCCACGCGCAGATCGGCGCGCAGGCCGAACAGCACGGTCATGCCAACCACACCTGCGATAAGCGTCAGCACCGCCAGCATCATCCCGCGACGTTTGCGTAGCGGCGCTACTGGCATCAAGTCATCGACCAGACCAGCGATCAGGTGTTCGGTTTTATCGGGCATCGCGTCAGCCTCGTTCAACAAGTGCGGCGAGGCGTTTGATGCCTCGGTGGATATTGACCTTGATCAGCGATTCGCTTTGGCCAGTACTGGCTGAAGCCTCGCTGATCGACATGCCGGAAATCTTGACCAGTTCGATCGCTCGCTGCTGCGGCGCAGACAGCGCTTCGAACAACCGCTCCAGGCTGATCCGCGCGACAATTCCGGGTTCATCTGAATCGATGGCCTGAAAATCCGCGTCAAGCTCGTCTTCGGCACGGCGATAGACCTGCCGCAAGTGATCGATGAACCGGTAGCGCGCGATCGCGGCCAGCCACGGGGCAAACGGCCGGCTTGGCTCATAACTGGCGAGCTTGCGGTGCACCGACAGCAGGGTTTCCTGCACCAGATCGTCGAGCTGACATGGGGTCACCCGGCGCCGGTAATAGCGCACCAGCCAGTGCCGCGCGGCTCCCAGCAAGGCCGCATAGGCCGCCTTGTCGCCGCGTTGGGCGAGCCCCGCCAGGCGGGTCAGACTGGTATCGTCGGCGATCATCCGCGCTGCCGGGTGAGCAGCGCATCGAGTGAAAATATCCCGCCTCCGCGCAGGATCAGGATCAAGGCCAAGGCGATCCAAAGCGAATGTTCAGGCCACCAGGCATCTGGATAGACGAAAATCTGGATCACCATGGTCATCCCCAGCAAGCCGAGCGCAGCACCTCGCGTGAACAGTCCGGCCAGCAGCAGTGCCGGCAGCACGTGTTCAGCCGCATTGGCCATTACCGCAGCCAGCTCGGCGGGCAAAGGCACCCCGGCATATTCGGTGCGGAACAGCTCATAGGTGCTGTCAGTCAGCTGGAACCAGGTCCCCTCGGCCACTTTGGTCTGGCCCGAGCGCCAGAAGATCCCGCCCAGCACCGCCCGCACGAACAGCAGCACCAATCCCTCGGGCACTCGGCCCGAGAGACTGCGCACCGCTGCATCGTACCGCGCGGTTATAGCGCTGGCTGCGCTCATGCTTGCGGCGCTAGCGTACCGTGGCCCTTGGGCGTCTTGGTGGTCAGGCAGGTGCCAGCCGGAACCAGCTTCCAGGCGTTGCCCTGATAATCGCGGGTCGAGGTACCGGCACAGCTGGTGCCAGCGCCGGCCTTGCAGTCGTTCTTGCCAGCCTTGGCGACGCCGAAGCACTTTTCCATTGGCTGGGCAGCGTGGCTGCTCGTGGCAGCAACCGTTGCGATGGCGGTCAGCGCGAGCGCGGCGATCGCGCCGGCGGTTTTGGTCGAGGACATGGGGTTCTCCAATGATAAATCAGCCGGCCGCCATTGCAGCAGGTATCCGTTAATTCGCCCGCGCGCATGATCGGGTTACACCGCCGCCGCCAAAAGATTAAATTGGGCCCGCTGTAACTTGCGCTCGGTCTGCGGCGAAACTCCCCATGCCACCACGGCATTATTCAACAGCGGAGAGTATTTCATGTCGAACCTCAAAACCTCAGCCACCCTGGCCGCCACTGCCGCCGCTTTCGCTTTTTCCGCGCTGGCTGGCGCGGCCACCCCGCCCGCTGGCAGCAGCGGCATGGCACTGGGCCAAGCTGACACCGTGCACTGCTACGGCGTCAACAGCTGCAAGGGCAGCGGCGACTGCAAGACCACTGCGCATGAATGCAAGGGCATGAACGCATGCAAGGGCCACGGCTTCAAAGCATTGGCTGCGGGCGCTTGCCTGACCAAAGGCGGGACTATCGGCGATCTTACCGCGTCGTAATCCAGCCCTCGGCCCGCCCGGGTGCCCTTTCCCCCTCCCGTCCGGCCGGGCCACCCCTTTTGCCAATTGGCGAGCGTTGTCCGAAACGATCCCTCCCTTCACCGGCTTTGGCCTGGGCTTGCGCAAAGAGCATCACGGCGATGTCCTGGCGCAGGCGCAGCCGCTCGATTTTGTCGAGATCATTTCGGAAAATTTCATGGCCTGCGGCGGACGCGCGCTGCACACACTTGATGCAGTGCGCGAACGTCACCGGGTGGCGATGCACGGGGTCTCGCTCTCGCTCGGGTCGGCGCATGGCCTGAACCCCGATTATCTGACCGAACTCAAAGCGCTGACGCGGCGGATCGACCCCTTGTGGGTCTCCGATCATCTGTGCTGGACCGGCCCGGCGGGGTTCAATTCGCACGATCTGTTGCCGCTGCCTTATACCGAGGAAGCGCTCGACATTTGCGCCGCCAATATTGCGCACGCGCAAGATGTGCTCGAACGCCCGCTGCTGGTTGAGAATCCATCGAGCTACACTAGTTTTCCCGACAACCGCTTCACCGAGTGGCAGTTCCTGACCGCCTTGACCGAGCGCACCGGGTGCTACCTGCTGCTCGATGTAAACAACATCTATGTCTCAAGCGTCAATCACCGGTTCGACCCGCACGACTTTATCGCCGGAATTCCAGCCGACCGGGTCCGCCAGATGCATCTGGCCGGGCACAGCCAGGGGCCCGAGGGGATGCTGATTGATACCCACGACGCGCCGGTCTGCGCCGAAGTCTGGGATCTGTACGAGCGGGCAGTCCGCCGCTTCGGCCCCTGCGCGACGATGATCGAGCGCGACGATGCGATCCCGCCGCTGGCTGAACTGCTGGCCGAGCTCGATCTGGCGCGCGCCGCCGCATCGGTGCCGGCATGAGCCTCGCGCTGCGCCAGCAGGCTTTCTACGCCGAAATCAGTGCCACCGACGAGGCCGCCGCGCCCAGCTCGCTGGGCATGGCCATCTATCAGAGCGCTTACCGCAGCCGCCTGATCGCGGCGCTCGAAACCAGCTATGAACGCACCAGGCGCTGGACCGGCGAAGCGGCGTTCACCGCCGCCGCGTGTCACTACATCATCGCGCATCCGCCAACCGACTGGACCCTCGACAGCTATGGCGACCGCTTTCCGGCAGTTCTGGCCGAGCTGTTTGCGGGCGATCCCGAAGTGCCCGAACTGGCCTGGCTGGAATGGCAGATGCATCAAGCCTTCACCGCGCCTGATCGGCCCGAATTGACCGCGCAGGCGCTGGTCAGCGCCGGGCTGGCCGATGCCGACTGGGAGCGCGTGCGGCTGACCATGGCGACGGGCTATACGGCGCGGACCGTTGCGCAGGACTGCGCAGGATTGTGGCAGGCCATGAACGGCGACCATCCTGCCGAGTTCACGCTGCAACCGGTCTTACCCGGCGTGCTGGTGGTCTGGCGCAAAGGCTTCTCGCCGCATTACCGGGTGCTGGGCCCGGCCGAATTCGCCGCGCTGGAATGCCTCGCGGATGGCGAGCTGTTTGGCGACGCGGCCCAGCGCGCGGGCGATCCTGCCGTGTTTGGCGGCTGGTTCGCGCAGTGGCTGAGCGAGGGCTTGTTTGCCGATCTAGAGCTCGCGCGCGACCACTCGGCGTAGCGCATTGACATAGACCTCGGGCTCCTGCGCGCCGGGGATCATGTATTTGCCCTGGATCAGCATCGCCGGAACCCCGGTGACATTCAGGTCATAGGCCTGCGCTTCCTCGCGCTTGACGATCACGCCCAGCGCCTCGTCGGTCAGCGCGGCGCGCGCACCAGCGGGATCGAGCCCTTGCGCGGCGGCCAGTTCGACCAGCACGTCCGCATCTGAAACATCGCGGCGCTGCTGGAAATGGGCATCGAACAGCGCCAGTTTAAGCCGGTTCTGCACCGCCGCGCCGCCCTCAATCAGCGCCCATTTGAGCAGCTTGTGCGCGGCAAAGGTGTTGCGCAGCAGCGAAGGAGGTGGCTCGCCTGCACCGGTGTAAGCGAACGAATAGCCGGCTCGTTCGCCCATCCCGAGCATTTGGTCGCGCCCCGCCTTGGCTTGTTCGGTGGTCCGGCCATATTTCCGAGCGATGTGGGCCACGCTCTCCTCGCCTTCGGGCGGCATATCGGGGTTAAGTTCGAACGGCAGCCAGCGCACCTCGGCCTCAATCTCACCCTCCAGCGCCGCCAGTCCTTTTTGCAACTGCGAGTAGTCGATGATGCACCACGGGCACATCACATCCGAGTAAATATCGATCGTCAGTTTCTTCGGTTGAGTCATTGTTCAAGCCACCATTTGAGCAAGTGATGCGCGATCGCGAACGGCGGCGGGGCGATGAACCGCGCGGTCTCGTCGCCCGCCATCGCCGCCATCACTTCGTCGCGGGTGAACCAGTCGGCCTCGTCGAGTTCGGTCGTGTCAAGCGTGATCGCGGGCGCGTCGGTATAGGAATGGCAAGCGATCATCAGGCTGGACGGGAACGGCCACGGTTGACTGGCGACGTAGCTCACATCGCGCACGATCAGCCCGGCTTCTTCGTGAATCTCCCGCGCGACCGCTTCTTCGATGCTTTCGCCCGGTTCGACAAACCCGGCCAGCGCGGAAAAGCGTTTGGGCGGAAAGCGCGGCTGGCGGCCAAGCAGAACCTTGCCGTGATGCTCGACCAGCATGATCGTGACCGGATCGACCCGGGGATAATGTTCGGCCTTGCAGACGGCATTGCCGCAATTGCGCTGCCAGCCGCCCTTGGCCAGCACCGTGGCCCCGCCGCAGCGCGCGCAGAACCGGTGCCGCGCGTGCCAATCGACCAGCGCGCGGGCCGCGCCATAAGTCGCTAGCTCCGCGCCATCGAGCGCCGCCATCGCCCCCCACAGCCGTGGGTTCGCCGGGGCAACGCTGCCGATCAGCCCCGGTGAAACTTCGGCAAAGCATGCTTTGCCCTGCGCCAGCCCAAGGAACACCAGTTCGCTGTCGGGCGCGGCATCGGCCAGCGTACCCCAGGTCAGCTGCCCGTCGGGATCGATCACCGGATCAAGCCCATCGAGCCGCAGCAGCCGCGCGCGCCAATCCATCAATGCAGCCAGCGCCGCCGGATCGGCGCGGATATGATCCGCCCGGTCAAGCCCAGCCCCGGCGAAGGCAATCGCGCTGGCGGTCATGCCCGTTTCGCTGCCATCGCAGTCAGATCAGCGCCAACCGCCTTGGGAAATTCCTTGAGGATCGGCAATTTGTCCTGCGGCATATACTGGACATACAGGCTGCTGCGCAGGCCAAGTTTCATCTGCGCAAAGCCGATGGTCCCGGCGGCGCCTGACCAGCCGTAAAGTCCCTCATCCTTGCCGGTGCCGACGATCCCGCCCGCGCCGAACTGCTGACCGGCGACCCAGGTGCCGGTCAGATCGGCGGCGGCGGGGAGCAGGTTCGAAGTCCCCATCCGCACCGCCGCCTCGCTCATCACGCGGGTGTGGCCGGATGCCCCCAGATTAACCAGCATCGCGAGGAAGTTGTCGAAATCGGCTGG